>CAYZXQ010000008.1:0-50452 GCA_964482465.1 uncultured Nigerium sp. | reverse complement strand
CCGGCAGCCCCATCCGGGCAGTCACCTCGCCACGCCACCCCAATCACCGACCCACGACGCCCCACCCTCAACACCACCGCCCCACGAACCCTGCCACCGACACGCGCGACGCCAACACCCACGCCCTCAACACCGCCGCCCCGCGACTCCAACGAACGCGGCAACACCATCCACCGCGAACTCCACGCGCAAACCGGCCCCCTCCAGCCACCAACACCCGGCAACGTCTCCGTCCACGTACCCCACGCGCGTACGGACCACCTCCTGCCACAGACACCCCGGCATCGCCGATCCACCCACTGCCCAAAGGGGACTGGCACACTGCGCACCGGGTCACGCACACCGGCAGCCCCATCCGGGCAGTCACCTCGCCACGCCACCCCAATCACCGACCCACGACGCCCCACCCTCAACACCACCGCCCCACGAACCCTGCCACCGACACGCGCGACGCCAACACCCACGCCCTCAACACCACCGCCCCGCGACTCACGGCGTCCGACACCGACGACCGCGAACTCGACGCGCGAACCGGCCACCTCCAGCCACCAACACCCGGCAACGTCGGCGCCCACGCGGCCAGCACCGACATGCTCGCCCTGCTCGCCCTGACTGCCCAAAGGGGACTGGCACACTGCGCACCGGGTCACGCACACCGGCAGCCCCATCCGGGCAGTCACCTCGCCACGCCACCCCAATCACCGACCCACGACGCCCCACCCTCAACACCACCGCCCCACGAACCCTGCCACCGACACGCGCGACGCCAACACCCACGCCCTCAACACCACCGCCCCGCGACTCACGGCGTCCGACACCGACGACCGCGAACTCGACGCGCGAACCGGCCACCTCCAGCCACCAACACCCGGCAACGTCTCCGTCCGCGTACCCCACGCGCGAACCGGCCACCTCCAGCCACCAACACGCGGCAACGTCTCCGTCCGCGTACCCCACGCGCGAACCGGCCCCCTCCAGCCACAGACACCCCGGCATCGCCGATCCACCCCGACTGCCCAAAGGGGACTGGCATACTGCGCGTCAGGCAATCCACCCCGGCAGCCCCATTCGGGCAGTCACCTCGGGAAGTCACCTCGGACAGTCACCGAACACGCGGCGGGAGTGGTGGCGGGTGTCGCAGCGGCAGTCACCTCGCGGCGCCTCCTGGCGTCGTCACCCCACGGAGCACCGACCACGTTGCCCACGCGCCGGCCCCTCCAGGGACGCCCCCGACCACCAGGCCAGCCGAGCACTGGACACCGCGATGGCTGCGGCGACGCCGGACATCACGCGGCGTTCGAACGGCGTTCCGAGCAGTTGCGCCGGGACGGACGCCGCGAACAGCGCCGCCATCGCCCCGAAGACCGGGCGGGGGACGGCGTCCGGACGCGACGACGCCACGAGCAGCGGCAGCAACACCCCGGCGCTGACCACGGACGTCCACCGCCCCGCCCGGGGATCCGCGATGCGCCCGCCGGCGACCCACGCCGCGGGCACCACACCCGCAGCCACCAGGACCTGCACCGCGAGCGCCGCTCCCAGCGCCGCCTGGTTGACCAGGGCCGCCTCGCGGCGTCCGAAGCCGCTCACTTCGTCGCCTCGACCATCTGACGCAGGGTCTTCTTCAGGTCGGCGATCTCGTCGCGCAGCCGCGCGGCGGTCTCGAACTGGAGCTGCTTGGCCGCCTCGTGCATCTGCTCGGTGAGGTCCCCCACCAGCTTGGCCAGCTCGGACGTGGGCAGCGCACCCAGCTCCCGCTCCCCCTTCGCCGCCGCCCCCAGCGTCGGGACCGGCTGCCCGCGGCGTCCGCCGGCCTTGGCGACCAGCGCGTCGGTGTCCGCGTCCTCGCGGGCCAGCATGTCGGTGATGTCGGCGATCTTCTTGCGCAGCGGCTGCGGATCGATCCCCCGCTCGGTGTTGTAGGCGACCTGTTTGGCCCGCCGACGGTTGGTCTCGTCGATGGCGGCGGTCATGGACGGTGTCATCTTGTCCGCGTACATGTGCACCTGCCCGCCCACGTTGCGCGCCGCGCGGCCGATGGTCTGGATCAGCGACCGCTCCGAGCGCAGGAAGCCCTCCTTGTCGGCGTCCAGGATCGCCACCAGCGACACCTCGGGCAGGTCGAGCCCCTCACGCAGCAGGTTGATGCCCACCAGGACGTCGTACTCGCCCAGCCGCAACTCGCGCAGCAGCTCGATGCGCCGCAGCGTGTCGACTTCGGAGTGCAGGTACCGCGTCCGGATGCCGTTCTCGACCAGGTAGTCGGTGAGATCCTCGGCCATCTTCTTGGTGAGCGTCGTCACGAGCACCCGCTCGTTGCGCTCCACCCGCCCGCGAATCTCGCCCATGAGGTCGTCGATCTGGCCCTTCGTGGGCTTCACGACAACCTCGGGATCGACCAGCCCCGTCGGACGGATCACCTGCTCCACCACCCCGTCCGCACGCGCGAGCTCGTATGGACCCGGCGTCGCCGACAGATACACCGTCTGCCCGATGCGCTCGACGAACTCCTCGAAGCGGAGCGGCCGGTTGTCCATCGCCGACGGTAGCCGGAAGCCGAAGTCGACCAGCGTGCGTTTGCGCGACATGTCGCCTTCGTACATGCCGCCGATCTGCGGGACGGTCACGTGCGACTCGTCCACGACCAGCACGAAATCCTCGGGGAAGTAATCCAGCAGGCAGTTGGGCGGGCTCCCCGGACCGCGCCCGTCGATGTGACGGCTGTAGTTCTCGATGCCCGAGCACGTGCCGATCTGGCGCATCATCTCGATGTCGTAGCCGGTGCGCATCCGCAGCCGCTGCGCCTCGAGCAGCTTGTTGGACGCCTCGAGCTCGCTCAGTCGCTCCCCCAGCTCGGTCTCGATCCCCGCGATGGCGCGCTCCATGCGCTCCGGACCCGCCACATAGTGCGACGCCGGAAACACGTACAGCTCGGCGTCCTCGCTCAGGAGCTCGCCGGTCAGCGGGTGGAGCGTCGACAGCCCCTCGATCTCGTCGCCGAAGAACTCCACGCGGACGGCGTTCTCTTCGTACATCGGGAAGATCTCGAGGGTGTCGCCGCGCACCCGGAACGTGCCGCGCGTGGCCGCGAGGTCATTGCGCGCGTACTGGATGTCGACGAGCCGCCGCAGCAGGGTGTCCCGGTCGATCTCGTCGCCCACCCGCAGCCGGACCATGCGGTCGACGTACTCCTGCGGCGTCCCCAGACCGTAGATCGCCGACACGGTCGCCACCACGATGACGTCACGCCTGGTCAACAGCGAATTGGTGGCCGAGTGCCGCAGCCGCTCGACCTCTTCGTTGAGCGACGAATCCTTCTCGATATAGGTGTCCGTCTGCGGGACGTACGCCTCCGGCTGGTAGTAGTCGTAGTAGCTGACGAAGTACTCCACCGCGTTGTCGGGGAAGAACTGCCGCAGTTCGTTGGCGAACTGCGCCGCCAGGGTCTTGTTGGGCTGCATCACCAGCATCGGGCGCTGCAACCGCTCGGCCAGCCACGCCACCGTCGCCGTCTTGCCCGTGCCGGTCGCGCCCAGCAGCACCACATCGTTCTGGCCGGCCTTCATCCGCCGTTCGAGGTCGTCGATGGCCGCCGGCTGGTCGCCCGCCGGCACGAAGTCGGCGTGGACCTCGAAGGGGGCCACGCGCCGGGTGATGTCGCTCTTCGGACGCATGCGAGCAAGCGTAGACGCGGCGGCCGACAGTTCTTCTCGGGTCGGTGACGGGCGCTCGCCCGCGACCCGCGCCGGTGGCCGGACGCCCGCGCGCCACCCCGATTTGCCCCGGACCGCTGGAGCTGTCATCCTGATCTGCTGCCCACCCGGGCACCACGAAGGAAGAGATCGGTCATGAGCGCCCCACGCCTGCTCCGTCGCGAACCCGCGACGCAGCCCGCGCGCGCCTGCTCCGAGGTCCCCACCGACGAGTCGGCGCTCCCGCGCTGACCTGGGACCCGTCACCGATTCCCTTTCGCCACACCGTTGCTCCACCCGTTCCCGGGGACTCGTGTGCCGGATCCCGCCCGCCATTCGAATCAGGAGGAAGAACCATGTCCCGGTACCCGGTGCCGCTGTCCGGCACCGACAACACGCTCATGTGGGCCGACGAGGCCGCCATCGAGCCCAGCGCGCAGCAGCAGTTGCGGAATGTCGCACGCCTGAGCTGGACCCACGGCGTCCGTGTCATGCCCGACGTCCACTACGGGCTGGGCGCCACTGTCGGCTCGGTGATCGCCATGGCACAGGCCGTCGCACCCGCCGCCGTCGGCGTGGACATCGGCTGCGGCATGACCGCCGTCCGGACCAACCTGACCCCCGAGCAGTTGCCCGACGACCTCGCCGCCCTGCGGCACGGCATCGAGCGCGGCGTCCCGGTGGGCTTCGGGTCGCACGACGGCGAGCCGCGGACCGTCCGCGCGCACCGCGACCTGGGCCGCCGGTACCGCGAGCTCATGGACGGCTTCGACGACCTGCGGGCGGCGTCCGCGACCCGCAGCGCCCGGTCGGGCAAGGCGGTCCGCAAGGCCGTCGAGCAGACCGGGACGCTCGGCGGCGGCAACCACTTCGTCGAGCTGTGCTCCGGCGACGACGGTCGGGTGTGGGTCACGCTGCACTCCGGGTCGCGGGGCACGGGCAACCAACTCGCGCAGGTGCACATCGACAAGGCGCGGTCGCTGCCGCACAACGTCGGGCTGGTCGACCGCGACCTCGCGGTGTTCCTCGCGGGCACCCCCGAGATGGACGACTACCTGCACGATCTGTGGTGGGCGCAGTCCTACGCGCTGCTCAACCGGGACGTGATCCTCGCCGCGGTCTGCGACGAGCTCGCGCACCGCATCGAGGGCATCGCGTTCGACGAGCCGATCCGCTGCCACCACAACTACGTGGCGGTGGAGCGCTACGACGATGTCGAGCTGATCGTCACCCGCAAGGGCGCGATCCGCGCGGGCGCCGGCGACCTCGGGATCATCCCGGGATCGATGGGCACCGGCTCATACATCGTGCGGGGGTTGGGCAACGTGGCGTCGTACGAGTCCGCGTCCCACGGCGCCGGACGCCGCATGTCGCGCGCGGCGGCCCGGCGGCAGTTCACCGCCGACGACCTCGCGACCCAGACCGCCGGCATCGAGTGCCGCAAGGACGCCGGCGTGGTCGATGAGATCCCGGCCGCCTACAAGGACATCGACTCCGTCATGTCCGCGCAGGCCGACCTGGTCGACGTGGTCGCCCGGCTGCACACGCTGCTCTGCATCAAGGGGTGACGGACGCCGTCCCCGGACCCTCCCGGAGGGGGTTCGGGGCGGCTCCCGAGCCGTCCGGTCGGCGCGCCCGGACGGTTCAGGGAGCGAACCCGGGGACCGTCGTGCCCAGCCATTCCAGCGCGCCGGACATGTGCGGCAGCCACACCTTCCAACTATGACCGCCGGTGGTGTCGATGACGGCCGTCACGAGGGTGGGCGACTTGGCGGCCGCCAAGAACCGCTGCGTGTCGGGCCACGACTCGGGATCCCGCTGGGAGGTCTGGACCCACAAGGCGACGGCCGGCGGCCGGGACGCGGCCAGGGCGATCAGGTCGTACTCCTTGTCCTGGGCACTTCCCGCGGGCCAGGGCGGTTTGGCCTTGCCCCACTCGGGCCGGTAGTAGCCGCCGAGCATCGCGGCGGCGGCGAAGGTGTCCGGGTGGCGCATCGTGATCATCGCGGCGCAGTAGGCTCCGCCCGAGAATCCCGTCCAGGCCCACCCCGTCCGCTCCTGGATCGTCCGGAGCCGCCCTTTCACGAACGCAGGCACGTCGTTGGCCAGCCAGGTCTCCAGTTGCGTGGCTCCGCCGGGACCGAAGATGCACTCGGTGTCCTGGCCCCCTGGCGTGATGCTGGGGATGACCGTGATGAACGGAGCGATCTTCTTCGCCTGGACCGCGGGATCGCCGTAGGTGCGGATGTCGATGACGGCGAGATATTGCTCCCGGTTGCCGGGGATGCCGTGACCGGCCATGAGGACCGGATAGGCGCGCTGCGCGGATCCCGCGTCGAAGTAGTCGGTCGGCAGGACCACGGTGACGGGCCAGGACGCCCGCCCGTCCGCGGTCGGAACGTCGAACACCTGCACCCGCTGCCCCGGGGACGGCAGCGGCGCCAGCACCCGCGCGTCGGTCCGTCGCGCCTGATGATCCTTCCCATACACGTCCGAGGGAGCGGTCGCCCCGGCCCCGGCGGTCTCGTCGCCCACAGCCCCATCCGGACCGACGGGCTGCCGGCCCCCCGCGGCGTCCGCCCACGCCTCGCCGAGCGAGCCGTACCAGGCATTCTGGCGGTTCAGGACGAGGAACAATCCGGACGCCACCAGCGCCGCCGCTAGCGCCACCACCGCCGCGTTGATCAGGACCCCCTGCCAGCGACGACGCGGCGTGAGCGCCGTGAGGACGCCCCCGCCGACCACGGCGACCACGCCGAGGAGGGCGGCAACGCCGTAGACGGAATCGTCGAGTAGATTCATAGGGAGCCTCTCAGCGGCGGACGAACGAACGGAAACGCGAGAACGCCCCGGATGGGCGCCGCGACGAGCAGCATCACCAGGCGATCGACTCCGAGCCCGAGCCCTCCGGACGGGGGCATCCCCAGCTCAAGATCGGTGAGGAAGGCCTCGTCGAGCTCCATCGCCTCGGCGTCTCCCCCGGCCGCCTGGAGCGACTGCGCGGTGAGGCGTCGACGCTGTTCCACGGGATCGGTCAACTCGGTGTAGGCCGTGCCCAATTCCATGCCGGCCGCGACGAGATCCCAGCGCTCGGCGAGCCCTGGGACGGATCGGTGGGGCCGGGTGAGCGGCGAGGTCTCGATCGGGAAGTCGATGTAGAACGTCGGGCGCTCGGTGCGCGGCTCGACCAACGCCCCGTAGAGGCGCTCGATGATCGTCCCGGCACTGTCGGTCCCGACGGCGTCGACTCCATGGGCGCGGGCCAACGCGGCGAGTTCGGCCGCCGGGAGGTCGAGGCCGACCGGTCGGCCGACGGCGCGCGCGACGGCGTCCAACACGCTCACGACCGGGAACGGCTCACCGAGGTCGACGTCACGCCCACCGATCCGCACGACGGGGCGTCCCATCACAGCCACCGCCGCAGCCCGGACGAGGTCTTCCGCCAGCAGCCGCATGCCGTGGTAATCGGTGAAGGGCTGGTAGGCCTCCAACGATGTGAACTCCGGGTTGTGAGTGGCATCGACCCCCTCGTTGCGGAAACTCCGCCCCAACTCGTAGAGAGGGCCAAGCCCAGCGACCAGGAGCCTCTTGAGGTAGAGCTCGGGCGCGATCCGCAACGACACGTCGGTGGCGTACGCGTTGAGGTGCGTCACGAACGGACGCGCCGTGGCTCCGCCGTGGACGGCATGCAGCAGAGGGGTTTCGACCTCCAGGAAGCCGCGCTCGTCGAGGACCGCCCGCAGCGCCCGCACCACGGCCGTGCGCCGCCTCAGGGCTGCGGCCGCCCCCGGATGCACCAGCAGGTCCTCGGAGCGTCGCCTCGCCCGCGAGTCGGGGTCCACCCACGTGGCATCTCCGAGGGGCCGCAGGCACTTGGCGAGCATGGTCCACTCCGCGACCGCCAGGGAGGGCGTCCCGCTCCGAGACCGCGTGGGCGCACCGCACACACGCACGAGGTCACCGCGGTCGCACCAACGCACGAAGTCGCTCAGGGCCTGCCCACCGACCGACCGTCGCTCGACCACGAGCTGGACCGTCCTCGGCCCGTCGGTGAGGTCGACGAACGCGACGCCCCCGTGGTCGCGGATGCGACCCAGGCGTCCGACGACGAGGGCCGCGGGGGCGGCAGGATCGTCCCAACCCTTGAGGTCCGCCACCGCCACCGGTAGCTGCGCATCCGCAGCCGGGTAGCCCGAGCGGCCGGACGCCTCGAGTTCGTCCAAGTGCCGGGCACGAGCGCGTTCCTCAGCGGAGCGTCGCGGCCGACGCACCACCGGCGGAAGGGTAGGCGTGGCATCGATGGCGGCAACCGCCTCCACCTGGTCCGGCGTCAGCCGATGCTGGGGCGCGCGAACCGCGAGGATCCTGGGGGTGATGAAGCCTTCGGCCGCAGCCATGGCCAGCGCGACCTTGGGGAGGGTTGCCGCCTCCAGGTAGCACGCGTATCGCGGCGACCACGTTGGCCGGTACTGCCGGTTCACGCGGTAGAGCCGTTCGAGCTGCCAGAACCGGTCGAAGAAGCCGAGCACCGAGTGATTGAGCCGCGTGAGCGTGCCCGAGCCTAGTTCGGCGGCATCGGCGTAGACACGCCGGAACATGCAGAAGTTGAGGGACACGCGGCGGAGGCCGAACTCGGCTCCGCGCTCCATGAGCGTCGCCACCATGAGCTCGTTGACACCCGGTGGGGCCTGGGGGCTGCGCCGCATGAGGTCGAGCGACACCCCCGTCCTCCCCCAGGGCACGAAACTGAGGAGCGCCACCGGCGTCCGGTCCGGGTCGCTGGCGATGACGAGCAGGCCACGGGTATCGGCGGGGTCGAAGGTGCGGTCGAGTGCCATGGAGAATCCGCGCTCCACCGGCCCTTGACGCCAACGATCGGCGAGTCTCGCGACGTCGCCTCGCTCTGCTTCGTCCAACTGTCCCTGACGGACGATGCGGACATCGCATCCGGACGCCCGCGCGCGCCTCACCGCCTGCCGCACGGGTGCCATCGCGGGCCCCTCGAGGCCGAACCGCTCCACCTCCAGGATCGCCTCGTCGCCGACATTGAGCACCGAGAGCCCTGTCTCTGCGTAGGCACGGGCCCCGCGGGCGCTCGCCGCCAGCACCGCCGGATACCAGCCATACGCGTGTGCTTCCTCGCGCCAGGCGAGGATCGCGCCCCGCCAGGCCGCCGGGTCCCCGACCGGATCGCCGGACGCGATGGAGACACCATGCACCACCCGATAGGCGACCGCCGCGCGCCGGTCGGCGGAGAACACCACGGACTTGTCGCGTCGAGTGGCGAAGAACCCAAGCGAATCCTCGTCGCCGAATTCGTGGAGCAGTCGCCGGATGTCCAATTCGGTGGCGGCGGACCAGCGATGCGGATCGCGGGCCGTCCGGAGGAAGACGAAGGCGACGGCGGCCAACGTCGCCGCGATGCCGCCCGACGCGAGTTGCGGAATCCAGGCGGGAACTCCCCCGAGGTCATGGAGCGCACCGGGCGCACCGAGTCCCACGCTGCGCGCGACCAGCATCCGCAGAGTGCGCGCGGCCTCCCGTGCCGGTAGTCCTCCTGCCGTGACGAGCGCGGCGTAGGCGGCCGACCACGTGACGAGCGTCCCGCCGACGAACGTGACGGCGGCCAGCGGCCACGACCCGGATCGGAGCCGGGCGGGGAACTCCCCCCGCAGACGCCACAGGAACACGAGGACGACGACTCCGACGGGGACCGACGCGACATCGAGGAAGGCCACCACCTCGCGGGCATTCCACCAGGAGCGAACCTGCCACCACTGCGGCAGCCGCGTGAAGGTGGCCAGGCCGAGGTAGATGCCGACCGCTTGCCAGAACGCGACGGTCCAGAGCCCGACGCGCTTGCGTCGCACCAGGGCGACCGTGGTGAGGCCCAGCACCACGGCGGACACCAGCGTGTGAGCGACGGGCAGATTCATCAGCCCCAGCACCAGTTCCAGCCACGAGGGCGGGTGGTTGCCCCACCGCAGCTCAAGCCATCCAAGGAAGGCGACCGCGGTGGCCGCCACGTGTAGCCCGATGAGCCACGTGGCGGCGCGCGACCAAAGCCGTCGAGTCGCCATCGGTCAGGCCGGCTTGTCGAGGTGTTGGGCGTAGTACCGGAAGAGGTCGGGTACCCACGCCTTGAATGCCGTCCACGTGTGGCCCGCCCCCTCGACCACCGTCGCGCCCACCCGTGAGGGTGGGCGGACCACGGCCTCGAACGCGCGGTACTGCGCCAGCGCGTGGCGGTCGGACGTCCCCACCCAGTTGTGGAACAGCACGTCGGGCGGGTTCGGACCCGCGGCGATGACCTGCGGGCTCGTGGCCATCGCCTCCTTCGTCTTGCCCGCGGGCAGCGTGGTGTCGATCAGGAAGTAGCCGGCGAAGGCGGTGCCGACGGCGAACCGCTGGGGCTCGGCGAAGAGCAGGCGCGCCGCGCAATATCCGCCGGACGAGGCGCCGCCGACCCCCCACGCGGTGCGTTGCGGGAGGATGCGGAACGTGGCCTCGAGCATGGTCGGCACATCGCGGCCCAGGAACGTCCCCACGCGGGGCTGACCGGGCAGGTCGGTGCATTCGGTGTCGACGTTGACCCCCGGCTGAAGTTGGGGCTCCACCAGAATGAAGGGCTGGATTTCACCGGACGCCGAGGCGTGCGCCACGTACTCCGGCTGCCCGAAGGAGAACCACTGGGTGTAGTTGACGCCATCCCCGCCGGGGAACAACACCACGACGGGGAACTTCTTGTCGGCCCACGCAGGATCGTCGTACTGCGGCGGGAGCCACACCCACACCCGCATCGTGAGGTGGGATTGCGCACCGGTGAACGACGTGAGCAGGAGGCGTCCGGCAGCCACCTGCTGCTCCGAGAAGCCCGGCGGGACCCGGGGCGCGACCGACGGACGAGCCGCCGCTGTGGCGGCGGAGCCCACGGGCGAGGGGGATGCCGAAATCGGGGAACTCGGCACGGGTGCGGGCGAGCTGGTCACGGAGACGGGCAGCTCGGGGGGCGTCGCAGGGGGCGCCGCGGCGCACGCACACAGTCCGAACAGGGCAGCCGCCACAAGCACCGGCAGGGGGTTCTCGATCCTCATCGGACGTCAGCCTACGCCGCGCCCCAAGGGCAGCCGGCTCGTCTGCTCAGAGAGCCTCACCCGCCACGAGCGCGGCCATCGCCGCCACCTCGCCGCGCTCGTGCCAGGCCAGGCGCCGCAGGAGCTTGACCGATGTCCAGCGCTCCCCATCGGCCTGCCGGACGGCGTCGCGCGGCATCGCCAGGACCGTCGCCCGGACGTGGGCCGCGGACGCCGCGAGCTCGGCTTTCAGGTCTGGGACGCGGGGTCGGCCGGGCAGGCCCAGGGCCGGAAGGTAGGAGCGGGACTCGGTGTCGGCGATGTGCCGGGCCATCTGCCGCAGCGTCCGCCAGGACGCCCAGCCGGGCAACTCGCGGGCGGGATCGTCCCAGTCGAGCACGGCGTCCGACACCCCGTCGAGCAGCGCGAGCAGATCGCGACGGGCCGCCGTGAGCGTCTGCAGCGTCGCCCATACCTCGGCCTCCGTGGCAGGCTCCAGGTCACGCGCGAATGCCTGCTCGTCGCCGTGGATGCGCTCGGCTACCTCGAAATCGCCCACCTCGTCGGCGACGGCGGCGAGGGCGTCCGCGGGCGTCCGACCCTGGGCGCACCAGCCCCACCGGCCCAACGCGAACGACCACGCGGCGGCACCCCGCTCGTAGGCCATGCCGACGCCGTCCTCGAGGTAGACGCGGGCGTCCGTCACCGGCGTCAGCCGCGCCCACAGCGCCTCCACCTGCGGGACCAACGCCGTGGGGGCGCCGGTGTTGTCGATGACGACGTCCGCGACGGCGAGCCGCTCGGCGCGCGAAGCCTGGGCGGCGAGCCGAGCGTGGGCCTGCTCCTCGGTGAGGTCGTTGCGGGCCCTCAGGCGGCGTACCTGGGTGGCCTCGTCGGCGTCCACGACCACGACCGTGTCGAACCGGTCCGCCTGCCCGGTCTCGACCAGCAGCGGGATGACGTGCACCACCACCGCCCCCTCGCCGGCAGCGGCCTCGATCTCGGCGGCCCGCACCCGCACCGCGGGATGCACGATGGCGTTGAGCGCGGCGCGCGCCGCGGCGTCCGCGAACACGATCTCGCCGAGCGCCGGACGATCCAGCGTCCCGTCCGGCAGCAGGACCCCTGGACCGAACCGGCCCACGATGGCACCCAACCCTGGGGTCCCGGGCTCGACCACCTCGCGGGCCAGGACGTCGGCGTCCACGACGACGGCGCCCCGCGCGCGCAGCAGTTCCGCGACGGCGCTCTTGCCGGACGCGATCCCGCCCGTCAGCCCGACGCGCCGCGGGGCGCCCTCCACAGCCTGCATGCGCGGCAATTTACGCGACCTCGGTCGGTCGGGAGGCCCGTCCCTCGCCATCCGCGACGCTCACGAGCGGCGAACGGGAGCCGCAGCGTCGCGGTCCTCGTCGCCAGCAAACGGGGCGAGGGACCCTCGACCCCTCTGCACCCAGCCGCGCTCGCCACCGAGGAGATCATCGGGCCTTTCCTGGCCATCGACCCTGCCCGGACCCGAAACGGGCGGTGCCCCCGCTCCACAGGGGAACGGGGGCACCGGGCTGCTCGGTAGGTCAGCGACCGCCGGTCAGCTTGTCGCGCAGGGCCTGCAGCGCCTCGTCGGACGCCAGGGAGCCCTCGGCCGGGGCGTCGCCGCCCGCGGAGTAGGACGCGGCGTTCATCTGGGCGACGGCAGCCTCGGTGGACGCCTGCTCGGCCTCCTCGACCTGCTTCTTGTGGGCGAGCCAGCGGGCCTGAGCCTCGGCGTACTGGGCCTCCCACGCGCGCTGCTGCTCCTCGTAGCCGGGCTTCCACTCCTGGGTCTCCGGATCGAAGCCCTCGGGGTAGATGTAGTTGCCCTGCTCGTCGTAGCTGGCGGTCATGCCGTACAGCGACGGATCGAAGTCGTCGGCAGCCACGTCGACGCCCTCGTTGGCCTGCTTGAGGGACAGGCTGATGCGGCGGCGCTCCAGGTCGATGTCGATGATCTTGACCATGACCTCGTCGTTGACGCTGACGACCTGCTCGGGGATCTCCACGTGGCGCTCGGCCAGCTCGGAGACGTGCACCAGGCCCTCGATGCCCTCCTCGACGCGCACGAACGCGCCGAACGGAACCAGCTTGGTGACCTTGCCGGGCACGATCTGACCGATCTGGTGCGTCCGGGCGAAGGTCTGCCACGGATCCTCCTGCGTCGCCTTCAGCGACAGGGAGACCCGCTCGCGGTCCATGTCGACGTCGAGCACCTCGACGGTGACCTCCTGGCCCACCTCGACAACCTCGCTCGGGTGGTCGATGTGCTTCCAGGACAGCTCGGAGACGTGCACCAGGCCGTCCACGCCGCCCAGGTCGACGAACGCACCGAAGTTGACGATGCTGGACACGACACCCTTGCGGATCTGGCCCTTGGCGAGCTGGTTGAGGAACGTGTGGCGCACCTCGGACTGGGTCTGCTCCAGCCACGCGCGGCGCGACAGCACCACGTTGTTGCGGTTCTTGTCCAGCTCGATGATCTTGGCCTCGAGTTCCTGGCCGACGTACGGCTGCAGGTCGCGGACGCGGCGCATCTCCACCAGCGACGCGGGCAGGAAGCCGCGCAGGCCGATGTCGACGATCAGGCCGCCCTTGACCACCTCGATGACGCGGCCGACGACCACGCCGTCGGATTCCTTGATCTTCTCGATCGTGCCCCACGCGCGCTCGTACTGGGCGCGCTTCTTGGACAGGATCAGACGACCCTCCTTGTCCTCCTTCTGCTGGACGAGGGCCTCGACCTCGTCGCCGACCGCGACAACCTCGAAGGGGTCGACGTCGTGCTTGATGGAGAGTTCCTTGGAGGGGATGACACCCTCGGTCTTGTAACCGATGTCGAGGAGAACCTCGTCACGGTCAACCTTGACCACGGTGCCGGTGACGATGTCGCCATCGTTGAAGTACTTGATCGTGGCGTCGACGGCGGCAGCGAAATCCTCGCTCGAACCGATGTCGTCGATCGCGACCTGAGCGGCCTCAGGAGTGGAGGTCATGTAGTAGGGCTCCGATAACTGATTGTGTGATGCGGACACGGCGCGGCCCTTTTCGCCCACCCCACTCCGTCCGGAGGCGGACAGACCGCACCGATTCACCAGCCTATGACCCCGCGCCACAGCCGGTCAAAACGGTTCGTCCCGCGTGCGCGTCGAGGCCGGGGCCCACCATAACGTCGTTTTTCCCTAGTCGCTGCCGAATCGTCTCGAATCGGACGCCGGACGCCCGCCCTCGTCATCCCGGCGGCGGAGACGCGAACCCGTCCGTGGCCCGATGGCTCGGCGGGCGGCGTCCGGGTTGGCTGGACGCCATGAATCACACCCAGTCCGTCCTTGCCGCCGTGCGTCCGACCACGGCCGATCCCCTGCGCGCACACCGCGTCACGAAGACCTTCGGGACCGTCCGAGCGCTGGAGGACGTCTCCCTCGACCTGGCGCCCGGCGAGGCCGTGTCGGTCATGGGACCCTCGGGCTCCGGCAAGTCGACGCTGCTGCACTGCCTGGCGGGCATCCTGCCGCCCGACTCCGGGACCATCGCGTTGGGCCAGAGCGTGTTCTCGGACGCCGGCGAGGCGGCCCGCAGCCGCGTCCGCCGCGAGCGGTTCGGCTTCGTCTTCCAGGATCACCAGTTGCTGCCCGAACTGCCCGCCGAGGAGAACGTCGCGCTGCCGCTCATGCTGACCGGGACCCCGCGCCGCCAGGCCGTCGGCGCGGCCCGCGACTGGCTCGCGCGCTTCGGGCTGACCGGGCTCGAGGGACGGCGTCCGGGCGAACTGTCCGGCGGCCAGGCCCAGCGCGTGGCCATCGCCCGCTCGCTCGTCACGCGTCCGGCGGTCGTCTTCGCCGACGAGCCCACCGGCGCCCTCGACCAGGCCACCGGTCACGACGTGATGCACGTCCTGCGGGCGGCGACGTCCGACCTGGGCGCCACGCTCGTGGTCGTGACGCACGACCGGCAGGTGGCGGGCTGGTGCGGCCGCCACATCGCCCTGCGCGACGGTCGGATCGTCTCCGACACCGGCCGGTGAGGAGCGACCCGATGCGCACGTTGACCTCGCTCGCCGTCCTGCTGGGCCGCGGCCGCCGCGCCACCGCCCACGGCCGCATCGACGCCCTCGCCGTCGTCGCCTTCGCCACGAGCGCCGCCCTGCTGGAGGTAGTTCTCGGCGGATTCCACGCCTTCCTCGATCGCCTGGACCAGCCCCCGGCCTCCCTCGTCGCGCTCGTGCCGCACGCCGACCGACTCGAGGGGATCGCCACCGTCTGGGTGGTGTTGGCCGCCATCGCCTCGGTCATGCTGGTCGTCCCGATCGTCACCCTCGGCGGCGCCGCCGCGCGCATGGGCGCCCTGGGCCGCGACCGCCGCCTCGCCGCGCTGCGCCTGCTGGGCGCGACCCCCGCCGAGGTCGTGGGGCTCACGGCCGCCGAGACCGCCCTGCAAGCACTGCTCGGCGCGCTCGCCGGGACGCTGATCTACGGGACCACGCTGCCCGCCTGGATGCTCGTGGTCTTCCAGGGCCAGGCGCTCTCCCCCGCCGAGATGCTGCTCCCGGCGACCTGGCTGCTCGGCGTCGTGGTCGGCCTGCCACTGCTGGCCGCGGCGTCGGCGGCGCTGGGCCTGCGCGAGGTGCGCATCTCGCCGCTGGGGGTCGCCCGACGGGCCGGACGCCCACGCGTGGGCCTGATCCGGCTGGCCGTGTTCGTCCTCGTGGTCGTGACGTGGGTCCAGTTCGGCCGCATGATGCTCCGCGCGCCGGACCTGGCCATGGTCATCGGGGTGATCGTCGGGTTTCTCGGGGCGTTCCTGGCTGTGGTCAACCTCGTGGGCCCGCTGCTGGTCCGGCTGCTGGGGCACTTGATGGCCGCCGGCGGGTCCACGACGCGGCTGCTCGCCGGACGCCGCCTGCTCGCCGATCCGAAGGGCGCCTGGCGGTCGATCTCGGGACTGGCCGTCGTCGGGTTCGTCGCCGGCGCCGTGCTCGTGATGCCGATGGACGTCGGCGGCGACCCGCTCGGACGCCTCCTGGCCCACGACCTCCAGGTCGGCGCGGCCCTCACCATCGGGATCGTGTTCGTCGTCGCGGCCGCCTCCACCGCGCTGAACCAGGTGGCTGCGCTGCTCGACCGGCGGACCGAGCTCGTCCAGCTCGACCACACCGGGGCGCCGCGTGGGCTGTTCCATCGCGTGCGCGCCACGGAGGTCCTCACGCCCACGCTGTTCGCGGCCGTCGGGAGCGCCGGACTGGCCGTCATGTTCTTCGGCACCGCGCTGGGAGCCGCGGCCGTGGGCCCTAGCGGCGTCGGACTCGCGACCCTCGCGGGCTGCCTGACGGGCGGCGTCCTGCTGGTGTGGGCGGCCTCCGAAGCCTGTCGTCCGGTCCTCGCGGAAGTCCTCGCCAACGCGGGGCCCCGGGTGGGCTAGGTTGGGCATCGCAGCGAGCAAGGAGGAATCATGAGCGGGATCGCCGAAATCCACGACGCCACCCTCAGCCCCACCAAGATCGAGATCGTGCGCGCGTGGCTGCCGAGCCAGGCGTGGTTCCATGGCGATCCCGCCGAGGCCGAGATCGTCGGCGCGTTCCGGTTCGTCGATCCCGACGGCGAGGTGGGCATCGAGACGCAGCTCGTGCGCGCCGGCGATGTCACCTACCAGGTGCCGCTCACCTACCGCGACGCTCCGCTGGCCGAGGCCGCCGGCTTCCTCCTCGGCACGATGGAGCACTCGGTGCTCGGCACGCGCTATGTCTACGACGCCACGGGCGATCCGGTCTACCTCGCCGAGTTGATCCGGGTGATCCGTGAGGGCGACACCGAGGCCGACCGCAGCATGGGCGAGAAGACCGCGTGGGCCGAGGGGTCAGGCGTGGTGCCCGGCGTCGACCTGTCCGGCCAGGTGCGCATCGCGCGCCCCCTCGGCGACGACGCCCAGTTCATGCCCGAGCACGCCCGCGGCATCCTCGTCGCCCGCTGGAACGAGGGCTGCGACTCCCGCGAGGCCGTCGTCGCCTACCTGCGGTAGGAGCCGGGTCGAGACGCCGCAGCGTCCGGCACCTGCCCGACACGACCGTTGGGACACCCCCGGCCGCCTGGGGAACCGCTGATTGATGCTGTTCTTGGCGAGGACGGGTCGGGCGAGATGAGCCGGGCCGCCGCAGCCAGACCATGATCGATCAGCGTTTCCCCAGGTGCTGCCGAGCACCTGGGGCGCGGACGCCGCGGGCCCGCCCCGGTCGGCGGGCGGAGCCGTCGCGGTCAGTGGGCGGCGTCGTGCCAGGACCGTCCCACGCCGACGCTCACGTCCAGCGGGACGTCGAGAGCGAAGGCGTGGCCCATCTTGTCCCGGACCAGCGCCTCCAAGGCCTCCCGCTCCCCCGGCGCCACCTCGAAAACCAGTTCGTCGTGTACCTGGAGGAGCATCCGCGACGCCAACCCGGCCTGGGTGAGTGCGGCCTCGACATCGAGCATGGCCACCTTGATGATGTCCGCCGCCGACCCCTGGATGGGGGCGTTGAGCGCCATGCGCTCGGCCATCTCGCGCCGCTGCCGGTTGCTGCTGGTCAGATCGGGCAGGTAGCGGCGGCGTCCCAGCAGGGTCTCGGTGAAGCCGGTGCGGCGCGCGGCGTCCACCACCTCGGCGAGGTAATCGCGCACCGCCCCGAACGTCTCGAAGTACTCGTCCATGAGGCCGCGAGCCTCGGAGGTCGGGATGGACAACTGCTGGCTCAGCCCGAACGCCGACAGTCCGTAGGCCAAGCCGTAGTTCATCGCCTTGATCTTGGCGCGCATGGCGCCGCTCACCTGGTCGGGCGCAACCTCGAACACCCGCGACGCGGTGACGGTGTGGAAGTCCCGCCCCGACTGGAACGCCTCGATGAGCGCCGCGTCACCGGACACGTGCGCCATGATCCGCATCTCGATCTGGCTGTAGTCGGCCGTCAGCAGCGCCTCGAAGCCCGCGCCCACGACGAACGCCTCGCGGATACGGCGTCCGGCCTCGGTGCGGATCGGGATGTTCTGCAGGTTGGGGTCGGTGGACGAGAGCCGTCCGGTGGCCGCCACCGTCTGCAGGTAGGTGGTGTGGATGCGGCCGTCGTCCGCGACCGACTTCTGCAGGCCCTCGACGGTCTGGCGGAGCCGGATCCGATCCCGGTGCCGCAGCAGGTGCGCCAGGAACGGGTGCTCGGTCTTGGCGTAGAGCGACTCCAGCGCGGCGGCGTCGGTGGTGTAACCGGTCGACGTCTTGCGGGTCTTCGGCATGCCCAACTCGTCGAACAGGACCACCTGGAGTTGTTTGGGCGAGCCGAGGTTGATGGGGCGACCCAACACCTCGAAGGCGTCCGACTCTGCCTGACGCACCTCGTGGTCGAAGTCGGCGTACAGCCGGTCGAGGTGGTCGGTGTCGAGCGCGATACCGGTGCGTTCCATGCCCGCGAGCACCCGCTGGAGCGGCAGTTCGACCTCGGACAGCAGCGAGCCGCCGGCGTCGGCCAGTTCGGCGGTCAGGACCCCCGCCAGTTCGGCGACCGCCCGGGCCCGCACCATGGCGTCCGCGCCCTCGTCGGGATCCTCGAAGTCGAACGCCAACTGATCGGACGCCTCCGCGCGGCCCGCCTCCGCCGCCAGCTCGCGCTTGAGGTGCCGGACGACGAGGTCGCCGAGGTCGTAGGTCCGCTGATCCGGACGCAGGAGGTAGGCCGCCAACTGCGTGTCGCAGGCCAACCCCGCCAGATCCCAGCCGCGCGCCCACAGCGCCAGCAGCGGACCCTTGGCGTCGTGCAGCGCCTTGGGGGCTTGGGCGTCCGCGAGCCACGCCGCCAGCGCGGCGTCGTCGGCGGGCGTCAGCTCGGTGGCACGCAGCCAGCAGGCCGCGCCGTCGAGCGCCGCGAGGGCGAGCCCGGTGACGTCGCCCGCGCCCGCCCGCCAGCGTCCTTCGACCTGGACGCCGACGGTTCCGGACGCCGCGTGTGCGGCCAGCCAGCCGGCCAGCTCGCCGGGGGCGAGGACCTCGCCGGCTACCTCGAAGCCGCCCTCCGGCTCGGCCTGGGCCTGCGGCAGGGTCTCCATCAGACGATCGCGCAGCACCCGGAACTCCAGGGCGTCGAACAGGGTGTGAACCGCCTCGCGGTTCCAGTCGCGACGCTCCAGCTCGCCGAGGGTGACCGGCAGGTCGAGGTCGCGGACCAGCGCGTTGAGCTGCCGGTTGCGCCGGACATCCGCCAGCCGCTCGCGCAGCGCCTCGGCGGCCTTGCCCGGCAGCGCGTCGGCGTGGCCGAGCAGCCCGTCGAGCCCGTCGTACTGAGCGAGCCACTTGGCGGCCGTCTTGGGACCCACGCCCGGCACCCCGGGCAGGTTGTCCGACGACTCCCCCACGAGGGCGGCGAGCTCGGGGTACCGGGCCGGCGCGACAAGGTACTTCTCCTCGACCGCCGCCGGCGTCATCCGCGCCAGGTCGGACACCCCCTTGCGCGGGTACAGCACGGTCGTGTGAGCGCCCACCAACTGCAGCGCGTCGCGGTCGCCGGTGCAGATGAGGGTGTCCCAGCCCGCGGCGTCCGCCTGGGTGGCGAGCGTGCCGATGATGTCGTCGGCCTCGAAGCCGTCGATCGAGACGTGCACGACGTTGAGGGCGTCCAGCACCTCTTTCACCAGGTCGACCTGTCCGGCGAACTCGGCCGGCGACGTGGACCGGTTCGCCTTGTACTCGGGGTAGGCCTCGCTGCGGAACGTCTGCCGCGACACGTCGAACGCCACGGCCAGGTGGGTGGGCTGCTCGTCGCGGAGCACGTTGATGAGCATCGAGGTGAATCCGTAGACCGCGTTCGTGTGCTGCCCCGTGGACGTCGAGAAGTTCTCGGCGGGGAGCGCGAAGAAGGCCCGGTAGGCGATCGAGTGGCCGTCGATCAGCAGCAGGCGCGGGGAGGCGGTCGTTGGTTCGGTCACGGGGTGACTCTAACCTGACCCTGTGACAGCGACAGAGCTCCCCGATCCCTCGCCAGGACCGATCCCCGACTGGATGGCCGACCTGGTCAGCCCCCTGGACCGGCGCCTCGGGTGCGAGCTGCTGGAGGTGACCCCCGCCCGCGCCCGGGCGCGGTACCCGGTGGCGGGCAACACCCAGCCGTTCGGGCTGTGGCACGGCGGCGCCTCCTGCGTCGTAGCCGAGACGCTGGCGTCCATCGCCGCGGCGGCCGAGGTGGGTCCGCGCGGGTCGGCGGCGGGCGTGGACATCAACGCCACCCACCATCGCGCGGTGCGGTCCGGGTGGGTGCACGGGGTGGCCGAGGCGCTGCGGATCGGCGGCAGCGTCGCGTCCTACCAGGTGACGCTCACCGACGACGCGGGCGACTTGGTGTGCACCGCGCGCGTCACGCTGCAGCTGCGGCGTCCGCGTCCGTGAACCGCAGCGGCCCGCCCCCGGCGTGGGAGCGGGCCGCCGAGCGGTCGGTCAGGCGTCGGCTTCGGGCTTCTTGGCCTTCTTCTTCGCGGGCGCGTTGGCCTTGCTGTGGCCGATGACGCCCTCGGCGACCTCGCGCATCGACTTGCGGAGATCCATGGCGGTCTTCTGGATCCACCGGAACGCCTCGGCCTCGGACAGCCCCAGGCCCTCCTGCAGCAGCCCCTTGGCCTGGTCGACGGCCTTGCGGGAGGCCAACCGATCCTCCAGGTCGGCGACCTCGTCGTCCAGGGCCCGGATCTCGTCGAACCGCGCCATGGCCAACTCGATCGCCGGGACGACGTCCGAGGCGTCGAACGGCTTGACCACGTACGCCATCGCCCCGGCCTCGCGCGCCCGCTCGATGAGCTCGCGCTGGCTGAAAGCGGTGAGCATGACGACCGGCGCGAGCCGCTCCTCGGCGATGGCGGACGCCGCCGTGATGCCGTCCATCTTCGGCATCTTCACGTCCATCACCACCAGATCGGGCTCAAGTTCACGGACCAGCGCCACGGCCTCCTCGCCGTTGCTCGCCTCGCCCACGACCTCGTAGCCCTCGCCGGTCAGGAGCTCGACGAGGTCGAGCCGGATCAACGCCTCGTCCTCGGCGACGACGACGCGCTTCTTGGGTTGCTCTTCGGCTGCCACGACCCTTCCCTTTCATCGTCGAACGGGGTCCATCTGCGAGCAAGGGTAGCTGTCGCGCACCCCGGCGAGCATCGGATTGCCCGATGTGGCAAGATGTTCCTGCCCTCGCCGGGGTGGCGGAATGGTATACGCGGACGGCTCAAACCCGTCTGGGCGCAAGCCCGTAGGGGTTCGAATCCCCTTCCCGGTACTAGTGGACCTCGACCACGCGCAGCGAGTTGGTCTTGCCCGCGTTCTGCGTGGGGTTGCCCGCCACGATCACGACCCGGTCGCCCCGGGAGACCATGCCTTGATCCAGCAGCGCGAATTCGACCGCGCCGCGCATGGCGTCGATCGTGGTGAACTCCGGAGTCGTGAACGACTTGATGCCCCACGCGAGGGTCATGTTCTGGGCCACGCTCGGGTCGGGGCTGAACGCGCACACCTCGATGTTCACGCGCTGCCGGGACAGGCGCAGGGCCGTGTCGCCGCTCTTGGTGAACGCGACCAGGTACTTCGCGCCCACGCGCTCGGCCACCTCGACGGCCGCCTTGGCGATGATGCCGGACGTGGTGTGCGGATCCCAGGCGATCGGGTGGATCTTGTCCAACCCCATCGACTCGGTCTTGCGGATGATCCGCGCCATCGTCTCGACCGTGACGATCGGCCAGGCGCCCATCGCGGTCTCGCCGGACAACATGACGGCGTCCGCGCCGTCCAGGATCGCGTTGGCGACATCGGACGCCTCGGCGCGCGTCGGCCGCGGGGCCGAAATCATCGACTCCAGCATCTGGGTCGCGACGATGACCGGCTTGGCCATGAGGCGCGCCTCGGAGACGATCTGCTTCTGGGCGCTCGGGACATCCTCCAACGGCAGCTCGACGCCCAGGTCGCCGCGGGCGACCATGATCGCGTCGAACGCCTTGACGATGTTCGTCAGGTCGGCGATGGCCTGCGGCTTCTCGATCTTGGCGATGACCGGGATGCGGCGTCCGAACTCGTCCATGATCGCGTGGACCGGCTCGATGTCGGCGGCGTTCCGGACGAACGACAGCGCCACCATGTCGACCCCATTGGCCATCGCCCAGCGCAGGTCGTCGGCGTCCTTCTCGGACAGCGCGGGGACGCTCACGGCGACGCCGGGCAGGTTGATGCCCTTGTGGTCGCTCACGCGGCCGCCCACGACGACCTCGGTGGTGACGTCGGTGTCGGTGACCTCCAGCGCGCGCAGCTCGATGGCGCCGTCGTTGATGAGCACCTGGTCGCCGGGACGGACGTCCTGGGTGAGGGTCTTCAGCGTCGTCCCGCAGATCTCGGCGGTGCCCGGCACGTCGCGCGTGGTGATGACGAAACGGTCGCCCGCGGTCAGCCAGGACTCGCCGCCGACGAACTCCGCGAGGCGGATCTTCGGGCCCTGCAGGTCGGCGAACGTGCCGATGGGGCGTCCGGCCAGCTCGGCGGCCTCGCGGACGAGCCCGAGGCGGCGCGCGTGGTCGTCGTGGTTGCCGTGGCTCATGTTGAGCCGGGCGACGTTCATGCCGGCCTCGACGAGTTCACTCACGCGCTCGAGGGTGTCGGTGGCGGGTCCGAGGGTGCAGACGATCTTTGCGCGGCGGTTGGGGAGTCCATCGTTCTTCAGTTTGGGCACGCTTGGAAGCGTACCCGAGCGCCGCTGCCGCCACGCCCAACTCACGCGGATGCCACGAGCTCCAGGGCGTGCCGCAGATCGTCGGGATACGGCGAGGTGAACGTGACCCACTCGCCGGTCCCGGGGTGCAGGAAGCCGAGTTCGACCGCATGCAGCCACTGACGCTCCAGGCCCAGTTCGGCGGCCAGCCGCGGGTTGGCGCCGTAGAGCGGATCGCCGACGCAGGGATGGTGGATCGCGGCCATGTGGACGCGGATCTGATGGGTGCGCCCGGTCTCCAGATGGATCTCCAGCAGGGTCGCGCTGCGGAACGCCTCGATGGTCTCGTAGTGGGTGACGCTGTGGCGGCCGCCGTCGATGATCGCCATCTTCCAGTCGTGGCCCGGGTGCCGGGCGATGGGCGCGTCGATAGTGCCCGTGAAGGGGTCCGGGTGGCCCTGGACGAGCGCGTGGTAGATCTTGTCGACCTCGCGATGCTTGAACGCCCGCTTGAGCGCGGTGTACGCCGGCTCGCTCTTGGCGACGACCATCAGCCCGGACGTCCCCACGTCGAGCCGCTGAACGATCCCCTGCCGCTCGGACGCCCCCGAGGTGCTGATCCGGAAGCCCGCGCCGGCCAGGTGCCCGACCACGCTCGGACCGTCCCAGCCCAGCGAGGGGTGCGCCGCCACGCCGGCCGGCTTGTCGACCACCACGATGTCGGCGTCGTCGTGGACGATCCGGACGCCCGCCACCTCCTGCGGCACCACCGTGGCCACCTTGGGCGCGGGGATCTCCAGCTCCAGCAGGTCGCCCGCGGCCACGCGGGCGGACTTGCTCGCGACCTGGCCGTTGATGCGGACGCCACCCTCCCCGATCAGCTCGGCCACCCGGCTGCGGCTCAGGCCGGTCATGCGGGCGGCCGCGGCGTCCACGCGCTCGCCGGCCAACCCGTCCGGGACGAGGTGGACGCTCACGCGGCGTCCGGACGCTGCCGTGTCGACCGGCCGTCGATGCCGACCTGCGCGATGACGGTGAGCCAGATGACGAGGATCGCCGCGGCCGTGATGCAGATGTCGGCGACGTTGAAGATGGCGAAGTACGGCAGTTGCAGGAAGTCGATGACGTGCCCGCGGAACGGCCCAGGTTCGCGCACGAGCCGGTCGGTCAGGTTGCCCAAGATGCCTGCCAGCAGGAGACCGGACGCCGCCACCCAGCTCCGCGTCCGGACCCGCGGGACGAGCCACGCCAGGACGAAGGCGAGGGCCGCGATCGCCACGACCGTGAGGGCGACCGTGAGGTTCTCGCCCATGCTGAACGCTGCCCCCGGGTTGCGGATCAACTGCAAGGTGAGTAGCCCGCCGAGCAGTTCGATGGGACGCGCCGGGTCGAGGGACGCCAGGGCTAGGGCCTTGGTCGCCTGGTCGGCGGCATAGCCGAGCAGACCGAGGGACAGGGCGGCCAGACGTGCCGTGCGCGGCGACACGGCCGCGCGTGCGGTCGTGGTTATCGCCGTTCCTCCCGCTGCTTGCACGTCAGGCACATCGTGGCGCGCGGGAAGGCGATCAGGCGATCTTTGCCGATGGGCTGCCCGCAGGACTCGCAGGACCCGTAGGAGCCGGAGTCGAACAGTCGCAGCGCCAACTGCGCCTGCTCCAGCATCTCGCGGGCGTTCTGCACCAGCGACATCTCCTGGTCGCGTTCGAAGTTCGTGGAGCCGACATCGGCCGGATCGCGACCGGCGCCCTCGGTGCCCTCGTCGAAGAGGGAGGCCAGCCCGCGCTCGGCGGTGGCGATGGCCCGTTCCATGCGCCCGATGTCGAAGACCAGGTCGGCGCGCACGTCCTCAAGCTCCTCCGCGGTCCACGGCTCCTCGCCCTCGGCGACCGGGAAGGAGACGTGCGGCTCGGGATCCGCAGCCTTGGCCATGCTGCCCTCCTTGGGGTTGTTGAGCGCCGACAGTACCACTTGGCGCGGGCGGATGCCCGTAGCGCCGCAGGACGGTGGGACAGGCACGACAAACCGGGGAGGCGGTGGCCCACCTCTCCGTACGCCGGCCAGGACGCCACGTCGACGGTGGGACAGGCACGACGAACGGGGGAGGCGGTGGCCGCCTCCCCCGTTCGTCGTCGGTGGGTCAGTTGTCCTTGCGGAGCAGCGCGTCCAGCCGCGGCGTCGCCGAAGACCCGCGATGGGCGTCGGCGAGCAGCTCGGGGTGGTCGTCGGGCTGGATGAGCCCGCCGCGCACCTGCTCGATGTGCTCCTGGAGCCGGCTGGCGAACGAATCGCGGTAGCGGGCCTCGTAGTCGCGCAAGTGGTCGACGCGCCGGGTGAGCTGGTCGCGCTCCGCCTCGAGCGTGGTGAACACCTCGTCGCGGCGGGCCGCGGCGTCCTTGTCCACCTGCTCGGCCCGGGCACGGGCCTCGGAGGTCACCCGGTCGGCGTGCGCGTGCGCCTCGCCCCGGAGCCGGTCGGCCTCGGCCTTGGCGGCAGCGGTCGCCTTCTCGGCCGCGGCGCGGGCCTCCGCCTCCAGGGCGGCAGCGCGGGCCTGAGCCTCGGACACCAGGTTCTGCGAGGACGACTTCGCCTCGCCCGCCACGCGCTCGGCCTCGCCGCGCGCCTCGGAGACCAGCCGCTCGGCCTGCTCGGTCGCCATCTGGACCAGCCGGGTCACCGCGGACGACGCCTCGGCGGCGCTGGTGACGACGATGTGCTCGGTGCCGCCGCCGCCCATCACCGGGACGGCCACGGGGGCCGCGTTGAGCCTCTCGCGGAGGCTCGCCAGCTCGGCGTCCTTGTTGCCGAGCTGCTCGCGCAGGGAGCCCAGCTCGTGGTCGCGGTCGCCCAGGACGCCCTTGAGGTTGGCGATGAGGCCGTCGCGGCCCTCGAGCTCGCCGCGCAGGTGCTGGGCCTCGTCGCCACCGGACGACAGGGTGTTCGTGAGGTGCTGCACCTCGTCGTGACGCCGCGACAGCTCCTCGCGGAGGCCCGCCAACTCGGCGTCCTTCGCCTGCAGCTCGGAATCCTTGGCGCGCAGGCGGTCGTTCAGCTCGCCGTCCTTGGCCGCCAACTGCTCGCGCAGGTGGTCGACCTGGCCGAGATCCTGGGCGGAGGGCGCCTCGGACAACCGGCGCTTGTACTCCTCCAGTTCACCGGACAGGCGGTGGATCTCGGCGTTCTTGGCGTCGAGGTCGGCGCGCACGTCGTCGGGCATCGACTCGCCGCCACCCGCCTTGAGGGCGTCGATCTGCTGCCGCAGCGTCGCGTTCTCCTCGGCCAACTGGACAAGGGTCGTCTCGACCTTGTCGACGAAGTTGTCGACGTCAACGGGCTCGTACCCGTTGCGCCGCGCCAAGTGGAAACGCGTGTCGCGCACCTGTTCGATGGTCAGGGTCATCGTTCACCTCACGTGATGGATCGCGTAGGGTTCGGGCTTCGCAGCCCGCACCTGAGTGGTCAGGCTACTCCAGTCCCGGACACCGCACCAAAGAATCGCCGCTCGCGAGTCGCCCCGGGGACGCTCACGGCCCGTCTCAACTCTGGTTGTACAGACCGCCGGCGATGCGCTCCTTGTCCTCGGCGTCGACGTTAACGTCGACCGGGGACAGCAGGAACACCTTGCTCGTGATCCGCTCGATGGAGCCGCGCAGGCCGAAAATCAGCCCCGCCGCGAAGTCGACCAGACGCTTGGCGTCGGCGTCCTCCATGTCGGAGAGGTTCATGATGACCGGCGTGCCCTCGCGGAAGTGCTCGCCGATGGTGCGGGCCTCGTTGTAGGTGCGGGGGTGGACGGTGACGATCTTGCTGAGGTCGGCCTTGACGGGTGCCGGACGCCGCGATTCCAGCGCGGTTACGCTCGCCTCGGGCTCCCGCTCGACGACCCGGTCGACCTCGCGACGCTCCGGCTCGCGGCGGACGGGCACGGCCTCGGTGACCTCGTCGTGGCGGAGTTCCTCGTCGGGGTAGGGGGAATCCGACATGAGACCAAGCCAGACTGCCGCCTTCTTCAAACCATCGGCCATGGGGACCTCCCGATCGTGCGTCACCAGCACCTTAGCCGGACGCCCGCCGCCCCGCCCGGCGGCGCGCCCGGGGCGGCGTGTGTCGCCAGCGCGTCGGGGCGCCACGGCGTCCGAGCCCGGGACGGCGAGGGCACAAGGCGCGGCGACGGCCCGACCGCCTTGGGAAACGCTGATCGATCATGTCCTGGCTGCGGCGGCCCGGATCGGCCAATCCGAACCCCCTCGATCTGGGCCCGTATGGTCAAGACGAGCCCACGATCGAGTGGTTCCGGCTCATCTCGCCCGACCCGTCCTCGCCAGGAACAGCATGAGCCAGCGGTTCCCTAGCCGGCGAGCCAGACGAGGCCCACCTGGCGTCCGGACGCCTCGGCGTCGCGCCGGTAGGAGTGCAGGTCGGGACGCTCGTAGGTGCACGCAAGCGCCTCGGTGTGGATCCGGACGCCGCGGGCCGCCAGGTGGGCCTGCGCCGCGGCGGTCTGGTCCACCCCGACGGTCCCCCACCGGGTAGCCGGGACGCTCACCCCCAGGCGGGCGGCGGCGTCCGCGGCCAACGCCGGCGGCACCTCGTAGCAGGCCCCGCAGATGTGCGGACCGATCCACGCCTCGACGTCGGACGCCCCCAGCCCGGCAAGCTCGTCCAGCGCGGCGTCCAGGACCCCCGCCAGCAGCCCGGCCCGCCCGGCGTGGACGGCCGCCACCGCCCCGACACGGGCGTCGGCGAGCAGGACGGGCACGCAGTCGGCGACCCGGACGGCCAACGCGACGCCGCGATCGGTCGTCACGAGGGCGTCCGCGGCCCCCGGAACCACGAGCAGGGCCGAGCCCGCGGCGTCCGCGGCCCGCACGCGCGTCACCGCCCGACCGTGCACCTGCCGGGTGACGGCGACCGGAACGCCCAGGGCCGCGGCGAGGGCGGCGGCGTCCACGGCCCGGGTGGGTGAGGCGTCGCCGAGGTCGAGGGCGGCCGAGGTGAAGGCGACCCCGACGCCATCGGCGCCGGGGTCACGCAGGTAGGTGAACATGCCCTACTTCAGGAAGTCGGGGACGTCCAGGTCGTCGTCGGCCGCCGGACGGGCCACCGGGGGCGCCGGGCGGACCTGGGGAGGCGCGACCGGGTCGGGGGTGGACGGACGCGAAGGCGGCGCGGGCCGCTTGGAGGGGTCGGGCCGCCGCGTCACGGAGGGCTCGCGCCGCGGCAACACCCCGCCGTCGAAGCCGGCGGCGATGACCGTCACGCGCACCTCGTCGCCCAGGGCGTCGTCGATGACCGTGCCGAAGATGATGTTGGCGTCCTCGTGGGCCGCCTCCTCGATGAGGTTGGCTGCGGCCGAGACCTCGAAGAGGCCAAGGTCGGAGCCGCCCGCGATCGACAGCAACACGCCGTGCGCGCCCTCGATGGACGCCTCCAGCAGCGGGCTGGACACGGCCATCTCGGCCGCCGCGCGGGCGCGGTCCTCGCCGCGGGCCGACCCGATGCCCATGAGCGCCGAACCGGCGTTGCTCATGACGGCCTTCACGTCGGCGAAGTCGAGGTTGATGAGGCCGGGGGTCGTGATGAGGTCGGTGATGCCCGACACGCCCTGCATGAGCACCTGGTCGGCCTGCTTGAAGGCGTCCAGGATCGCGACGTGGTGGTCGGTCATCTCCAACAGCTTGTCGTTCGGGATGACGATGAGGGTGTCGACCTCGTCGCGCAGCGCGGCGATGCCGTTCTCGGCCTGGACCGAGCGGCGCTTGCCCTCGAAGCTGAACGGACGGGTGACGACGCCGATGGTCAGCGCCCCCAGGGACCGGGCGATGCGGGCGACGACGGGCGCGCCGCCGGTGCCGGTGCCGCCGCCCTCGCCGGCGGTCACGAAGACCATGTCGGCGCCCTTGAGCACCTCTTCGATCTCGTCGGAGTGATCCTCGGCGGCCTGACGCCCCTTGTCGGGGTCGGCGCCGGCACCGAGCCCGCGGGTCAGGTCGCGGCCGATGTCGAGCTTGACGTCGGCGTCGCTCATGAGGAGAGCCTGGGCGTCGGTGTTCACGGCGATGAACTCCACGCCGCGAAGGCCGGCCTCGATCATGCGGTTGACAGCGTTGACGCCGCCCCCGCCGACTCCGACAACCTTGATCACTGCCAGGTAGTTCTGGGATGCAGTTGCCACCGCTGGTACCTATTCCTCGACTCGTCCACCATTGCAGGGGGCCCACCGTACGTTGCGGATGAAGCGGGGAAGGCAACATCTCTCACGGGCTGACTGAAGGCTATTGGCCGGGTTTGGGGGTGTCCAACAGCTCAAGGGCCGTCGGCGCGCCCCTCAAGTAGTGGTTGAGGGTTGAGGGTTGAGGGTCACTGGCGGGTGGTCGGATGAGTCGGCGAGGACACGTCGTAGACCGTCGCCTTCGTGTCGATCAGCACCGAGATCACCTGCGCCTTGAGGTCGGAGTCCTCGGCGCTGCCCCACACCACCCGCGAACCGTCCGCCAGATGCACCGTGATGGAGTCGACGCTGGACGCGGAGATGCGCCGGGCCTGTTCGGCGAGCTTCGGCGGCAGAGCGTTGACCACCTTGACCACGCCGGCGAGGATCTTGGGGTCGTTGTTGGCCCCCTCGCCCAGCATCACGCCGTCCGGGCGCGTCGGGGTCGTGTTGAAAACCACGCCCGCGGCGTCCACCCAGTCGAACGCGGGGCCGTTGGGGACGGCCAGCCGGACGGTCCGCTCGGTGATCTTGATCGTGATGGTATTCGGCCACGTCCGCTCGACGTCGGCGCGCGCCACGGGGGGCAGGACGCCCACGCGCGCGGCGGTGCCGGTGGTGTCGATGCGGGCCAGCGGCCGGTTCTCCGGGACCGCCGCCGCAGACACCACCGCCTCGGCGGTGACGATCTGGTTGCCCTCGACGCGGACCTCCTGGACCGCCAGGAACGGCGACCACCACACCAGCCACGCCACCCCCGCGACGACGGCGAGGATCCCTGCGACCACCCCGACGCGCCGCAGCCGACGCCGACGGATCTCCCGACGGCGGCGCTGCCGGTGGCCGGTGACGTCGATCAGGGGCTCGTTCACGCGCGCTCCAGGAGGGCCACGATCCTCGGACCGACCTCGGTGACGTCGCCGGCGCCCAGCGTCAGGACGAGGTCCCCCGGCCGGACCGTCCCGGCGACGACCGCCGCGGCGTCCGCCACGTCCTCGACATAGCGCACCGAGCGCCCGTGGGCGCGGACCGCGTCGGCCACCAGCGCGCCGGTGACGCCCGGGAAGTCGGCGGCGTCCTCGCGGGCGGGATAGACCCCGCACACGACGACCTCGTCGGCGGCCGACAGGGCGGCGCCGAAGGCGTCCGCGAACTCGGCGGTGCGGCTGAACAGGTGGGGCTGGAAGCAGGCGACGAGACGACCGGCGCCGACCAGCGGCCGCGCGGCCGCCAGTGTCGCGTCGAGCTCGGTCGGATGGTGGGCGTAGTCGTCGAAGACGCGGACGCCGCCCGCCTCGCCCTTGAACTCGAACCGGCGGTGGGTCCCGGCGAAGGCACCCAGGGCCGCACGGAGGGCGTCCGGATCGTCGCCGAGACCCAACTCCAGCCCGACCGCGAACGCGGCGGCGGCGTTCAGCAGGTTGAACAGGCCAGGAACCCTGAGGCGGAGCAGTCCGCCCGCGAGCACCGCGTGGGCACCGGCGGCATCCACGCCGGCCCGCTCGAGGCGCACGTCGGCGTCCGGAGCCTGGCCGTAGGTGACGACGCGGACGCCGCCCGCCCGGATCCGGTCGGCCACCGCCCGGGCGCCGGGATCGTCGGCGCAGGCGATGACGACCTCGACCCCGGGGGCGGTCCCGAACGTGACGAACCCCTCGTGGTACCGCTCGGCGGTCCCCCAGTTGTCGAGGTGGTCGGCCTCCACGTTGGTGATGACGGCGATGGGCGCCGGGTACTGCAGGAAGGAGCCGTCCGACTCGTCCGCTTCGACGACGAACGCAGGACCGGTCCCGAGGGCGGAGCTACGTCCCGTGGCGGTGAGCGGCGACCCGATGACGTACCCGGGATCCGCGCCGACCCCGACGAGCATGGTGGCGACCATGCCGGTGGTGGTGGTCTTGCCGTGGGTGCCGGTGACGGCGACGCCCGTCCGGCCGAGCATGAGGGCGCCGAGCGCCGCGGACCGGTGCCACACGCGCAGCCCGCGGCGGCGCGCCTCGGCCAGCTCGACATTGTCCTCGCGGATCGCCGACGACACCACCACGGTGCGCGCCTCGCCGAGCTGGGCGGCGTCGTGCCCGACGTAGGTCGTCACGCCCTCGGCGGCCACCTGGCGCAGCGTCGGCGAGTCGGCCCGGTCCGAGCCCGAGACCGGCACCCCGAGAGCGGCGTAGGCCGCCGCGATGCCGCTCATCCCGGCTCCCCCGACGGCCACGAAGTGGACTCCCCCCAGCTCGCCGGGGGTCACGAGGGCCACGGGTGCGCGGAGGCGCATGTCAGCGCTTCCGCGCCGTCTCGAGGACGAGCCGCGCGAGCTCGCCCGCGGCGTCCGCCGGCACCAGCCCGCGGCACGCGGCGCTCATCGCCGCCAAGGCACCCGGCTCGCGGAGCAGCGGCAGCGTCTCGGCGACCATGCGGTCGGCGGTGAACTCGGCGTTGTCGACCAGGCGGGCTGCGCCGCCCTCGACCAAGAACGTGGCATTGCGCGCCTGCTCGCCGTTGCCGTGCGGCAGCGGGACGAATACCACGGGCAGGCCCACGATGGCGGTCTCCATGACGGTCCCCGCGCCGGAGCGCCCGACCATGAGGTCGGCCGCCGCGTACGCCTGTTCCATGGCGTCCACGTACGCCACGGGCCGGTAGCGGGCGCCACGCTCCCCCTGCGCCGTCACATGCTCGGGGCGCATGTTCTTCGGACCGAGCACGTGCAGGATGTCGATGTCGGCGTCCAGGAGCCGGTCGCGGGCACCAAGCGTGGCCTGGTTGATCGCGACGGCACCCTGAGAGCCGCCGCTGACCAGCAGCAGCGGACGGTCGCCGCTGAAGCCGAGCGCTGCGCGCGCGGACGCCCGCGCGGCGGCCCGGTCGAGGGTCGCGATGGAGTCGCGGACCGGCAGCCCGACGTACCGGGCGTGCCGCAGCGGCGTGTCCGGGAACGACACCGCGACGACCTGGGCGAAGCGCGACGCCACCTTGTTGGCCAGGCCGGGCAGCGCGTTCTGCTCGTGGATCACCACGGGGATCCGCTGCTGGGCCGCAGCCAGGTAGACCGGCAGCGAGACATAGCCGCCGAAGCCGACGACCACCTCGGCCGCCCGGTCGCGCAGGATCGCGCGCGCCTCGCCCACGGCCTTCGCGAGGCGGCCCGGAACGCTCAGGAGCTCGGGAGTGAGCTTGCGCGGCAGAGGCACCGGCGGGATGAGCTTCAGCTCCAGCCCGGCGGCCGGGATGACGCGGTTCTCCAGTCCCTTCGGGGTGCCCACGCAGACGAGGGAGACGTCGTCGCGGGCGCGCAGCCGCTCGGCGGTCGCGATGAGTGGGGACGTGTGGCCGGCGGTCCCCCCGCCGGCCATGACGATGCTGGGCATGTCTTCCTCCGAATCAGGTGCGCTGGCCGGGGAGCACGGCGGACAGACGACGCCGGGGCTTCCGGGTGAGGCGATGGTTGGTCCGCCACGCGACGGCGTCCGGTTCGTGCAAGGCACACGACACGAGCACGCCGACGCCCGCGAGGCTGGCCAGCAGCGAGGACCCGCCGTACGACACCAGCGGCAGCGGCACGCCGAGCACGGGCAGCATCTTGAGCACCACCATGACGTTGATCCCGGCCTGCACCATGAACCACGACGTGATGCCGCCGGCGACGATCCGGGTGTACGGCGTCGCCGCCCGCAGCGCGATCCGGAAGCCGGCGTACCCCAGCACGAGGAACAGCAGCATCGTGAACAGCGTGCCGATCAGCCCGAGTTCCTCGCCGACGATGGCGAGGATGTAGTCGGTGTGCGCCTCCGACAGCGTGCCCCACTTCTGCCGGGACTGGCCGAGCCCGACCCCCCACCAGCCGCCGGTCGCCAGCCCGTACAGCGCCTGGTTCGGTTGGTAGTTGCGTCCGGTGGGGTCGGAGGTGGGGTCGAAGAACGCGAGGATGCGCGCGATGCGGGAGGCGCTGGTCAGCGCCAAGACGAGCGCACCCGTGGCGACGGTGGCGAACAGCGACCCCAGGACCTGCCACGGCGCGCCGACGCACCACAGCACGGCCAGGACGACGGCCCCGAGGATGATGGCGGTCCCGAGGTCCTCCTGCATGATGACCAGGCCGACGATGAGCAGGGTGAACGGCAGGAACGGGATCAGCAGGTGCTTGGGCTGGTCGAGCAGCTTCCGCTTGGCGGACATGAGGCTGCCGCCCCACAACACGATGGCGAGCTTGGCGAACTCGGAGGGCTGGATGCGCAGCATGTCGAAGCCGGGCACGCCGATCCAGTTCTGGTTGCCCTTCTTGGCGACGCCCAACCCGGGAAGGAAGGTGAGCACCAGCCCGATGCCGACGCCGAGGAACAGCAGCCAGCCGAGCTTGCGCAACCGCTCCGGGGAGACGCGCGACGCGATGTAGGCCACGCCGAGGCCGACGGCGACGAACGCCACCTGCCGCTTCATGAAGTAGTAGGCGTCGCCCCAGCGCGCGTAGGAATACACGGTGGACGCCGACCACACCATGAGCGTCCCCAGCCCGAGCAGCAACAGCGCCGGGACGATCACGAGGAGTGCGTCGGCGAGCGGATGCGCTAAGAAGTCGGACGCGGAGTCGCGGACGCCGGCGGCCCCTCGCCTGGACGCGGACCCGGGCTTGCGGATCGGCGTCAGGATGGCCATGCCCCTGTCCTCTCCCGGTCGGTCACTGCTCGGTCAGGCGACCGACGGCGGCGGCGAAGGCATCGCCCCGGGCGTCGTACCCGGACCACATGTCCTTGCTCGCGCACCCCGGCGCCAGGAGGACGACATCTCCGGGACCTGCGAGCCCGCGCGCCGCGAGGACGGCATCCTCCATCGCCCCATCCTCGGTGGAATCGAGCACGATCCGGGGGATGTGCGGGGCGTGTCGCTCGAGCGCGTCCGCGATGACGTGTCGATCGACGCCCAGCAGCACCGCCCCGCGGAGGCGGTCGCGGTAGGCGAGGACGAGGTCGTCGAAGGTCGTCCCCTTGGCCTGCCCGCCCGCGATCCACACGATCGAGTCGAATGCCCGCATCGAGCTGGCCGCCGCGTGGGGGTTGGTCGCCTTGGAGTCGTCGACGTAGCGGACGCCGTCGGCGTCCGCGATCGTCTGGATCCGGTGATCGCCGATGCGCAGGTCGACCAGCCCCTGCTTGACGGCCTGCGGGCCCACCCCGAAGCTGCGGGCGAGCGCGGCCGCGGCGAGCGCGTTCTCGACGTTGTGGGGCGCGAAGGGACGCACATCGGACATCTCGGCCAGCGGCAGCGCCGAGTCGCGGCGCTGGGCGACGAAGGCCCGATCCACGAGCAGGTCGTCCACGACGCCGAGTTCCGACGGCGCGGGGATGTCGAGGGTGAAGCCGATGGCGCGGGCGCCCTCGGTGACGTCGGCGTCCTCGACCATCCTCCGGGTCGCGGGATCGGCGACGTTGTAGACGCACGCGTGGGTGACGCGGGCGTAGATGCGCGCCTTGTCGGCGGCGTAGGCGGCCATCGGGTCGGCCTCGTGCGCGTACCACTCCAGGTGGTCGGGTTGCAGGTTCGTGACCGCCGCCGAGTGCAGGGCGAGGCTGTGGCTCCAGTGGAGTTGGAAGCTCGACAGCTCGACGGCCAGGACGTCGTAGTCGATCTCGTCCAGCAGCGCCTCCACGATCGGACGCCCCACGTTGCCCACGGCGGAGGTCCGCAGGCCCGCCGCGGACAGGATCGACTCGAGCATGTTGACCGTGGTGGTCTTGCCGTTGGTGCCGGTGACGGCCAGCCACGGGATCACCCGGTCGGGCTGCATCATGCGCCAGGCCAGCTCGACCTCGCCCCAGATGGGGACGCCGCGGGCGGCGGCCTGGACGAGCAGGGGCGCGGTGGGGCGCCAGCCGGGCGAGGTGACGACCAGATCGACGCCGTCGGGCAGGATGTCCGTGCTGCCCGGACCGAGGCGGACCTCGACGTCCAGGCGGCGCAGCAGGTCGGCCTTCTCGGCGTTGCCGGGACCGGCGTCCGTGTCGAGGGCGAGGATCCGGCCCGCGCCCAGGGCCATGAGGCCGTCGACGGCCGCGAACCCGGACCGACCCAGACCGGCGACCACGACGCTGGCCTCCGCCCACGGCGAGAGGCGGTCGGCGTCCGCGAGCCACTCCAGCGTCACTGTCCGACCACCCATTCGCCGTAGAAGATGCCGAGCCCGGCGGCCACGAAGATGCCCGCGATGATCCAGAACCGGACGACGACCGTCTGCTCGGACCAGCCCACCATCTCGAAGTGGTGGTGGAGCGGCGCCATCTTGAACAGGCGCTTGCCCTTGGTGGCCTTGAACCACCCGACCTGCAGCATGACCGACAGCGTCTCGATGACGAAGATGCCGCCGAGCACCACGCTGAGCAGCTCGGTGCGGGTCATGATCGCGAGCCCCGCGACGGCCCCGCCGATCGCCAACGAGCCGGAGTCGCCCATGAAGATCTTCGCCGGCGAGGCGTTCCACCACAGGAACCCGAAGCAGGCGCCCGCGAGGGCGAGGGAAAGGGCGGCCAGGTCGCGAGGATCCCTGACCTCGTAGCACTGCGGTCCGAAGGTGGACAGGGCGCTGCAGGACTGGTTGTTCTGCCAGATGTTCACCAGCGCATAGGCCGCGAACACCATGGTCGACAGCCCGGTCGCGAGCCCGTCGAGACCGTCGGAGAGGTTCACGCCGTTGCTCATGGCGGCGATGATGAACATGAGCCACACGATGGCCAGCGGCACGGCGAGGTGGAACCAGTTCAGGTCGCGCAGGAACGAGACGGCGGGCGAGGCGGGGGTGATGCCGCGGGAATCCGGGAACTGGAAGGCCAGATACGCAAAGGCCAGCGCCACGAGGGTCTGCCCGGTCAGCTTCGCCTTGGAGTTGAGCCCCAGGCTGCGGGCGCGGGAGATCTTGATCCAGTCGTCGAGGAAGCCGACGATGCCGAGCCCGACGAACAGCCCCAGCACCAGGAGCCCGGACGCCGTCGGCGGCGTCCAGAAGATCAAGTGCGCCAACGCGTAGGCCAGCACGACGGAGCAGATGATCGCGATGCCGCCCATGGTGGGCGTGCCCGCCTTCTTGAGGTGGGCCTGGGGGCCGTCGTCGCGGACGTACTGGCCGTACCCCTTCAGCACCAGGATGTGGATCGCGAGCCGCGTCCCCAGCAGGGTGCCCACCAGGCCGAGCCCGCCGGCCAGCAAGATCAACTTCACGGGACTGCTCCTTCGTCCGACGCCAGCGCGTCGGCCACGGTCTCGAGGGCCAACCCTCGCGATGCCTTGACGAGCACCACGTCGCGGGGTCCCACGCTGGCGCGCAGGCGGCGCGTGAGATCGTCGCGGCGTCCGAAATTGTGGGCCGGACGGCCGGAGGCCGCAAATCCGGCGATCAGGTCGGCGGCGAAGTCGCCGGTGGCGAACAGCTCATCGACCCCGGACGCCGCGGCGCGCTGTCCGACCTCGCGGTGGGCCTGCGCGGACCCGTCGCCGAGTTCGAGCATGTCGCCCAGGACGGCGATCAGGCGGCCGTCCGGACGCCGCATGCCGCCCAGGGCGGACAGGGCCGCGGCCATCGAGTCGGGGTTGGCGTTGTAGGCGTCGTTGAGGATCGCCAGGCCGTCCGCGCGTTCGGACAGTTCCATCCGCCACCGCGAGCGGGCCGTGGCCGCGCCGAGGGCGTCCGCGACCTGAGCCAGCGGCAGGCCGAGCGTGAGGGCCACCGCGGCGGCGGCGAGCGCGTTGGGGACCTGGTGCGGCCCGAGGACGCGCAGGCGGACATCCGCAGTGCCGGTGACGGTCCCGGCCGCGTGCAGGGCGAACGAGTAGCGCTGAAGGTCGTCGGCGACGGCGTCCGAGGCCCACACGCGCAGGTCGCCGCGTCCGGGGTCGCCGGCCGCGGAAAAGAACGCGAGGCGCGCAGGCGTCCGGGAGGCCATCACGGCCACACGGGCGTCGTCGGCGTTCAGGACCGCCCAGCCGGAGGCGTCCAGCGCCTCGACCAGCTCGCCCTTGGCCGCCGCGATGGTCTCGACGGTGCCGAACTCGCCGAGGTGCGCGGTCCCGACGTTGAGGACGGCCCCCACGGTGGGCGGCGTCACCGAGCACAGCCACGCGACATGGCCCACGCCGCGCGCGCCCATCTCGGCGACGAGGAACCGGGTGTCCGCCGTTACCCCGGCGGCCGTCAGGGGCGCGCCGATCTCGTTGTTGAACGAGCCGACGGGCGCGACGGTCGGGCCGGCGGTCGCCAGCACCTGGGCGATGAGGTCTTTGGTCGAGGTCTTGCCCGACGAACCCGTGACCCCCACGACGGCCAGGCCGCGGGCCCGGGCGTCCGCGACGATGCCTCGCGCGAGCGCGCTGAGCCCGGCGACACCGTCCGCGACGACGATCTGGGGCAGCGCGGCGGCCACCCGATGGGTCACCAACGCCGCTCCGGCCCCGGACGCTGCGGCGCGCGCCACGAAGTCGTGGCCGTCGACGCGTTCGCCGGGCAGCGCGACGAACAGTGCGCCGGGGGTGATCCGCCGGGAGTCGATGACGACCTCGGGACCCACGGACGCCGCCGCGTCGCCGACGACCTCTCCCCCGGCCCAGGCCGCCACCTGGGCGACCGTGCTGCGTTCCATCGCTACCCCCGCTCCGCCCAGCACCGCGCCACGACCGCGGCGTCGTCGAACGGCGTCACGACGCCGCCGATGTCCTGGCCCTGCTCGTGGCCCTTGCCCAGCAGCACGACCCAGTCGCCCGGACCGGCCTCCGCCAAGGCCCGTCCGATGGCCGCGCGACGGTCGCCGCCGTCGATCGCCAGGCCGGGGTCGCGGTCGGCGGCGTCCAGGGCGGCGCGGGCCCCCGCGAGGACCGCGGCCCGGATGGCGGCCGGATCCTCCGAGCGCGGGTTGTCGTCGGTCACGACCACCAGGTCGGCACCCTCCGCCGCGGCCGCGCCCATCGGCCCGCGCTTGGTGGCGTCCCGGTCGCCGCCCGCGCCGGTGACGGCGATCCGTCGGCCGGTTGCCGGCAGGGCTCCCAGCGCCGCCGCGATGGCCTGCGGGGTGTGGGCGAAGTCCACCACGACGTGCGGGGCGTCCTGGCCGAGCTCGATGCGCTGCATGCGTCCGGGGATCTGGGCAGCGGCCAGCCCCGCCGCCGCCGTCGCCACGTCGTGCCCGGCGGCCCCCACCATCGCCAAGGCGGTCAGGGCGTTGCGGACGTTGAACTCGCCCAGCAGCGACACCTCGAAGGCGACCTCGCCACCGGGGTGGGCCAGCGTGACGCGCGATCCGCCGTCGGCGAGGGCCTCGGACGCCGTGACGCGGTAGTCCGCGGGCGTGCCGTCGGCCGAGGTCGTCACGAGCCGGGGACGCCCATCCGCGCCGACGAGATCCGCCAGGCGGCGACCCCACGGATCGTCTGCGGGCACCACCGCGACGCGGCACGCGCCGCCGAGGAACAGCCGCGTCTTCGCCGCGAAGTAGTCCTCGGTGTCGGCGTGGAAATCGAGGTGGTCCTGGCCCAGCATGGTGAAGCCCGCCACATCGAAGCCGATGCTGTCGGTCCGGTGCAGCGCGAGCGCGTGGGAGCTGACCTCCATGGCCACGGCGTCCGCGCCCCGCTCGACCATGACGGCCAGGAGGGCTTGCAGGTCGGGCGACTCGGGGGTCGTGATCGTCGAGGACACCGCGTCCAGCGGCTCTCCCAGCGCGCGGAACCCGAGCGTCCCGATGGTCGCCACGGACCGGCCGACCGCCTGCAGCGCCGCCTCCAGCAGCACGACGGTGCTCGTCTTGCCGTTGGTCCCGGTGACGCCGAAGATCTGCAGCGAGCGGGTGGGATGGCCGTAGATGGACGCCGCCACCTCGGCCATCGCGGCCCGGGGATCGGCGACGACGGCGACCGGCACCCCGGCCTCGGACGCCCAGGCCGAGCCCGCGGCGTCCGTCAACACGGCCACGGCACCCCGCGCGACGGCCTGGACCGCGTAGCGGGCCCCGTGCGTGACGGTGCCCGGGAGGCCGACGTAGAGGTCGCCGGGCTGGACGCGCCGGGAGTCCAACGAGACGCCCGTCAGGCGCCCGGGGGCGCCCGGGACGAGATCGGCCACGGGGGCCCCGGGAACGTGGCGAGGTCGCAAAGCGTCTGGGGTTGCCATCGGAGCCGACTCTACTTGGACAAGGGGAGCTGCGTCTCGACCATGCGCTCGCTCGGCTTGACGCCGTAGCGGGGCAGGGCGAGCGACATGACGTCCTTGTAGACCGGACCGGCCATGCCCAGGCCCGCACCCTGTTGGTCCGGACGCGCGACCAGCACGTAGACGAGGATCTGCGGATCCTCGACCGGCGCCACGCCCACCATCGAGGCGACCTGGCCGACATAGCCGCCCTGGGACGCGGCGATGCGTGCGGTGCCCGTCTTGGTGGCGGTCCGGTAGCCGTCCACCCAGGTCTTGGGACGGTCGTGGATGGTCTTCTGCTCCATCATCTCGACCGCCTGCTGGGCCGCGGTCGCCGAAATCACCCGGTGCTGCTCGGGGGCGGGCGCGGGCGTCCGGACGCCGTTGCAGGTGGTCGCCGAGACGATGCTGGGCTCGTTGTAGACGCCCCCATTGGCGACGGTCGCGACGGCCGCGGCCATCTGGACCGACGTGACGGACAGGCCGTAGCCGTACGCCATGGAGTCGCGCTCGTAGTCGTAGAGCTTGGGGCCCGGGAGCTTGCCCGCGGCCTCGCCGGGCAGCCCCAGCGTGGTCTTCTGCCCCAGCCCGAACTTGGCCATGTAGTCCTGGAGCTTGACCTTGTCCATGGTGCGGGCCGCGGTGATGGCGCCGATGTTGGAGGAGTTGACGAGGATGCCGCGGGTGGTGATGCTCATGTCGCCGTGCCGGAAGGCGTCGGTGACCTTGTGCGTGTCGATCATGATCTCGCTACCGATGCGGTAGGTCGTGTCGGGGGTGGTGACGCCGGCGTCGAGCAGCGACGCGAGCGTGAGCACCTTCTGCACCGATCCCGGCTCGTACGCCGCGCCGACGGCCCGGTTCTGCAGATCGGCGGCCTTGCCCGTGGACGTGTCGTTGGAGTCGAAGCTCGGGTAGTTGGCCATGGCCAGCAGTTGCCCCGTCTCGACGTCCATGACCAGCGCGACGCCCCAGTTGCCGTTGACCTGGTCGACCTGGTCGGCCAAGCGCCGCTCGACCATCCACTGGAGGTCGGGGTCGATCGTCAACTGCACGTCGCAGCCGTCGACCGGCGGCGTGAGCACCTGGTTGCCCTGGGCGATCCGGCCGTAGGGGGACGTCTCGTACGTCTCGCGGCCCTTGGTCCCCGTCAGTTCGGTGTTCATAGACCGCTCGACGCCGCCCATGCCCTGGCCGTCGACGAGGAAACCGACGACGTTGGACCCGACGCGGCCCATGGGGTACACGCGACGGGGATTGGACTCGCGGTAGATGCCGATCCAGCCGCCCTTGTTGAGCTCGGCCACGAGGTCGACGAAGTCGCCGGCGGGAACCTGCCGCGCCAGCACCTGGTACTGGGAGTCCGCCCGGGACAGCTTCGCCTGCACCTCGGTCTCGTTGAGGGACAGCCGCCGGGCGATGATGGAAGCCATCTCGCGCGGGGCGATCGCCGCCTTGGCGCGGTCGGACTCCTTCATGGCCTCCGGCTCCCGGCCGTTGGTGGAGATCGCCTTGGCGTCGGCGACGACGTTCACCGTCGCCTCCGTGAACGCCATCACCTGGCCGTCTCGCCCCAGAATCCGGCCGCGCTGGGCGGGCAGGTCGCGGCCGACGGTCATCTTCTGCGCCGCTAGGGTCGCCATCTCGTCGGCCTGGACGACCTGGATCTGCACCGCGCGCGTCGCCGTCACCGAGAACATGATGGCGACCAGCAGCAGCAGGACGCGCAGTCGACGGGCCGTAGGGGCGAGCGGCTGTCGCCGGATGCGGCGCCGCCGCGCGGGGGGACGGCGGGTCTGCTGGGTGGACGGACGGCGGGTCTGGCTCGTCGGCGGCCTGCGCGTCTGGCTCACGGGGTGCCCCCCGTGGTGCCGGACGCCGGCGCCTCGGCCGGTGGAGCGGGCGGCAGGGGCGCCTGGACGCCGTCGAGGTCGAACCAGCCGGCGACGCTCGTCACGACCTTCTGGATCTGCGCCGGGTCGGTCGCCGTCCGCGGCACCGACACCCGCAGGCTGGGGACCTCGGCACCCGTCGCGGCCTTGGGAGCCCCGACCACGCGGCCGGATCCGAGGTCGATGAACACGCCGTTGGGGTTGGGGACCATGCCCAGTTCGGTGGCGCGTCCGGCCAGCATCGCCGGCGAACGGGAGGCGTTGACCCGGCTCTCCAACTCGGACACGCGGTAGCCCAGTTCGGTGGCCTCGCGCTGGGCGGCCCGCACCTCGAACGAGCGGTTCTGCAGCGTGGTGTTCAGCCACAGCAGCCCGACCAGCCCCGCTACCAGGATCGTCACGACCAGCACGGCGAACGGGATGCTCCCCAGGCGTCGGCGCGGCGAGCGGATGCTGCGCAATTCCGGGCGCGACGGTACGAGCGCCTGGAGGCGCCGCGGGGCATCCCGCAGGGTCTCGAGCGCGGTCATGCCACCACCTCCAGTCGCTCCACGGCGCGGAGCCGGGCGGACGCCGCGCGCGGGTTGTCGCGCTCCTCGTCCACCCCCGGACGCTCGGCGCCGCGGGTGAGCAGCCGGAAGCGCGCGCGGTACTCGGGCGGCACGACGGGCAGGTTGCGCGGGGCGCGGTCGGTCGTGGCGTCGCGGAAGGCGAGCTTGACGAGCCGGTCCTCCAGGGAGTGGTAGGCGAGCACGGCGAAGCGACCCCCCGGGGCCAGGGCGTCCAGGGCGGCGGGCAGCAGGCCCTCGAGGGCCTCCAGTTCGCGATTCACCTCGATGCGCAGCGCCTGGAACGTCCGCTTGGCGGGATGTCCGCCCGTGGCGCGCGTGGCCGCGGGGATCGCGTCCGTGAGCACCTGGACGAGCCGCGCGGACGTCGTGAAGGGCTCGGACGCCCGCGCCGCGACGATCCGCCGCGCGATGCGGTCGGCGAAGCGCTCCTCGCCGTAGGTGCGGAGGACGCGAGCGAGGGCGTCGGCGTCGTAGGTGTTGACGACGTCGGCGGCGGTCCGTCCGGACCCCTGCCCCATGCGCATGTCGAGCGGCGCGTCCACGCTGTAGGCGAACCCGCGCGAGCGCGTGTCGATCTGGAGCGAGCTGAGGCCGAGGTCGGCGAGCACGGCGGCGACCCGCGGCGTCCGGAGCCGGTCGAGCACCTCCGGCAGTTCGTCGTAGACCGCCTCGACCAGCGTCACGCGGTCGCCGAACTCGGCGAGGCGCTCCCCCGCGACGGCGAGGGCGTCCGGGTCGCGGTCGATGCCGATGAGGCGGGCGTCCGGCGCGGCCTCAAGCAGGGCGCGCGCGTGACCGCCCAGGCCGAGGGTGCAGTCGACGACGGTCGCCCCGGGGACGGAGAGGGCGGGGGCCAGCACCTCGACGATCCGGTCGCGCAGGACCGGGACGTGGCGTGCCGCCACCCGGTCGCTGTCGTCCATGCGTCGTCCTGTCGTCTCGGGGTCCGTGTGATGGGGTTCCGTCCCCTGGAAGGCGCCTGGCACCGGGGAAGTGGTGTCAGGGACCGACCACGGGGCGGGGCCGCAGCACGCGGACCGGGTGGCCCATCAGGGCGCCGTGCCGGTGACGATCTCACCGTCCAGCGCCGCGAACACGTCGTCCTGGGTGGCCTCGAAGGCCTCCCACGCCGTGGGGTTCCACACCTCGATGCGGTCTCCCACGCCGATCACGACGATGTCCTTGTCGAGCGCCGCGTAGGCCCGCAGATGCGGAGGGATGCCGACGCGACCCTGCTTGTCCGGAACCACTTCGGCCGCCGCGCCGAAGATGGAGCGCTGAAAATCGCGCACCTGCTTCACCGTCGGCGAACCCGCGTAGAACCGGTCGGCCATGCCCTTGAACGCCTGCGGGGTCTGGATCACCAGGCAGCGGTCCTGCCCCTTGGTGAGCACCAGGCCCTCGTTCAGCTCGTCGCGGAACTTGACCGGGAGGAAGAAGCGGCCCTTCTCGTCGAGCTTCGGGGTGTGCGTGCCGAGGAATCCCAAGAACACGGCGCCCCCCTTCCTCGCCCCTTCTCATCCACTGGGCTCCACAGTACCCCACCATCCCCCACCTAGGGCAATGCCGGACGGCGTGTTTGGGGCAGGTAGGGTGGCCGCCGTGGAACAGCACTCTCGGACCGACGTCACGGCCGTCACCGCCCTGGCCGACCGGCTGCGCGCCGCGATGGAGACCGTCATCGAGGGCAAGACCGAGGCCATCGACATGGCCATCGCGGTCCTCCTGGCGGGCGGACATCTGCTGGTCGAGGACGTCCCGGGGGTCGGCAAAACGATGCTGGCGCGCGCGCTGGCCAGGAGCATCGACTGCTCGGTGCAGCGCATCCAGTTCACCGCCGACCTGCTGCCCGCGGACATCACCGGGGTCCCGATCTTCAACCCCCAGACCCGCGAGTTCGAGTTCAAGCCGGGCAGCGTGTTCGCCAACATCGTCATCGGCGACGAGATCAACCGCGCCTCGCCGAAGACCCAGTCGGCGCTGCTGGAGGCCATGGAGGAGCGGCGCGTCTCCGTGGACCGCACCACGCACGAACTGCCGAGCCCCTTCATGGTGGTCGCCACGCAGAACCCCATCGAGATGCAGGGCACCTATCCCCTGCCCGAGGCCCAGCGCGACCGCTTCATGGCGGCCATCTCCATGGGCTACCCCGCGCCCGCCGCCGAGGTCGCCATGCTCGACCACCACGGCGCCGGCAACCCCCTGGCCGACCTGACGCCCGTCACCGACGGTGCGGGGATCACCGACGCCGCCCGCACCGTCGGACAGGTGTTCGTCCACCCGGCCCTGAAGGACTACGTCGTCGGCATCGCGACGGCGACGCGGACGTCCGAGCTCGTCCGGCTGGGCGCGTCGCCCCGCGCCGGGCTCCACCTGCTGCGGATGGCGCGGGCGCGCGCGGCGATGCGCGGACGCGGCTATGTCATCCCCGAGGACGCCGCCAAGCTGGCGGGCGCCGTCCTGGGCCACCGCATTCTGCTCAGCCAGAGCGCCCATGCCGCGCAGCGGACCACCGCCGACGTCGTGGCGGAGCTGGTCCGCACCGTGTCCGCGCCCCGACGGACCTAGACCGTGCGCGTCCGGCTCACCCCCCGCGGCGTCGGCTTCCTCGTCGCCGGACTGGCGACGGTGGTCCTCGCGTCGGTGGCGGGGCAGGCCGATCTCGTCTGGCCGGGCCTGTTCGTGGCGGCGCTCACGCCGCTCAGCCTGCTGGCCACCGTCGCCCTGCGCCCGCGGTTCCGGATCGAGCGGAGGCTCGTCCCGCCGGTCGTCGCCGTCGGCGAGTCCGTGCGGATCGAACTCGAGTCCACCTCCTTGTCGCACCTGGCCAGCGGGGCTGTGGTCGCCACCGATGTCCTGCCGCCGGCCGTCGGCGCCGACCACCGGTTCGCGCTGGCGTCGGCACGCCGCGGGCAGTTGACGGAGACGAGCTATGTCCGGGAGCCGCGTCGTCGCGGCCGCCACCCGCTGGGCGGGGTGCGGCACGAGGTCACCGATCCGCTCGGCCTGGCCATGCGGCGGTCGCGGACGCCGACGGCGTCCGTCCTGGTCGTGACTCCCGCCGTCGTACCGCTCGCGCCGAGCCACACACAGGCCTTCGGACGCCACGGCGAGACCCCGATCCCCCAGACGGCGCTGGCGGGGCCGGACGACGTGCTCGTCCGCGAGTACCAGCCGCGCGACGACGTGCGCCGGATCCACTGGCCGTCGACGGCGCGGCACGGGCAGTTGATGGTGCGCCGCGAGGAGCAGGCCTGGGACCCGACCGCATGGGTGATCCTCGACTCGCGGAGGACCGTCGCCGGACGTTTCGAGTGGCTGGTGTCGGCGGCGGCGTCCGTGGGCGTCCGGCTGCTGGACGAGGGGTACGAGGTCAGCCTCACCGACGCGACCGGCGACGCCCACACGACCTCGGCGCGCGGTGGTGCGGCGGCCCGCGCCGCGTGGCTCGACCGGCTCGTGGACGCGACCCTCACCGACGAATCGACGCTGGGCCCGGCGGCCCGCGCCGTCGAGCAGGCGCCGTCCGGGCACCTCGTGGTCGCCCTCCTCGGCGATCTCGACGTCGAGGACGCCCACCGGCTCGCCGACATGCACGACGCGCGGCAGGAGTGCCGGGCCATCTGGACGACGGCGACCGACCGTCCCGAGGCCGCGGACGCCGTCGCGGTCCTCCTCGACCACGGCTGGCGCGTCGCCACGTGCCCGGCGGGCGGCGACCTGGCCGCCGCGTGGGCGTCCCTGCTGCCCGTGGGGAGCGATCGATGACGCAGGACACGCGGACGTCCCTCGCCGTTGCGGCCGCGGTCGCGATCATGGTGAGCGGCTGGGGCGATGTCACCCGGGACGCCGTCGGCCTTGTCCTGGCGGTGGCCGCCGCGCTCGTGGTCGTGGGGGTGGGGGTCGCGGCCCGCGGCCCGCGCCTGTCCGAGGCGACCGTCGTCAGCCTCCAGGGCTTCGCGGTACTGGGGAGCGTCGCCGCGCTGGTCGCCGTGCCGTCCGGGCCCGGCGAAATCCTGCGGATCGGGGCCATCGTGCAGGACGGCCTCGCCGCAGCCCGCTCCGGCGCCGCCCCCCTGCCCGCCACGCAGGGCCTCGCTGTGCTGCTGGTCGGCGGGGTCGCGGCGATGGCCTGGCTCATGGACGCCCTCGCGGTAGCCGCCCGCCGCCCCGCGCTGGTCGTGCTCCCCCTGCTCGGGCTGTTCCTCGTGCCCGCCCTGGGGCTGCCCGGACGCGTCGACTTCGCGATGACGATCCGGCTCGCCCTCGCCCTGGTCGCTGTGTTGCTGGCCGCCGTGCCGCGGACGGTCGGACGCCGCTCCGCCGCCCCCGCACGCTCGGGAGGTCTCGCCGTCGCGGCCGCCGTGACCGCGGGAGCCCTGGCGTTCGCGTGGCTGGTGGGCGGCTGGGTGCCGCTCGCGCCCCCGCCGCAACTGTCCAACGAGCCGATCCAGATGACCGACCCGTCCCAGGATCTGCAGCGCAACCTCACGACCACGACCGCGCTGCCGGTGCTGACCTACGCCACGGACGCCCCCGGCGGCACCTATCTCAAGCTCGCCACGCTCACGAAGTTCGACGCCGCCGGCTTCGGTCTCGACACCGTGCGCGTGACCGTGGGCAGCCACCTGCCCTCGGCCCCGGGCCTCACCCGGCCGGGACCCTCGCGGCGGACGCAGATCCAGATGGGCGCCTTCGCCTCCGAATGGCTGCCGGTGCCGTGGGCGCCCCGCGACGTGCGCGCGCCCGGGCGGTGGGCGTACGCGGCCGAGACCCACGACGTCATGGCCATGGGGCCGACGCGGCAGAGCGCCACCCTGGGCATCGCCTACGACGTGACCAGCACCGAGATCCGTCCGAGCGACGAGGAGATCGCCGCGGCGTCCGTCACCCTCACCCCCGAACTGACCGCGCTGACGGACGTGCCCGGCGCGCTCCCGGATCGCGTCCGGGCGCTGGCGCGGCAGGTCACCGCCTCGGCCCCGACGCCGGGCGCGAAGGCGCTGGCGCTCCAGGCCTTCCTGCGGTCGGACGAATTCCGCTACAGCACGTCGCGGGCGTCCGGCGACAGCATGTCGACGCTGGAGGATTTCCTGCTCAGGTCCCGGGCCGGCTACTGCGAGCAGTTCGCGGGCTCGATGGTGGCCATGGCGCGTGCGGTGGGCCTGCCGGCGCGGCTGGTGGTGGGTTTCACCCCGGGCACGCCGATCGACGGGCGTTGGCAGGTCACCACCCACGACATGCACGCCTGGCCGGAGCTGTGGCTGGACGGCTGGGGCTGGGTGGCCTTCGAGCCCACGCCGTCGTCCGGGGCGCCCACCGCCACCCTGGCGCCGGTCCCGCCCAACGACTCGCCGACCGCCACCTCGGCGGCCACCCGATCGGCACCGGCGCCGACTCAGGCCCCCGAGGACGAGGACGGCAGCCCCACGCCCCCGGCGCCGACGTCGCCGGCGGAATCCACGCCGGGGCCGTCCACCCCGCCTCCGGCAATCGCGGGAGCGGGCTGGTGGCTGGCTGGCCTGGCGCTGCTCGCGGCCGCAGGCCTGGCCGTTCTCCCCCGCCTGCTGCGCCAGCGGCGCAGGGCGGCGCGGTTGGCCGAGCATGCGGACGCCCGCGCGGCGGCCCTGGCGGCGTGGGACGAGGTCCGCGACACCGTGGCCGACCTCGGCGGCACCTGGCCGGAGGGGTCCCCCCGCTACGTGGCCGAGGCGCTGGTCCCGGGGTGGCCGGACGACGCGACCCGCGGCGTCCGCGAACTCGCACTCGCGGTGGAGCGGGCGCTCTACGACCGTCCGGAGGCCTACGAGGGTCCGGCGGCGTGGGGCACGACGGTCCGGACGGTGACGGACGCCCTCGCCGCAGGCGCCTCGCGCGCGGACGCCGTCCGTGCGGTCTGGTGGCCTGGGTCGCTTTGGCGGCGGTGAACGCATCGGCCCGCGGCCAGCGGAAGCCGACTGTCCCCGCGCTCGGGTAACCTGAGCCCGCCAACCACGGGAGACACACGATGAGACCCTTCACCACCTCGTCACGGGGGATTCGCGGGATCCTCGCGCTGGTCGCGGCGATCGCCTTGCTGGCGGGATGCACGGCACTCCCGTTCCCGATCCCGGGCGTGGGGGGCGGCGGCCCGGCGAACGGGGCACTCGTCGACGAACTCCGGGCGCGGTATGCCAAGACCGGCCGGTACGAGTACGGCGGTGACCTGGGCGTCGTGGAGCAGGACGCGGAACTGATGTTCCCGGTGACGGTCGAGCATCCCAGTTCGAGCGTCAAGCTGCCGGGCCTCATGCGGCCGTTCGAGGTCTATCTCGACGCGGAGCTCCACGTGAAGCTGCCCACCGAGGACGCCATCGTGTGGGATCCGATCAAGTACGACGTGTGGTCCAAGCTCGGCGTGAAGCCCGGGAAGCCCACGCTCAGCGACCGGACCAAGCACCTTGAGCTGTCCGGTGCGGGGCGGTGGGGCGTCTTCCCGACCCTCTACCTCCTGCAGAACATCGACCCGGCGTCCGGGGCGAAGCTCGCCAAGCCGATCGTCCGGACGTTCTCGCCCAAGCAGGAGGCCCCCGGCACGAGCATCGCCACGAGCGTGGACGACGGCGGATTCCTGCGCCTGTCGTGGCAGCCGGTCGCGGGGGCGACGTCCTACTCGATCGTGAAGGTGTCGACCACGTACCTCGGATCGTCCACCTACGTGGCTGCGCTGGAGGTCACGTCCACCACCCAGACCGAGTGGTCCGCCCGCTCGGTCGCCCAGACCCCCGGCGGCAAGCCGGTGACCCTCGGCGACCGGCCCGACGCCCAGGTCTCCGTCGTGACCAACGCGTTCGCGCGGGAACTCGGCACCCTCACCGAGGACGGACTCCTGGTCCAGACCCCCGACCAGAAGCAGCAGGCGGCCCAGGGTGCCCACGAGCGGGGGCCGCGCGCGCTCCTGGTGGTCGCGCGGCTGGGCGGGGACAAGCTGTCGGCGGCCAGCGAGCGGCTGAATCTCGACGTGCTGGGCGGGTCGCTCCCCGTTTCCTTCGCGCTCAACACGTGGTCGGCGTGGTTCACCGCCCACGTGCCTGAGACCCCCGCCAATCCGTGGCGGGACATCGAACGCATGGACCAGCTCCCGACCACCTTCCCCGTGACCATGGGCGACGGATCCCTGCGCCACCTGCCCCTCCAGCTCGATTGGTCGACCCAGCGTCCGGGGTACAAGGGAGCCTCCACCCAGCTGACGGCCTACGGACGCGGCGCCTGGTTCGCCCAGCAGCTGTCCTTCCGCAATATCCCCAACCTGGAGGCGGAAGTCGCCGCGTTCAACGAACGCGTCCGGCAGTCCGTTCCGGCCGGCGGTCTCGTGGACGCCGACGCGTCCAGCGAGCGCGCCCGGGCGCTGGCGGCGACCGACCTGGCCAACGCGTCCACGACCGCACCCGCCTCGCCCTACCCCCTCTTCGCGAGCACCCCGCTCAGCGAGTACCTGGCCGCCAACCTGATGGCGGGCAACGAGGTGATCGATGTGACGGCGTGGTCGGAGTCCCGCGACCCCGGCGTCCTGAAGGACGACCTGGACGAGGCGCGGTACCAGAACCCGCTGATCCCCCTCATCGCCTCCGATACCGTGCGCGTCGCCGCCGACCGCACGTACGTCCTGGTCAGCTTCTACGACAAGAAGCGGCTGGCGGAGGTCCAAAAGCAACTCGACGACAAGGCCGCCGAGGTGGTCCGCCAGGTGGTCCGGGACGACATGACGCCGCTCCAGAAGGCGACCGCGCTCAACGACTACCTCGTCAAGCACGGCGAGTACGACCACGTCGCGTTCGGCAAGATGAAGACGATGATCGCCGGAACGCCCGAACCAGCGACGGTCCGGGCCTACTCGGTGGGCGGAATCCTGCTGGACGGCAAGGGCGTATGCATGAGCTACGCGTACGCGTTCACCCTCCTCGGGCGCAAGGCGGGGCTCGAAGTGGTGACCGTGGATGGCGTCGTGAACGGGGATCCCTCAGCGGGACACGCCTGGAACAAGGTCAAGCTCGACGGCGAATGGCGTGCCTTCGACCCGACCTGGAACGACTCCCCGGCGGGCAATCGCTACCTGAACAAGCGTGACGACGAGCCGCCGTTCCGGGACACCCACAGCGAGGGGACCCGCTACATCAGCGACCAGAGGATCGCCGAGTTCCGCTCCCCCCAGCGCTAGGGAAACGCTGATTGATGCTGTTCTTGGCGAGGACGGGTCGGGCGGGCGTCCGCGTCCGCGCGGAGGGGCAAGCCGGTCGCCGGGCAGTTCGGTCGACCCCGATCCCCGAGCCGGGCGGGCCGCGCGACCGGCGTCCTCTCCCGGGACGATCCGCTTGTCGGGTGCCGGTTCGGCTCCTCGTCTGTGCGGGCAGGTCGGGGCGGCTCAGGTGGACGCCGCAGGCTCATCCCGCATCGGACGCGGCGGCTCGCCGCCGGGTGTACCTCTGGGCGCGCGATCGGGACGGTGGAGCGCCGAACGTGGGGCGTAGGAGCGGGAGTCCACCGCGATAATCTGGTTGCTGATCCGCTGGCGCCGACGTGAGGGCGTGGGAACAGCGCGTGTGCTCTCGATGTCGGAGTGGGGACTGCTGGCGCCGACGTGGGGGCGTCGGAGCGGGGCCTCGCGGAGGGGAAATCAGTTGCCGTCGTCGTGGTGACGGCGCCAGCGCTCCTCCATGGCGGAGAAGGGGTTGTCGTGTTGCGGCGCCCTGGGCGGAGTGGCCGGGCCGGCACCCTCAAGGGTGACCTGCTGCCACGAAGCCAGCGCCAAGATGGTGGAGGCGAGCATGGCCACGAAACCGATCACGCTGACGATGACGCCGAACTCCATGCCGGCGACGAGGGCGGCCATGCCCGCCATGAAGCCGAGTCCGGCAAGCGCGGCGCGGCGGCGGTGGAGGCGGCGGGTTCCGGTGCCGCGCAGGGTGCTGGCCAGCCGGGGATCCTCGGCCGCCAGGGCAGCTTCCATCTGCTCGAGCAGCCGCTGCTCCTCGTCGGAGAGAGCCATCTCGCCTCCTTGCACACCGATGGGGCCGACCGGGTCGACAGGTGGGAACCAGTGTAAGCGTCCCCCTGCCCAAACGGAACCGACCTGGACCCGCGACGGGCGGCAGTCCTCG
>CAYZXQ010000007.1:26427-68346 GCA_964482465.1 uncultured Nigerium sp. | reverse complement strand
CTAACGCACGTAAACAGCACGAACTGGCTGTAACCGCACATCGAACCTAGTCAAACCCTAAACCTACAAGGTTTCCTAAACCTTGTGTGCAAGTTCGAATCTTGCTGGGGGCGCCACCGGCTGACTTGGCCATTCCAGCCCGACTGTTCTTGCCCTCCCCTATTCAGCTGTGTGCTCTGGTCGGCGTTTGGGCGGCACGTCCGCTGGAAAGCCGACCTGTGGTGAGCCTGCGCTACCTCAGAAGGGGTTCTATGCGCGGTATCGATGGCGCCAAGCTCGCTTAGTCACTCGCGGCCAGGGCCATGTGGGAGAAGGTCAACCACACCAAGCGCCAGGTACTACATGACCGCCGGGGGCGTCTTTTCTTGGCCGCCGAGAGAACACCCGAAAGTGCTGCATCAGTCTCTTCGCTCTGGGCAGCAACGGCATTCCTTTGGCAATCACGGCGCCGTGAGGGCATGGGTCGGCAAGAGGCTTCCGGCCTCGACGTCGCGACGTCGTGCACGGGCTAGCTCGGGCAGGAGGCTCTCGGAGCCAGGTCAAGGATCTCGGTGAGGGGCACGGGGATCGGCTGCGCCTGCCCTGCCACAGTCAAGAGCACTTCCCCGGCGTGGGTCGTGAGTAGCTCTCCGCACAGCGTCCGGCTCTCCCCTTGGTGCTCGTACGTGACCGCCATCAGGGTAACCGTGGAGGCCTTCGGCGCCAGCCACCACAAAGTTGTCCCAACCAGGAACAGGGCGAGCCCCGCGATCGCCCACCATCTCGCGCGCGCCAGGTGACGCGCGGCTGTTTCGGCGACAGATGACTGGTAGAGGGTCACGCTGCCGTGCTTGGCGATCACGTCCCGGTAGTCACAGGTCGCCAAGGGCGGCGCCTCGGCGGCAAGCGCGCACCACAACGAGACCATGACGGCCACCGCGGCCGCTATCGCACAAACGATCACCCAAGGACGCCACGCGTCGTTGATGGCTGCCGCGTCGGGGCCCTTCAGGAACAGCAAACTGGCGAGCACGGTGAACAGGGCAGCCGTCCCAGCACGCCACTTGCCAGCACTGTCGGTGACCGTGACCCTGGACGTGTCCCGGAGTTCTGCCCACACCGAGAGGTCCTCACCGGCGCCCGCGTGCGGACCCTGGGCTGGAAGCCGGTAGATCGACTCTGGGTTCGCCTGGTCGGTGCTCATTGGGTTGCCTTGGGACGGCATTCGACGGAGAACGCAATCCCGCAACCCGTTCTGATGCGATCGGGGCGCCCCGCGTGCGGATGCCGGCAACTGCAGCGGACCTCTGCCGACTCCCACGCTGCGGCGACAGAGGCGTCTGAGCCGAGACTGCGCTCGACGGGTGCCTGGACCCTGTCGACGTGGTCGAAGGCCACATCATGGGTGCAGTTGGGGCACTCCCCCGTGACGGTGACCCGCCGCTGCTGCCCGCGGCGTTCGATGGCGGCGTTCAACTTGAGCTGTTCGAGTAGATCGAAGGCCGCAATGGTCCACCGGTAATCCTCGGCGCCCGTCACGATGAACGGTGAGCCGGGATCGGCTGACGCAGTTTCGTCGCTCGGCATCGTGTGTATCCTCCCATTCAGCGGGCCAGAATCGTGAGCGGCGCCCACCTCGAAACATAGCCGTTCCGGTACTCGTCGCGGCGCAGCCAGCGCCTAGTCGCCTCAAGCAGGGCTTGCGGCATGGGGACACGGAGCGCGGCGTCAAGGAAAAAGTTAACGAAGGCGCTGCTGGGCACGTCGTCACGAAGCTCCGACGTGGTAGCAGCCACGGCATTGCAGCCGCGGGCAAGCGCGAGGGTGGCCACGGACAGGGGGTCCCCGGCAGCGCGGTCCGGCGCAGTCGCACCCCAGCAGGTGATGAAGGCCAGGAGCGGCGGCGGGGTGGCGTTCAGCATATCGGCTGGGACCAGTCGAACGTTGCCGTCCAGCTCTATGAAGTGGATCAAAGCAGCGACGGGTTTGCCGTGCGCCACGACCACGACGCACTCATCTTCTCCTGCCAGCACAGCCCGGTAGGCCGCGGCGGCGTCGGGCAATTGCCGCGCGGCTGTCAATCCGCTCGCACCCTGTAGCGCGGGCAGTTGGTGGTTGGCCACCATCGGAGAACGCCACCAGGCGACGGACGCCGGGGCGCCAGGAATGGGCTCCGTGGCCAAAATGCCAAGGGATGGCGCTCGACGAAGCGCGAATGTCTCGCCGAGAAACCGCCCGTCAGGTTGCTTCACCGCTGGCCACGGAACAACCCACAAATCGTCGGCGGGAACCAGCGTGACAGCTGCGCCCGCCTGCAGATGTTCAAGAACAGGGGGCGGCACGAGTTCGTCGAGGACGGCGAGCGATTCGGGTGTAGCGTCCAGCGGCAGGCCGTGTCTGTCCAACTGCGCGACCAACGCGAGACAGCCCTCAGACACACCATGGAGTCCGAATGTCGGGACGGGGTTGGTTGGGTCGACGAGGAGCCACGCCACGGTGCTCAACCGTCTCAAGAGGGCCAGCATCAGAACCGGTTCCCCCCGGTTCTGGATGGTTTCCCACAGCCGACCTGGGTCCACGGCGTCGAACGGGACAAAGACCTGCGAAAGCTCGCGGTCCAACTCGTTCCCGGCCAGCCCTGGTAGCGCGGCCCACAAGGCGACACGCCCCAGCGCCCTCACGACGCGGCGATGTGGATCCTCGTCGGGGTCCGGGTTCGGGAGAGGCTGGGTCTGGCGATACCCGGCGGCTAGCTGCCCCGTGAAGCGGGCTTTGATTGGCGTGGTGGCTGCCCGCTGCGCCAAGCCGGACAGGCGCTGTCCTGTGACCGCCTCGAACACCCGCAGGAACACATCCAGGCGTCCGTGCAGGAGTCCGTCTGCGAGCGCCTTCTCGTGGAACTGACCGAATCGCTGGAAGTACTCCCCCTGATCGGCATGCGCGATCTGGGCCGCCCGTTGCCGTTCGACGCACTCGACCGCGGCGAGCCGTTCGGCCAACTGCCTGTCCACGTCGCCTGCGCGCTCCGCGCAAGCGGCGAGCCCGGAGTGGGATGCCGCTGCGCTGACCGGGTCACCTAGGCGCTCGTAGGCCTCCGCGGCCGCTTGGTAGTAGTCGGATGCTGTCGTCCAGTCCTCTTGGTCGAAGTAGAGCCTGGCAAACCCGTTGAGAGCGTGCGCGACTCCGCGCGGATAGCCGTGGCCAGCAGTGCTGAGCGCCGCGAGGAGATGATCGTAGGCGGCGGCGGGCTCTCCGAGCCTGATCAGGACCTCGGCCAACCCGTCCCTCGCGTTCACGGCGGCGACGCTGTCATCGCCGCATGCGGCCAAACACCGCCGATACGCCTCGCGCGCGAACTGCGGATGTCCGAATCGGCGGCACGTCTCAGCAACCTGGAGCAGGGCGTTCGCCCTTCCCGGCTCGGAGCGCAACGCGTCAAACAGGCTGAGCGCCTGCCGATCGTGAGCCAGCGCCGTCTTTGGTTGACGGAGCCGCGCGTAGGCTTCGCCAAGCCCCAACAAGGCATTTGCCTCGTCCAGACGCCAGTCGGCCTCATGGGCGTACTTGCGGGCGGTAGCCATTTGTTCCAACGCCCGCGCGCTCGATCCGATTCGCATCAACAGGTATCCCAAGGGGATCGCTACCCGGACCTGAGCGTAGCGGTGGTGGATCCGCCGGGCCAGGCTCGAGGCCCGCTTGTAGTGGTTGATCGCCCCATCGAGGTCGTCGGCCTGGCGGGCCGCGTCACCTAGGCCGGTTTCGGCGTCGATCAGCGGCTGAGGGTGGAGTCCATCAACGTGCAGTAGCGCCAGTTCGGAGAACGCGTCCCGAGCCAGGTCCGGTCGGTTGGCGGAGAGTTGGCGATCTCCCTCCGTCATGTGAGCCAATTGCGCCATCCACACCCCCCATGGAAGTTGAAAGGCCTCGACTGGCAAGCCGCTCTTCGGGGACGCGAGGATCGCCTCGTAACGCGTTCTCAAACCGACATCGCCCGGAATGGCCATCGTAGAACGCAACTGCCCGGCTATCGCCTGGTCCGGACACGCCAGCCATGCAGCGTGCAAGACCCGGGCCGCTTCAGCCTGCGCCGCAGTCAACTCCACACCTGGATCTTCGCAGGTTCCTCTGTCCCTTGCCCTGAGTCCCATGTCCCGCATCGCCTCTACCGGGGTCGGACCTCCGGGACGGCGTCGTGGTCATGGATTGCCACTGCGATGGAATGTGTGGGTCTTCTGATCCGACCGTGGCAAGGGTCAACGCTTGGGCTGATGCCAGCTCAGCCACACAGACAACTGCCGGCCGCGGCACATCTGACACTCAGCCTCGTATCCCCAGTCGCCGCCGCGTTCACGTCTCTCACGATCATGAGCGGAGGTGACCCACCTCGGTTGCAGAACTGATGGGAGGGGTGGCCTGCCATCTTCCAGGGGTCCTGCAAGTCGCACGGGTGGACGTCGGTACTTATGAGAAGGAAACCATGCTCCGGCGTCTCTTCGCTCAGCCCGGAGAGACCGACTCCATGCTGACTTCGGGCATGCTCGTCGGGCGATTGAGCGGTCGCTCTGGTCGATGGGTGCGGACGAGACTCATCCACTGTCGGACGTGACGGCACGCATCGCCGACACCGATCAAGTCGACGCCCGCCTTCAAGGGCTGCCCGGCGAGGTCAGCCGCGTGACCGCCCGATCCGGCCTTCGGAGTGGACGCTGCGCGCGCTCCTCGCCGTAGATCGCTGCCACCTAGCGAAGGATCCGGTCCACCCAGATGAACGACAGGTTCGAGGGCGCGTTCGTTGACCATCCTGGGTGTGGGGACAACACGCTCCGCTCCTGCCAAGGCACCCCCTGCGGATCCCGCCACGCCGACGGTTGACGTTCACTCAGGAGCTTTTCCGGCTAGGGAGTTGGCTCGCCCGCCGCTCGCTGGCCGAGATCTCGTGGCACGGCCATGGCAAACAGGCTCAACCGGAATCCACCCATTGCCACACGCCTCGAGCCCGTGCTACCTTCGCGTCGGAGCATCCAGCTCGCAGGATTGTTACTCGGCAGTCGAGGCAAGGCCTGAGACGCACAGACGTGCGGTCTCGGGCCTTTTTTGTTTGCCCGAATCAGGAAGGAAGACCGATGGCCTCCGTGGACTACAAGGCTCTCGCTCCGCAGATCTTGGAGAAGGTCGGCGGCGAGGCCAATATCGCGTCGATGGCGCACTGCGCCACGCGACTGCGCCTCAAGCTCAAGGACGAGTCGCTCGCCGACAAGCCAGGCGTCGAGAAGCTGCCCGGAGTCATCACCGTGATGCCCGCAGGCGGCCAGTTCCAGATCGTCATCGGCAACAACGTGCCCCTCCTGTACGAGGCGATGACCGGCATCACCAAGCTCGGCGACGCCGCCGGCGGCAATCTGGAGGGAGAGAAGACCAACCTGCTCAACCGGTTCATCGAGTTGATCAGCTCGATCTTCCTGCCGTCGCTGTGGCCTCTGGCCGGCGCGGGCCTCCTCAAGGCATTCCTGAGCATGTTCACCAACTTCGGTTGGCTGGACGCCAAGACCACCACGTACACGATCCTCGCCGCCTCGGCCGACTCGATCTTCTACTTCCTGCCGATCTTCCTGGCGATCAACGCTTCCAAGCGATTCAAGACCAACATGTTCACCTCGATGGCCGTGGCAGGCGCCCTGGTCTACCCGAGCATCGTCGCCTTCACCGCCGCCAAGGACGCCGTCACGTTCCTGGGCCTGCCGGTCATCGCGATGAACTACACCAGCTCGGTCATCCCAATCATCATCGCCGTGTGGCTGCAGAGCTACGTGGAGCGCTTCCTCAACAAGGTGCTGCCGCACTGGCTGCGCAACTTCACCACGCCGCTGCTGGTCATGCTGATCATGGTGCCGCTCGTGCTGCTGACCGTCGGGCCCGCCACCACGTACGCGGCCCGCTATATCTCCGCTGGCGTCACCGCGCTGTTCACCATGGCCCCTTGGCTCGGCGGCGCCATCATGGGCGGCTTGTGGCAGGTCTTCGTGCTGTTCGGCCTGCATTGGGGCTTCATCCCGATCATGATGAACGACCTCTCCATCCAGGGCTACTCGATCCTGAGCGGCCCGCTCCTGGCCGCCGTTCTCGCCCAGGCTGGCGCGGCTCTCGCCGTCACGCTGCGCAGCCGCAGCGCCAAGCGCCGGGAGGTCGCAGGCCCGTCGGCCCTGTCCGGATTCGTCGCCGGCATCACCGAGCCCGCCATCTACGGCGTCAACCTGCCCCTCAAGGTCCCGTTCTACGCCGGCATCGTGGGCGGCGCGATCGGCGGCGCCATCGCGTCCGCGGGTGGCAGCGCGGCCGAGGGATTCGTGTTTCCCTCCCTGCTCGCCATCCCCGCCTACATGAAGGTCGGCAGCTTCACCCTGCAGCTCATCGGAACCGCCGTCGGCATTCTGATCGGCTTCATCGGCACCTTCCTCTTCGTCGACCGCGAGCAGCCCGACGTCGACGACCGGACCGAGTCGACGCCCGACACCGGCCCCGCCCCCATGGCCACCCCGGGGTCCGGCGTGGTCGAGCTCCTCGCCCCCATCACCGGCATCGCCGTTCCCCTGGCGGAGGTCGCCGACAAGGTCTTTGCCTCTGAGTCCATGGGTCGAGGCGTAGCCGTCAAGCCCACGTCCGGCACGATCGTGGCACCCGTCAGCGGGCGTGTCATCGTGGCCATGAAGTCCGGCCACGCGTTCGGCATCAAGTCCGATAGTGGCGTGGAGGTGCTCGTGCACATCGGCATCGACACCGTTCAGCTCAAGGGCGAGGGCTTCGTCTCGAAGGCCGCCAAGGGCGACGTGGTCAAGGCCGGAGACGTGCTGGCCGAGGTCGACCTTGACGCGGTCGAGAAGGCCGGTTTCGACACCACCACGATCATGATCGTCACCAACACCAACCAGTTCGCCGAGGTCTCTCCCACGGCCTCCGGCCCTGTGACCGCCGGCACTCCCGCGGCCTCCGTCACCCTCTGATCCCATCATTACAAGGAGTAACGCATGAACGACACGTTCCCCGAGGGGTTCCTCTGGGGCGGCGCCACGGCCGCCAACCAGCTTGAGGGCGCCTTCGACGCCGACGGCAAAGGGCTCTCGATCCAAGACGTGATGCCGAAAGGCATCATGGCCCCCCCGACCGATGGACCGACCCTCGACAACCTCAAGCTCGAAGGCATCGACTACTACCACCGCTACGCCGAAGACATCGCCCTGTTCGCCGAGCTTGGGTTCAAGGTGTTTCGGTTCTCCATCGCCTGGTCGCGGATCTTCCCCAACGGAGACGAGACGGAGCCGAACGAGGCCGGCCTGGCCTTCTACGACCGCGTCCTCGACGAGCTGGAGAAGCACGGCATCGAACCCCTGGTGACCCTCAGCCACTACGAGACTCCGCTGCACCTTGCCATGACCTACGACGGCTGGGTCAACCGCGACCTCATCGGCTTCTACGAGCGATTCGCCCGGACGTGCTTCGAGCGCTACGGACGCCGCGTGAAGTACTGGCTGACCTTCAACGAAATCAACTCGGTGCTGCACGCCCCCCTGATGTCGGGCGGCATCTGGACGCCGCAGGACCAACTGACGCCCAAGGACCTCTACCAAGCGATCCACCACGAGCTGGTCGCCTCGGCGTCCGCCACCCGGATCGCGCGCGAGTTGAACCCGGACCTCAAGGTGGGCTGCATGGTCCTCTCCATGCCGATCTACCCGCTTACCCCCCACCCCGACGACATCGTCAAGGTGATGCACGCCGACCACGCCAACCTGGCGTTCAGCGACGTGCACGTTCGCGGCCGCTACCCGGGCTACTTCCTGCGTACCCTGCGCGAGCAGGGCGTCGAACTCGACATCACGGACGCCGACCGCGACACCCTGCGCCACACCGTCGACTTCGTGAGCTTCAGCTACTACGTCAGCGTCTGCGACACCGCCGACGAGGCCAAGCAGGTCAAGGGCGAGGGCAACATCATGGGCGGCGTCCCGAACCCCTACCTGGCTGCGTCGGAATGGGGCTGGCAGATCGACCCGCAAGGACTGCGCGTGGTCTTGAACCAGTTCTGGGACCGCTGGCAGAAGCCGCTGTTCATCGTCGAGAACGGCCTGGGGGCCAAGGACATGCTCGTCGAGCGCGACGGCGTCAGGACCGTCGAGGACGACTACCGCATCGACTACCTGCGCCAACACCTGCTGCAGGTCCGCGAGGCCCTCGCCGACGGCGTCGAACTGTGGGGCTACACCTGGTGGGGGCCGATCGACGTGGTCAGCGCGTCCACGGCCCAGCTATCCAAGCGGTACGGCTTCATCTACGTCGACCGTAACGACGACGGCACCGGCACGCTCGAGCGCTACAAGAAGAAGTCGTTCGGCTACTACGCCGACGTCATCGCCAGCAACGGCGCGAGTCTGGACGCCTGAGGGCATCCGGTGTCCGGGGTGTCCGCCCCGGACACCGCCCCTAGGCTTACGTGAGAGGAGGCGCGATGCACATCCTGCGGGTGTTCAACACCAACGTGGTGCTCGCGCGGGACGACAACGGGCGTGAGGTAGTCCTCACCGGACGCGGGCTCGGCTACCAGGCGCGACCGGGTGGCCCGGTGGACGCCTCGAAGGTGATCCGCACGTTCGTTCCGGACCACGGCCGCAACGCCGACAACTTCGCTCAGATGCTCACCTCGATCGCCCCCGAGCACGTGGCACTCGTCGACCGGGTGCTCGCCCCCGTGTGGGCGGAGTTGCGGCGCGAGCCCTCATCCACGACAGTGCTGGCCCTGGCCGATCACCTGAGCTTCGCGATCAAGCGCGTTCAACTGGGCATGGAGGGCATCTTCCCGCTGCGTGCCGAGCTCGCTCACCTGTACCCGCGCGAACTGCACTGGGGCGAGCAGATCGTCACCGCGGTGAATGCCGAACTGGGCCTCGACCTGCCCGACGAAGAGGCCGTCCCGATCGCGATGCATCTGGTCAACGCCGCCTTCAACTCCGGCAACTTGGCGCTGACGCACCGCATGACTGGGGTGTTCTCCCAGGTCTTCGACATCATCGAGAGTGAGTACGGAACGCCCCTGGACCGGAACTCGGTCAACGTCGCACGCTTCATCACTCACCTGCGCTACTTCTTCGTGCGCGTCCATGCTGGGGAGCAACTGGACGACCAGGGCCAATTCGTGGACGCCATCCGCTCGGCCCACCCGCGCGCCCACCGCTGCGCGCGACACGTAGCCGAGGTCCTCCAGATGCGGCTCGAGCAGCCGATCAGCGAGGACGAGACCGCCTACCTCACCCTTCACATTGCCCGGCTCACCCAGCCCGGGCGCACCAAGGAGATCCCGTGATCGTGCTTCTCGACGTCGACGGCACGCTCGTCGACTATCAGACCAGGCTGCCCGAGTCCGCCGCGACCGCCGTGCGCGCGGCGCTCGCCAACGGCCACCAGCTCTACCTCTGCACCGGGCGGTCCAAGTCGGAGATCTACCCCTACCTCTGGGATCTCGGCTTCCACGGCATGATCGGCGGGAACGGTTCCTACGTCGAGTCCGTCGGAACGGTGGTGCACCACCAGGTGCTGGACCCCGACGTCGTTGCACGCGCAGTGAAGCGTCTCACGGACGCCGGCGTCGCGTTCTACGCCGAGTGCAACTCGGGCCTCTTCGGGACGCCCGACCTGCCGGAGGCCATCGCCGCGCTCACAGACAGCGGTGCGACTCCCGAGCGGGTCGCGATGGTCCGGGGCGCGTTCCCGAACCTGGTCTACGGCGCGCTGGACGACCCGGACGCCGCCTGGCGTTCCGACGTCAACAAGATCAGCTTCGTGCTGAGGCACGACATCGACCTCGCCGCGCTCGCCGACGAGTTCGCCGGGGCGGCGTCCGTCGGCACCTGGCTGCTCACGGCGTCCGGCCCCGAGTTCGGCGAGATCGGGCAGCTCGGCGTCCACAAGGGCGTGGCGGTCCGGCGGCTCGCCGAGCACCTGGACGCCGCCGCGTCCGACCTCATCGGCTTCGGTGACGCCCGCTCCGACCTCGAGCTGCTGCGCGCCTGCGGCACCGGGGTCGCCATGGGACAGGCACCCGACGAGGTCAAGGCCGCTGCGGATCTCGTCACCGACTCCGTCGACCGCGATGGCCTTGCCCAGGCGTTCGCGCTACTCAGCCTCATCTGAACCAACCGAAGGAGAACCACGATGCACCAGCGCACACTCGGCCAAGGACTCCAGGTGTCGGCCATCGGCCTCGGCGCCATGGGCATGTCCCAGAGCTACGGCCCCAACCCCGGCAGCCGCGCCGACATGATCGCCGTTCTCCGATCCGCCCTCGACCAGGGCGTTACCTTCTTCGACACCGCTGAGGTCTACGGCCCCTACGACAACGAGGAACTCGTGGGCGAGGCCATGGCACCCCTGCGCGAGCAGGTCGTGATCGCCACCAAATTCGGCTTCCACATCGCCGATGGCCAGATGGCCGGGCTGAACAGCCGGCCGGAGCACATCCGGGCCGTAGCGGAGGCATCCCTCAAGCGCCTGCGCACCGACGTGATCGACCTCTTCTACCAGCACCGGGTCGACCCCGCCGTCCCGATCGAGGACGTGGCCGGTACCGTCGGCGAGCTGGTCGCCGAGGGCAAGGTGAGGCACTTCGGGCTGTCGGAGGCGTCCGCGGAGACCCTCCGAAAGGCGCACGCCGTCTTCCCCGTGACTGCCCTGCAAAGCGAGTACTCGCTGTGGACGCGGGACCCTGAGGCGGAGATCCTGCCGACGCTGGCAAAGCTGGGCATCGGCTTCGTGCCGTTCAGCCCGTTGGGCAAGGGCTTCCTCACCGGCACGGTCAGCGCGGGCACGCAATTCGCCGAGGGAGACATTCGCACCCGAGTGCCACGGTTCGACGAGGAGAACCTCGCCGCCAACCAGGCCCTCGTCGCTCACGTGGCCGAGCTGGCCACCGGACGCGGCGCGACGCCCGGCCAGGTCGCACTCGCCTGGCTGCTGGCGCAGCGACCCTGGATCGTGCCGATCCCAGGTACGCGCCGCACCGAACGTATCGCCGAGAACGCTGGCGCCACGAGCGTCGCCCTGTCGGCCGATGAGCTTGCGGACCTCGACTCCCTCGCCGCCCGGGTCGGCGTCGCCGGAGACCGCTACAACGCGGACATGATGGGGATGGTGAACGGCTGACGCCGCGGGACCCCGCGTCGTTCGTCGCGCTCGATGCTGCGTCGCCGCGCCCTTGCGACATCGCACCACCCGGACAAAGAAGCGATCCCTGCCCGGGGGGATTGGGCAGGGACCGCAAGAGAGATACTACCGCACGTCCGCCCGTTTCCCGCAACCCAGCGGAACGAACTGCGGCAACTTTCTGTCAGTTTTCCTCGCTGGCCTCGGACGCCGCGTCCGCCGACTGCGCCTCGGCGATCTGGCGGCGCAGGTCCTCGGGATCGAGCGCCTTCACGGCAGCGACGAGCTCCTCGAAGCCCGACGCGTTCATGGCCCCGGCCTCGCGGTAGACGAGGATGCCGTCCCGGAACGCCATCAGCGTCGGGATCGCCTGGATCTCCAGCGCCGCCGCGATCTCGCCGTTGGCCTCGGTGTCCAGCTTCGCGAACACCGCGTCCGGGTGCGCCTCGGACGCCGCCTCGAACACCGGCGCGAACATCCGGCACGGGCCGCACCACGCCGCCCAGAAGTCGATGAACAGCGTGTCGCTCGACTTGATCGTCTGCTCCAGGTTCTCGGCGGTCAACTCGATGGTGGCCATGGTTTCCTCTCGTTGGTCAGCTCCCCCTCAACGCGCCGCGTTCGCGCCCTATTCCCCGGACGACTCTCCGGTTCCGGACGCCGCGGGTCGCGCTCGCTATTCCTGCGGAACGGCGGCGGCGATGTCGGCGCCAATGTCGCGGATGAGCGTCCCCGGACCGATGGTCCGGCCGGCCACCGCGGACACCACCGCCGACATGCCCGGCAGCGCCTCGGCGGGATCCGGACGTCCAGGGGCCTGCCCCAGCAGTAGCGGGTTGGAGCCGTCCGGCCACGGGGCGCTGAGCTTTGCCCACGTCCGCAGCCAGGCGTCGGAGATCTCCGACGTTGAGGGCACCCCGAAGAAGTGCCCGACGGGCGCGTGGTGCCGCAGCGCGACGATGGGCGACCCCTGGTAGATCAACGCGAGCCGGACGCGGGCGTCCAGATCGCGGCGTTCGGCCACCGTCCCCCGGATCGCCCAGGCACATGGCGTCGGGCATGTCTCCCCCACGTCCGGACGCTCGCCGGCGTCCACGGTCGCGTGGTTCATCGCGCACGTGGCCAGCGCCGCGCCCTGCCGCGAATGGAACCGGTCGAGATAGGCGGTGAACCCTGGGACATCCCCCTGCGCCGCGTTCAGCGCCCGCCGGGCCGTGGCCCGCAGCGCCGACGAATGCGGACAGGCGGGATCGTCGGTCCCCCAGCGCTCCCCCACGACCTCGCCCAGGCGCAGCGGGTCGCCGGCGTGTCCGAGCGTCGACTCCCAAGCGAGCTGGCTCAGGTACTCCCCGATGAGGTGGGCGGTGACGACGACCTGCAGCGGCTCGTGCCGGACCGCGCGCAGGTCGAGCACCTCCAGCATCAGCTCGTACAGCGGGACCAGCGACCCCAGCGCCCCCCGGTTGCGCTGGCGCGGCTCGGGCGGGAAGCAGGCGTCGGCCAAGTCGTGCTTCCAGTTCTCGCGGGCGAACCCGTCGGCGATCTCGCCGAAATCCTCGGCGTCCAGGTCGAGCACGCGCTTGGCGGCCACCGCGTAGCGACGCGCGTGGAGCAGCGCGGGATCGGTCCGCCCCGAGCGCACCTCGGCGTCCAGCACCGCCGCGATGGCGTCGTACCAGTGGCCATCCAGCAGGGGCTGCAGCCGTTTGCGCGTGTACACGGCCTATTCCGCCGCGACGAACACGTGATCGGCGACTTCGGGCTCCACCGACACCGTGTCGCCGGCGGTGGCCCGCAGCTCGAGGCGTCCGGCGGCGAGACGGGCGGCGACCCGCGCGCCGGGGCGGACGCCGGCGTCCGCGAGCAACACCAACAGCTCGGGATCGGCCTGGGCGAACTCGCTGATCCGGTCGATCGCCACCTCGCAGAGCCCCCCGTCGGCGGGCAGCCGGCGGGCCAGGGTCTCGGCCGGGACCTTCGGCGCACCGGCGGCGGTGCCCAATTCGTCCAGCGCCGGGATCGGGTTGCCGTACGGCGAGACGACCGGAGCGTCCAGCAACTCGACGATCCGCTTCTCGACCACGTCGGAGAGGACATGCTCCCAGCGGCAGGCCTCCTCGTGGGCGACGGCCCAATCCAGCCCCAGCAGGTCGGTGAGCAGGCATTCGGCGAGCCGGTGCTTGCGCATCACGCGCCGCGCGAGCGCCCAGCCGACGGGGCTGAGCTCGATGTGACGGTCGCCCTCGACGCTGAGCAGACCGTCGCGGGCCATGCGCGCCACGGTCTGGGACACGGTCGGGCCGCTTTGACGCAGGCGCTCGACGATCCGGGCGCGCAGCGGCGGGACGCCCTCCTCCACCAGTTCGTAGATCGTGCGGAGGTACATCTCCGTCGTGTCGATCAGGTCGCTCAACCCAGTCCTCCGCTCGTCGCCGGTAGCCTACCCGCCGCCCTCGGGCACCGGCGTCGGCTCCCGGCCGGGGTGGAACAATGTCCCCGTGGCACTGACGATCCCCACCGAACTCCTACCGTCCGACGGACGGTTCGGCTGCGGCCCCGCGAAGGTCCGTCCCGAGGCGCTGGCCGCCCTGGCCGCGACGGGCGCCTCGCTCATGGGCACCTCGCACCGCCAACCGCCCGTCAAGCGGCTCGTCGCCGAGATCGCCGAGGGTCTGCGGACCCTCTACGCCCTCCCCGACGACTACGAGATCGTCCTGGGCAACGGCGGCTCGACCCTCTTCTGGGACGTCGCCACCTTCTGCCTGATCGAGCGCCAAGCGGCTTGCGGCGTGTTCGGCGAGTTCAGTTCGAAGTTCGCCGCCGCCGTGTCGCGGACGCCGTGGCTCGCCGACGCCGCCCGCACCGAGGTTCCGCCCGGGGGTGCCGTCGTGCCGGAGGCGGTCGCGGACGCCGACGTCTACGCCTGGGCGCACAACGAGACATCCACCGGGGCCGTGGCGCCGGTCCAGCGGATCGCCGGAGCGTCCGAGCTCGCCCTCACCGTCGTGGACGCCACCTCGGCCGCCGGCGGCATCCCCGCCGACCTCACCGCCGCGGACGCCTACTACTTCGCGCCGCAGAAGGCGTTCTCGTCCGACGGCGGGCTGTGGCTGGCGATCTTGTCGCCTGCGGCTGTCGCGCGGGCCGAGCGGCTGGCGTCCGAACGCTGGGTCCCGGACTCGCTGAACCTCGCCACGGCGCTGGCCAACAGCCGGGCCGACCAGACCCTCAACACCCCCGCCGTGGCGACGCTGTTCCTGCTGCGCGAGCAGCTCCGATGGCTGCTGGAGCGCGGCGGAATGGACTTTGCGGCGAGCCGCACGTCGGCGTCCGCAGCCACGCTCTACGACTGGGCCGAGGCGAGCCCGGTGGCGAGCCCGTTCGTCGCCGACCCGGCCCACCGCTCCCCGGTCGTAGGGACCATCGACTTCGCCGACTCGGTTTCCGCCCCCGACCTCTGCCGCACGCTGCGCGCGAACGGCATCGTCGACGTGGAGCCCTACCGCAAGCTGGGACGCAACCAGATCCGCGTGGGCATGTTCCCGTCGGTCGAACCCGCCGACGTGGAGGCCTTCGTCGCCTGCGTCGACTGGGTGCTGGAGCGCTCCTGACTAGCGCTTGAGCAGCACGACCGCCGCCGCGAGCAGCGCGACACCCATCGCCGCGACGAGCGCGATCGTCGTCCCGGTCTGGGCGAACGTCTTGTCGGTGTTGGGTTCGTCGGTCGGCGGGGGGGCGTCCGGCTTCTTCGTGGACGTCGCCACCGGCTTCGCCGGGGCGGGTCCGGGGATCGGGACCGACACCACGCTTCCGTCCGAGCCGGAGGCCGCCAGCAGCGCGTTCGGGGCGAGCGACTGGGTGAGGGCCTGGCCCTTCTGCGTCGCGGCGATCTCCTGGGTGCCGAGCTGGGCGTAGCTGGTCGGGTCGAGGACGATGACGCCCGCGGACGCCGACCGCAGCGCGATCCGTCCGTCGATGAGGAACGTCGCGTCGGTGACGTCGGCGGCGGGGGCGTCCGCGACCTTCGCCAGCTTGTTGACCGCCGCCGCCTTGCCGTTGGGGTAGGTGATCGAGGGGTTGTCCGGGGCGGCGTAGATCGCGGCGCCGCGTCCGCGCGTGACGACGAACACCTTCTGGCTGGCGTTGACCATGATCGCCGCCGCGTCGTGGGCACCGTCGGGATAGCCGAGCGGCATGGCCAACGCGCGGAGAATCTCCGTCCCGGGGACGGGGGTGTCCATCTGGTAGACCGTGACCTGGCTACGGTTTCCGCCGACATCGCCGATGAAGAGCTGGCCGTCCACGAAGGCGAGCCCCTGGACGCTCGTCGCGGAGTCGCGGGACGTCGCCGCGCCCTGCTTGGCGCCCTCGGCGTCGAACGCCTGGACCGAGAGCCGTCCGGACGTCGACTGGATGGCCCAGTAGCGCTGGTGGCCGGGATCGGTCGTCATGCCGACGGGGTTGGTCATGCCCGCGCCCGCGAACGAGAACGCGGTCTCCTCGGCGGCGGCGGGCAGGACGGTCGTCGCGAGAATGCCCAGCACCCCGAGGGTGGCCAGCAACGGGCGGACGCGCCGACGTCCGGGATGAGGCGCCATGGAGCAGAGCCTACGCGATCGGCACGAGCGCCCCGACGATGGCGAGCAGGACGAGAACGGCGAGGGTACAGGTGACCAGCAGGCGTCGCGTCCGAGGATCCACCGCGCCATCGTAGGCGCTGGCCCCGCCGGACCCCCTGGGCTAGATTGCGGCCATGGGCGAGGTCCGGCTGTACGCGATCGGGATCGATGAGGTGCGCGACCTGTTCTCCGGCTCGCCCGACCACGCCGAGCGCCTGCGGAGGCTCGCTGTCGCGGCGTTCCCGCCCGCGCCGGTGCCGCAGCAGCGCGGACTGCTCTCCAAGCTAGGGCCGATGGTCCGGCGCCCCCTCGACGCGCCCGTGGTCTACCCGGGCGTCCCCACCGGCCGCGACCTGGACGATCTGATCCACGGCCGCGACCTGCCTCCCGACCGGCTGTCCGCGGGCTGGGCGTTGGTCCGCCTGTGGCTCGACGACACCGCGTGGGGCCGACTCGACCTCACCCTCGACGAGGCCCGGCTCGACGATCTCGACTTCGCGCTGAGCCGGGCGGGGGTCGACCCGCGGTTCGCGGTGCGCAAGCTGTTCAACCGCCAGGCCGCCCTTCCGCTGAAGGGGCTGCCGGGCCAGGTGACCGGGTACGTGCGGCATGCCCACGCCCTCGCGATGGCCGACGCCGTCCGCTCGGCCCTGCCCTCGCTCACCGAGGAGCAGGCGGCCCTCGCCGAGCCCCTGGTGGCGTGGCTGGGATCGCTGGAGGGGTGGGCCGCCGAGGCCGAGACCGCCGCCCGTGCCGTCCCGGACGTGGTGGCCGTCTGGCAGTCGTCCGACGCCGGCTGAACATACGGGCCCAGATCGAGGGGGTTCGGATCGCTCGATCCGGGCCGCCGCAGCCAGAACATGATCGATCAGCGTTTCCCTAGGGGTTGGGCGTTCCCGCCCCGGACGCCCCCGCGTGCCGAGACGACGAAAGCCATAGGACGCTTCCAGTTCGCGACCTCGGTCCGATGCGGCCAGTGTCGACCAACGAGAAGCGGCCTATGGCCTCCTCGGTCGGGAAACACCGCCACCGGGCCCTGGCCGAGGACGCATCCGGCTCGACCCGTGGCGTCGGGAGCGCGCCGAATCCGGTGCCGCCTGGACACGCGCGGCGTCGCGCACCGACGGCGTCCGGCCCCACCCGAAGAAGCGACCAGCCCCTCCCGTGCCGCCCACCTCCCCGCTGGGGGAGGTCGGCCGAGGGAGGGGCTGGTGGGTGGGGACTACTTCAGGAAGGTAGCGATGACACCCTGCGCGAAGTACAGGATGAACGCCGCTGCGATGCCCCACATGAGGGGGTGCAGTTCGCGGGCCTTGCCCCGAATCACCTTGATGAACACGAACGCGACGAAGCCCGCGCCGATGCCCGTGGTGATCGAGTAGGTGAACGGCATGAGCGCGATGGTCAGGAAGGCGGGGATGCCCTCTTCGGGGTCCTCCCAGTCGACGTGAAGGACCTGGCTCATCATCAGGAAGCCGACGAACACGAGCACGGGGGCCGCCGCCTCGGACGGAACCATGTTGACCAGCGGGGCCAGGAACAGGCTCAGCAGGAAGGCCAGGCCGGTGACGACGGAGGCGAGGCCGGTCCGGGCGCCTTCGCCGACGCCGGCCGCGGACTCGATGTAGGAGGTGTTGGACGAGACCGAGCCGAGGCCGCCGGCCATGGCGGCGATGGAGTCCACGAGGAGGATCTCGCGGGTACGCGGCGGGTTGCCGTCTTCGTCGAGGAGGTCACCCTCGGCGCCGATGGCGACGACGGTGCCCATGGTGTCGAAGAAGTCCGAGAGCAGCAGGGCGAAGATCGTCATGATGACGGCGATGACCGCGCCCGGGTTGGCGAAGGCACCGAAGAGGTCGACCTTGCCGAGCAGGCCCAGGTTGGGCATGGCGAACGCGGACGCGCTGGGTAGCGCCGGGACGTTCAGCGCCCACGCCACCGGATTGGTCTTGTCGGCCGACACGAACTGCGGGCCGAGGTGCAGGACCGACTCGATAACCACCGACACGATCGTCATCGCGACGATGGAGATGAGCATGGCGCCCTTGACCCGGCGGACGAACAACAGCACGAGCAGCAGGAAGCCCGCCACGAAGACCGCCAGCGGCCAGCCCAGCAGGGAGCCGTGGATGCCGAGCTCGACCGGGACGCCGGACGCCTTGCGGACAAAGCCCGCGTCCACGAGGCCGATGAACGTGATGAACAGGCCGATGCCGACGGAGATACCGGTACGCAGGCTGCGGGGGACAGCACGGAAGACGGCCTCGCGGAAGCCGGTCAGCACCAAGATGGTGATGATGATGCCTTCCCAGACGATCAGACCCATGGCCTGGGCCCAGGTCATCGTCGGGGCGATCGCGTAGGCGACCATGGCGTTCAGGCCGAGGCCGGTGGCTAGGCCGATCGGGAACCGGCCGACGACACCCATGAGGATGGTCACCAGTCCGGCGATGAGGGCGGTGGCGGCTGCGACCATGGCGATCGAGGTACCGACGTTCGCGCCGATGACCTGACCGGCCGCGTCGAGCTTCGGCTGGCCGCTGATGAGCATGCCGGTCGAGTCGGTCGTGGTGCCGATGATGAGCGGGTTCAAGGCGATGATGTACGCCATCGTGAAGAAGGTGACGAGCCCACCGCGGATCTCCTGGCTGACCGAGGAGCCCCGCTTCGTGATCTCGAACCAGCGGTCCAACCCGGAGGGCGGAGCGGCCGGCGACGTGGTAGCTGAGGACATGGCGGTCATGCTAGGGGCGCCGCCGAGGTCACTAAGGTGGTGTCCGTGAGCGAGAGTCCCCGACGCCACCATGTGATACAGGCCCCGGTGCGCGCCTTGGACGCCGACGGCAGGCTCGCCGTCGGCCTCGGCACCTGCGGCTTCGCCGGAGCCTCGCTCGCGCTCGGCCTGCAGGCGCCCGCTCTGGCCGCCGACGGCCGGCTCTGGTGGTGGTGGGTGTGTCTGACCGCCACCGCGCTGGGGGTCGTGGGGTGGGTCGGCCTCACCCTGCGCACGCAACGCCACGCGCGGCGAGGTTAGATCGGCCTCGAAGGCCTCTATCCGCTTCTCGATGCCGAAAGCGGCCCTCAACCCACCCCGGAAGCAAACGAGCAGCGGCAGATGGCCTGCGACCCGTGGTGCCCGCCCTCGCGACGGCCCGGTGTCAGTCGAAGATCAGCTCGTCCACCCCGATGGTGTCCCACACCGGACGCGGAAGGTCGCCGTCACGGGACGGCTCCACCACATCGGAATGCGCGCCGCAGCCGTGGTCGACGGTCACGATGGCGCCGTCCCGGGGGCTGTACTCGTTGGCGCAGACCCCGAAGTGCTGTCCGAGGGCACCCGCGAGCCGGATGAAGTACGCGCACTCCTGGCACGCCCCGGGCGCCTGGCGGGTCATCGCGTTGTGCGGACCCCCGTCCCCGTCGACCCAGCGATCGGCGGCCTCGTCGCGCCCGAACCCGCTGAGGACGCGCTCGCGCCCCAGCCCCAGCTCGGCCACCACGGCACGCATCTGCTGCCACTCCGCAGGATCGGCGTCCCGCGCGTGATCCCCGCCGGTGAACCCGGCCTCCAGCCGCGGATCGTCGTCGGCCGTCGGCATGAGGATGCCCGGCGCGACGTCGCCGGCCTGGATGCGCTCCGCCCACGGGACCCACGGCGGCGCCAGCAGCGAGCCCTCCCCCGGCACGAGGCACACCTCGTCGATGGTCACGACCTTCGCGCGCGACGCCCGCGCCACCGTGACCGACCACCGCCACCCCGGATAGCCGGGGTGCGTGCAGGCGAAGTAGTGGGTCGCGACGCGCGTGTCCTCGGGGACCACCCCCACGTGCTCGCCCACGGTCATGACGCCGCTGCGCGCCCGCGCGGCGGCCAGCGCCACGTCCACGGCCGCCGCACAGGCGGCGTCCAACTCCGGCCCCTTGGCCACGCTCAGAGCTCCAACTCGTCGGCGACCGCCCGCAGCACCTGGGCCGTCTTCTGGGCGTGCTTGGCGTCGGGATGGCGCCCGTGGCGATAGCCGTTGCCGATACCGTCGAGCATCTTGATGAGGTCTTCGACGATCACCGCCATGTCGTCGGGCTTCTTGCGGGTCGCCTTCGACAGCGACGGCGGCGCCTCCAACAGCCGGACCGACAGCGCCTGCTCGCCCCGCTTGCCGTCGATGACGCCGAACTCGACCTTCTGGCCGCGCTTCAGCACCGTCCCGGCCGGCAGCGCCGAGGCGCGCACGAAGACGTCCTCGCCCCCGTCGTCCTTCGACAGGAAGCCAAAGCCCTTCTCGGCGTCGTAGTACCGCACGCGTCCGGTCGGCATTGCCCTCAACTCCTCGGCGCTTGATGATCGGCCCCAGCCTAACCGATTGCCTGTGCGCCGGTGCCGTGGGCCGATGAGGGCGGACGCCGCCGCCACGACCGCCCGGCTACCATGGCGCCATGGCGAGTTGGGAGGACGGGCCTGAGTACGCGCCCACGGAGCGTCCCGACGCGTTCGTGGCCCCGGACGCCGTCCCGCTCGTTCCCGCCGCGGCACCCACCCCGTCCGCAGTGGCGGTCGCGGACGCCCCCGCCCCGGCCTACCAGCCTCCCGCCACAGGCGTCCCCCTGGACGCCGTCGAGCCTCCGCGCCCGCCCCAGCGCGACCCGTTGGCGGCCTTCGACGTCGCCGCCACGCCGCTGACCACCGCCCGGCCGTCGACGCCGGCGTCCGCGACCGACTTCGCACCCCCGGTCGGCCTGCCCGTCCTGCCCGCGGTCAACGCCTGGGACGCCACCTACTCCGCCCACACCGGCCCGCGCCCCAAGCCGGTCTGGGCTCCCGAGCAGCCGTTCCAGCCGCCCCAGGCGCCCCCGATGAGCCTGCCCGCCCCGCAACCGACGTGGGGGCCGGCGCAGGTGAATCCGGCGTCGTTTCCGCCGCCGCAGACGCCGGGCTGGTACCCGCCGCCGTCGCCCGGACTCCCCGGTCCCGGACCGCTCCCACCCGTCACCCTCGGACAGATGTGGAGCGCCGCCACCACCGGCGTCATGGTGTCGCTGCTCGTGGGCGGGCTCATCGAGCCGGTGGCGTTCACCTTGTTGATCGTGGCGGTGCTGCTCGCCTCGCGCATCCGCTACCGCCGCGCCCGGGTCCTGCGCGTCATGCAGGTCTCCACGGCGCTCGGCACGGGCATCGCCGCGCTCACCTCGACTGTCGCCGCGCAGACCGTCGACCTCGTCGTCTGGTGGGAGCACTGCAACACCTGGGCCCAGTGGCTCAACTGGGGCCTCGCGATCTACGTCCTGCTGAGCCAGGGCGATGCGCTGCGCCGCAACGAGTCCCCCGAGCCGCGCCCGTGACCCACACGTTCCGGACGCGCCGGTTCGCGGCCGTTCCCCCGGACGAACGTCCGCGCCGCGCCCGCCGCGCCACCCGCATCGTCGTCACCGACGGGACGGCCGTGTTGCTGTTCGCCGACACCGACCCCGGCATCCCCGGCAGCCGGTGGTGGATCACGCCGGGCGGCGGCATCGATCCCGGCGAGACCGAGCTGGACGCCGGCGTCCGCGAGCTGTTCGAGGAGACCGGCCTGCAGGTCACGGCCGCCGACCTCGGCCGTCCGGTGATGCGCCGGAGGGTCGTCCACGGCTACTCCGACCAGATACTCACCCAGGACGAGACGTTCTTCGTCCTGCGCGTGGCGCGGTTCGCCCCCGACCTCTCGCGCCACACCCCCGACGAGCAGTTGACGCTCACCGGCCACCGCTGGATCGACCTCGACGCCCTGTCCGATGTCCTTGAGCCGGTCTGGCCCGACGACCTGCCCCGCCTCGTCGCCCAGGCCGCGGAGCCGGACGCCGGCGTCCTCGACCTGGGCGTCGTGGAGGAGTCGACCTTGCCTGCGGAGGGAACCGCTGACTAACGCTGGTCTTGGCGAGGACGGGTCGGGCGAGATGAGCCGGAACCACTCGATCTGAACATACCGGCCCAGATCGAGGGGGTTCGGATCGCTCGATCCGGGCCGCCGCAGCCAGAACATGATGGATCAGCGTTTCCCTTGGTGCCCGCTAGGCAGTTCGGCAAGGCTGCCCTTGGCGGCGCGCCGGACGCCGATGCCCTACATTCCTCCCGGACGAAAGGAGGGCCATGCCCACGACACCTGCCCCCGCCGACGCTCCGGTCGACGCGCGTTTCCTCATGCGCTTCATGTGGATCTCCGTGTTCACCGCGGTGGCCACGGTCGTCATCAAGGGCGTGGCCGCCATCCTGACCGGCTCGGTCGGCCTGCTCTCCGACGCCCTCGAGTCCACCGTCAACCTCGTCGCCGCCGTCGTGGCGCTGTGGGCGCTGGCCCTGTCGGCCAAGCCCGCCGACCACAACCACGACTTCGGTCACGGCAAGGCCGAATACATGTCGTCCGCAGTCGAGGGCGCCCTCATCTTCGTGGCCGCCGCCGGGATCATCGTGAGCGCCATCCAGCGGTTCATCGTGCCGCAGCCCGTCGAGCAACTGGGCCTCGGCCTCGCCCTGTCCACCGGCGCGTCGGTGCTCAACGGGCTGGTCGGCTACATGCTGATCCGGCAAGGCAAGAAGCACCGCTCGATCGTGCTGGAGGCCGACGGACGCCACCTCATGACCGACGTCCTCACCTCGGTGGGCGTCATCGTCGGCATCTTCTTGATTCTCGTCACCGGCTGGCAGATCCTCGACCCGATCATCGCCATCGTGGTCGGCATCAACATCCTGTTCACCGGCGCCTCGCTGGTGCGTCGCTCGGTCGTCGGCCTCCTGGACGCCGCCCTCCCCGCCGAGGAGGTCGACCAGATCCGCGACGCCATGACGCGCATCATCGGACAGCAGCACGTCGAGATCACCGAACTGCTGACCCGCGAGTCGGGCCGCGAGCGGTTCGTCCAGGCGACGGTGGTGGTGCCGGCCGAGTGGACGGTCCGCAAGGCCCACGACCTCACCGACGCGTTCGAGGCGGCCATCGCCGCCGAACTGCCGGGCACCTCGACGTTCATCCACGTCGAGCCCGCGCTGGATTCCCGCTTCGTCGGCCAGTTCGAGCCCAGCGGCGACTGAGCGCCGACTCAGCGTCCGGCACGCTCCTGAGCGCGCCGGGTCTCGGCGTCCACGAGCCGCCGCCACGACCGCACGAGCCCCTCGTCCACGTACGCCTTGAGCGACCCACCCGGACGAACCTGCCCCGCCACGTGGAACTGCCGCACGCCCGCGCGCGCCAACCACGGGACGTGATCGGGGTGCAGGTCGCCGTCGGCGCAGACCAGCCTGGCCACGCGGGCGTCCGCCTTCGCGCGCCGGACGAGATCGTCCAGGCCTTGCTCGACCCCGCGGGCCGACCCGGCGGTCCGGACCGCATCCAGACGCGGCAGCGTCAGCAGCGCGGCCCAGGCGCGGCCGGGGTCCAGGCAGGCGTCCACGGCCCGGCTGAACGTCCAGGGGACGGTCGACTCCTCCAGCAGCGCCCCCACCACCTCCAGGTCGACCTCGCCGAGCCCGTTGAGGAACCCGAGCGTCAGGCCGTCGGCGCCGGCGTCCGCATATGCGGCGATCAGCCCGCGGAGCCGCACCGCCTCGCCGCCGTCGGTGGAGTAGCCCTCGCGCAGCCGCACCACAGGACGCAGGTGCAGCGCCGTCCGACGCCGGACCTCGGCCACCAGCCGCGGCTCGGGCGACATGCCGCCGGCATCGAGGGCCCCGACGACCTCGAGCCGGTCGGCGCCGCCGGCCTCGGCCGGGGCGGCGTCCGCAGCCTGGAACACGCGGATCTCCAGCGTCCCGCTCATGGCGCCATGATGCCGGACGCCCGCGCGCGGACCCCGTCACCACGCGGGCGGGACCCCTACGATCGCACCATGCCCGATCTCCCCGTGCTCGACGCCCTCGACCGGCGCATCCTCGGCGCGCTGCTGGAGAAGCAGCGGACCGTCCCGGCGACCTATCCCCTCTCGCTCAACGCGCTGCGCACCGCCTGCAACCAGACCACCAGCCGCGATCCCGTCACCACCTACGACGAGGCGACCCTGGAGCAGCGCTGCCGCGAGTTGAAGCAGCGCGGTCTCGTGCGGGTGGTGTGGGCCGGTCAGGGCTCGCGGGTGCTGAAATACCACCACCTGTTGTCCGACGAGCTGGGGCTGGACGCCGAGGGCTCCGCACTGGTGACGGTTCTGCTGCTGCGCGGCGCGCAGACCGCAGGTGAACTCCGGACCCGCTGCGAGCGGCTGCATCCCTTCGCCGACAAGGAGGCCGCGGACGCCGCCCTCCGCCGACTGGCCGCCGCGACGCCGCCGCTGGTCCGCGAGCTGGAGCGGCGTCCAGGCGAGAAGGACCGCCGCTGGGTGGACCTGCTGGGTGCGCCCGCCGCACCCGAAGCCGCACCGGACGCCGCCCGCGAGACGATCCTGGACGCCGGTCCGGCCGCCCGGGACGCCCGGGTCCTGGCCGCCTACGAGGCCGTCGCGGACGCCTACGCCGCCGATCCCGTCTCGGAGGTCGCCCATCCGTTCGACGCCTGGCTCCTGGATCGGATTCCCGACCTCGCGGGCGCCGCGCCCATCGCCGACCTGGGGTGCGGCCCGGGGCACGCGACCGCCCGACTCGCGGCGTCCGGGGCCGAGGTCGTCGGCTTCGACCCCTCCCCGGCGATGCTGGCCGCCGCGGAGCGCCACCACCCGGACGTGCCCTTCCAGCGCGCCTGGCTGGCCCAGTTCCTGCGTCCCCGCACCGCGCCCGGCTGGGGCGCGGTGGTCGCCTGGTTCTCACTGATCCACCTGGCCGCCTCCGAGCTGGCCGACGCCTTCGACGCGCTCGCCCGGACCCTCGTCCCCGGCGGCACCCTGCTCGTCGCGCTCCACGCCGGACAGGGCGTCGCCCACCTCGACACGTGGCTCGGCAACGATGTCGACCTCGACGTCGTGCTTCACGAGCGGGCGCAGGTCGCGGACGCCGCGGCGTCCGTCGGCCTCGACGTCGTCGAGACCTACCTGCGCGGCCGCACCCCCGACGAGCCCCACGACCGGATCTACCTGCTCGCGCGCCGTCCCGGCTGAGGCCCCGACAACGCCGGACGCCCCCGCTCGAGTGAGCGAGGGGCGTCCGGAGGTGAGGGAGGACGACCGACGGGCGGGCGTCCGCGGCGGGATCAGAAGTCCATGCCGCCCATGCCGCCGTCGCCACCGGGCATCGGGGCGGCCTTCTCGGGCTTGTCCGCGATGACGGCCTCGGTGGTGAGGAACAGCGCCGCGATGGACGCCGCGTTCTGCAGCGCCGAGCGCGTCACCTTGGTGGGATCCGGGATGCCCGCCTCCAGCATGTCGACGTACTCGCCCGTGGCCGCGTTGAGGCCCTGGCCGGCCGGCAGCGCGGCGACCTTCTCGACCACGACGCCACCTTCGTAGCCCGCGTTCTCGGCGATCTGCTTCAGCGGCGCGGCGCAGGCGGTGAACACGATGTTCGCGCCGACGGCCTCGTCACCGACCAGATCGGCGACCTTGCCCTTGGCCGCCTTGGACGCCTGCAGCAGGGCCACGCCGCCACCGGCGAGGATGCCCTCCTCGACGGCCGCCTTCGCGTTGCGGACGGCGTCCTCGATGCGGTGCTTGCGCTCCTTGAGCTCGACCTCGGTGGCCGCGCCGACCTTGATGACGGCCACGCCGCCGGCCAGCTTGGCGAGGCGCTCCTGCAGCTTCTCGCGGTCGTAGTCGGAGTCGGAGTTCTCGATCTCGCGGCGGATCTGCGCGACCCGACCCTCGATCTGAGCCTTGTCGCCGGCGCCGTCGACGATGGTCGTCTCGTCCTTGGTCACGACGACCTGGCGGGCGCGGCCCAGCAGCTCGGTGGTGACCTGGTCGAGCTTGAGGCCGACCTCCTCGGAGATGACCTGGCCGCCGGTCAGGATCGCGATGTCGCCCAGCATGGCCTTGCGGCGGTCGCCGAAGCCCGGCGCCTTGACGGCGATGGACTTGAACGTGCCGCGGATCTTGTTGACGATCAGGCCCGCCAGGGCCTCGCCGTCGACGTCCTCGGCGATGACCAGCAGCGGCTTGCCGGCCTGCATGACCTTCTCGAGCACGGGCAGCAGATCCTTGAGGTTGCTGACCTTGCTGTTGACGATGAGCACGTACGGGTCGTCCAGGACGGCCTCCATGCGCTCGGCGTCGGTCACGAAGTAGCCCGAGATGTAGCCCTTGTCGAAGCGCATGCCCTCGGTGAGCTCGAGGTCCAGCCCAAAGGTGTTGGACTCCTCGACGGTGATGACACCCTCCTTGCCCACCTTGTCCATGGCCTCGGAGATGATCTCGCCGACGCCGGTGTCCGCGGCGGAGATGGACGCCGTCTGGGCGATCTGCTCCTTGGTCTCGACGGGCTTGCTCTGCGCGGCCAGCTCGTCGGCGATGGCGACCACGGCCTTCTCGATGCCCTTCTTCAGGCTCATCGGGTTGGCGCCGGCGGTCACATTGCGGAGACCCTCGCGCACCATCGCCTGGGCGATGACGGTCGCGGTGGTGGTGCCGTCGCCGGCGACGTCGTCGGTCTTCTTGGCGACCTCCTTGACGAGCTCGGCGCCGATCTTCTCGAACGGATCCTCCAGCTCGATCTCCTTGGCGATGGAGACGCCGTCGTTGGTGATCGTGGGGGCTCCCCACTTCTTCTCGAGGACGACATTGCGGCCCTTCGGCCCCAGCGTCACCTTCACCGCGTCGGCCAGGGTGTTCATGCCCCGCTCGAGCCCGCGGCGGGCCTCGACGTTGAACTCAATCAGCTTTGCCATGGTTGTCGTGCAGTTCCTTCGTCTGCGGGGGGACGCGAGTCCCCGCATGGTCTGGGTCACGTCAGGACGATGCCCGCGACGGACGACCTCCGAAGAAGTCTCATCGAGTCTGACTGATGGCACTCTCACAGCGAGAGTGCTAACACCTCATGTTTAGCACTCGCCCCATGCGAGTGCAAATGATTCGGGGGTCGGACGCCGCGGCGTCCGCCCTCAGCGGGTCGCGAAAACCCGCAGGCCGGCGAACTCCTCGGCGACGACGATCCGGCCGGTGGACGCGGAGTAGCTCAGGGCGATCGGCTGTTGACCGATGGGCAGCTTCTCCTTGATCGAACGCGACCCCACGTCGATGGTGACGAGGCGCTCGGTGTCGAGCGTGGTCAGGAACAAGGTCTTGTGGGCGAAGTCCGCCCCCAGCGCGGCGGGCGGAGCGTCCAGCGCGATCGACGTCTGGACCGTCATCGAGCGCAGGTCTACGAGGAGAACCGAGGGCTTGAAGCCCGCGTTGCCCACGTACGCGATCTGCTGGGCCGAGTCGACGACCAGCCCCTGCGCGACTCCGTTCACCTGGGCGACGCGGGCCACCCGGCCGGCCGCGACATCCACCGCGGTGAGGGTGTTGCCGTAGGCGTCCGAGACATACGCGAGCCCGGTGGTGGCGTCGAAGACGACGCCGCGGTTCTCCTTGCCGAAGGTCACGTGGGACGCCACGGTGGCCGAGGCGAGGTCGACGACGTCGAGGGCATTGGGCTCGGTCGTCGCCACGAGGGCGCGTCCGTGCTGGTGGTCGAGGGCGAGCCCCGCGGGGATCCCTTGGAGCTTCACGGTCTTGGTCACCTTCGCGGAGGCGAGATCGACCTCGTAGAGCGTGCGCGTCGCCCCCACGACGGCATACAGGGTGGCTCCGTCGTCCGAGACCACGGTCCTGGGCTCCTTGCTGCCGCTCGTCGGCTGCACATCGCCGGCGACCATGTCGATCTCCGCGAGCTTCGCCTGCGTCGCGGCATCGAAGACCCTGATCGCTCCCCTGTCGGTGTGGGCGTAGATCCGGGAGCCGTCCGGCGACTGCACGACGTCGAAGAGCCACTCCTTGGAGCTGATCGTCGCGACCTCGCGCACGCCGGCGGCGGGAGCGGGTCCGGCCAGGAAGCGGGGCAGCACCAGCGCCAGGACGACGCCCACGGCAAGCACCGCAGCGGCGGCGATCGCGAGCCGGGCGGACCCGCCCCGGGGCCGCTCGACGGCGGGGACGCCGCCCACGGTGGGACCGCTCGACTCCACGAGCCTCGGATCCGACGGCGGCGCGAACGGCGCGCCGAAGGTGTCCGGACGCCCGGGCGGCGTGGCGACGGGGGGCGCCCAGCCCCCGGACGCCGTTGCCCCACCCGCACCCGGGGACGGCGGCGGCCACGCCCGGGCGCCGCCTCCGATGTTGTCGGCGTGCGGACGCAGGACGGTCCCCTCGATCGGGGCGGGCGGGACGGCACCGTCGAGGGACGGGCGCGCCAGGTCCATGACGGCCTCGGTCGGCGCGAAGTGCAACTCGCGCTCGATCCCCTGGAGGGACCGGACCAGGTCGTACATCGACTGGGGCCGCAGCGCGGGGTCCTTGGCGAGGCCCTGGTGGAGGAGCGACTCCAGCGAGCGGGGGGCGTCCGGACGCCCCGTCGGCGGCACGGGCGCGTCCACGATGGCGCGCATCATCGCCGTCTGGTCGGTGACCCACGGCAGCTCGGAGAACGGCGAATGCCCCGCGAGCAGGTGGTACAACGTGGCGGCGAAGGAGTAGATATCGGACCGGGTGTCCATGCGACCGTCGGGCCGCAGCGCCTCGGGAGGAGCCCACGGCAGCGAGACGGACGCCGCAGGCCCGCCCGCCGCGCGCTGGGTGGCGATGCCGAAGTCGGAGAGCCCGGGCGCTCCGTACTGGTTGGTCAGGATGTTGTGGGGCTTGAGGTCCCCGTGCAGGACGCCCGCCGCGTGCGCCGTCTCCAACGCGCTGCCCACCTGGATGCCGACCCGGAGCACCTCTTGGAGGCGGAAGCGGTCCGTGCGCAGCCGATCCGAGAGCGCGCCGTTGGGGTAGTACTGCATGACCAGGTACGGACGCTGGTCGGCCGTCACGCCCGCGAAGTACACGGGCACGATGTGCGGGTGTTCGAGGGCCGCCATCGTATTCGCCTCGTGGATGAACTGGTCGCGGACCGCCGGGGAATAGCTGTCCCGCAGGACCTTCACCGCCACCTGACGAGCCGGCATCCGCTGGGCGTACTGGTGGACGATCGCCTGGCCCCCCTCCCCGAGGACGCGCACATGGTCGAGTCCGGGGATCTCGGGCGCGCGGTCGTCGGTCATCGTGCGGCTACTCTCGTCGGGGTCTGCCACAGCGTACCGGAGCCCACCTCCGCCCCCACGGGGACGCCCTCCCCGCGGGGAACCGGCCCCCGTAGGCTGGTCCGGTGCTCCAGCCCACGACCGCCCGGCGCGTCCGCTCCGCCCTCAACCTGCTCAACCTGAGCACCCCGCTAGGGCTGGCCGTCGCCCTCGCCGGCGGCGCCCGGCTGCGGCGGGACGACAGCGGTCTGTGGCTCGGCGAGGGCTATCGCCTCCCGCTGCCGCGCGCCGGGGCGTTCACGGTGGGCGACGTGGTCACCACCCCCGGAACGTTCGCCGGCCTCACCGCCGCGCAACCCGAGGTCATGGGCCACGAGGAACGGCACGCGTGGCAGTACGCGGTTGCCGGGCTGGGGTTCCTGCCCCTGTACGCGGCGGCGTCCGGCTGGTCGTGGCTGCGGTCCGGGAGCCCCGCGGTTCTCAACTTCTTCGAGCGCGACGCCGGCCTGGTGGCGGGCGGCTATCTGGCCGAGGGGGTGCCGGTCCCGCACTGGAGCGGGCGCGGGCTGCGCGTCAGCGGACGGCGAGGTGGCGCGCGGAGCGGTTTTCGTGGCGGCGCTGACGCAGCCGGCGGAGACGCTTGACCAGCAGCGGCTGGGCGGCGAGGGCGTCGGGGGAGTCGATCAGCGCATTGAGGATCTGGTAGTACCGCGGGGCCGACAGGTCGAAGCGGGCGCGGATCTCGCCCTCCTTCGATCCGGGCGCCGACCACCAGGACGCCTCGAACGCGAGGATCGCGGCGTCGCGCTCGCTGAGACCGCTCTGCGGGAGCGCCATGGCATCGGACATGCCGCCATCCTAGGCCGAAATCACACCCCTGTCATTCGGCTGTCGTTTGGGTGAATGCGTCGTGGCGCGAGACAATGGCGGGTAAGCCCAGCCGCCAACGGAAGGGATCCAACATGCGCGAGGTGCAGGGCCACGTGGTCCGCTACCCGTGGGGGACCACCGACGCGATCCCCGCCATCCTGGGGATCGAGGGCGATTCCAGCCCCGTCGCCGAGTACTGGCTGGGGGCCCACCCGCTCGCTCCCTCGTGGGTGGGCGAGGAGTCGCTCGCGGACGCCCTCCGGCGCGATCCGTCGCTGCTGGGCGAGGCGTCCGTGACCCAGTTCGGGGCCCGCCTGCCCTACCTGATGAAGATCCTGTCGGCGCGCCACGCGCTGTCGGTCCAGGTCCATCCCTCCCGCGAGCAGGCCGAGGAAGGCTACGCGCGCGAGGACGCCGCCGGGCTGCCCGTGGCCTCCCCGGTGCGGTCCTACAAGGATGACTGGCCCAAGCCCGAGATCCTCGTCGCCCTGGACGAGTTCCACACGCTGGTCGGCTTCCGCGACCCCGCCGAGACCTACGCGCTGTTCGAGGGCTTGGGCGCCCTCGGCCTCGTGCGCGACATCGTCGGCCCGCTCGTGGACCGCGCCGGCGTGGCCGGGTTGCAGGAGGTCTTCCTCGACATCCTCAGCGTCGCCGACGACCGCCGGGCCATGGTCGATCAGGTGCTCGCGATGGCGATGGCCCGCCGCGACGCCCCCGGCGCGCTGGGCGAGTTCGCCCGGACCGCCGTCGAGCTCGACGGCTCCTTCCCGAGCGACCCCGGGATCCTCGGCGCGCTGCTCATGAACCGCGTGCGGCTGGCGCCGGGCGAGGCGGTCTACGTGGCGGCGGGGGTCCCGCACGCGCACCTGCGCGGCACGGGGATCGAGGTCATGGCCAACTCCGACAACGTCATCCGCGGCGGTCTGACGAACAAGCACGTCGCGGTGGACGAGTTGGTCCGGTTGGTCGACTTCTCGCCGTCCGCGCCGGAGATCCTCGCCGGGGTCGAGGCGCAGCCGGGGGCGTGGGCGTACCGGACCGAATGCCCCGAGTTCAGCGTCTGGCGCCTCGAGGTCGCCCCCGGACGCGATGTCCTCGCCCCGGACGAGGGCCGGGCCCGCATCGCGCTGGTGACGTCCGGGGAGGTGACGCTTACCGACGCCACGGGATCGCTCGTCCTGCCGCGGGGCCGCTCGGCGTTCCTGGCGGCCGGGAATTCGCCCGCCACCTTCTCGGGAGCCGGCCAGGTGTTCGTGAGCGGTCCCGGCGTCGGGTGAGTTCCCCGACGTTCGCCGAGGTCGTCGCGGCGCTCGCCCGCCCGCGGCGTCCGGTGGTGCTGATCGACGGGGGCTCCGGCGCGGGGAAGTCCACGCTCGCGGACGCCCTCGCCCAGGCCTGGCCGAGCCCTCTCACGGTCGTGTCGCTCGACGACCTGCACCAGGGCTGGGACGGCCTGGCGGCCGGGTCGGAGCAGGTAGCGAACTCCGTGCTGGCGCGGGAGGGGGCGGGCTACCGCGGATGGGATTGGGAGCGGGACCGTCCGGGCCCCTGGACCGACGTGGACCCGGCCAGCCCGCTCCTGATCGAGGGCTGCGGCGCCCTCACCCCCGCCAACCGCGCGCTCGCCACGGCGGGCATCTGGGTCGTGGGCGGTCCGGACGAACGCCGTCGCCGCGCGCTGGCCCGCGACCCCGAGGTGTTCGCCGGGCACTGGGAGCGCTGGGCCGCCCAGGAGCGCGCCCACTGGCGCACCCACGCCCCCCGGACGCTCGCGGACTGGTGGTTCGTGGGCGGACGTTTCATCCGGCCACGCCGCCCCTGAACCCCGGCCGCACGGCCGGGGATTGGGTCCGGAGGGTCCGGCACGGCAGAATGGCCGCGGACGCCGCGGCGTCCGGCGCCTCCGTAGCTCAGTTGGTAGAGCTCCCGCCTTGTAAGCGGACGGTCGCGGGTTCGAATCCTGTCGGAGGCTCGTGGTTCCCCTCGCGCGCGGCCCCATCGACGCCCTCGCTCTCGCCAGGGCCGTGAGTCGGCGCGTGCCGGCCGGAGCGGAGACCCCGCGCAGCGCCTAGGCGGAGACCGTCGAGCGCGATCCCGAGCACTCCCACCGCTACGTCGCGCGGTTGGGGCGCATGGCCGCCGAGGGCGCCGATCTGGTGGGCGAGGCCCGGCTCGCGGACGCCCTCGCCCCGCGGCGGGCGGCGATCCTGGACGCAGGGTGCGGCTCCGGCCGCCACGCCGGCTACCTACACCGCGCCGGACATCGCGTGGTGGGGGTGGACCTCGATCCTGTCCTGGTCGCGGCGGCCGAGGCCGACGAGCCTTCCCCAGGTATGTCGTCGACGTGACCCTGCCCGCGTCCGCCCCCGCGGCCTTCGACCTCGTCCTGTGCGCGGGCAACGTGCTGGCTTCCCTGCACCCCGCCACCCGCCGCCCGGTGCTCGCTCGGTTCGCCGGCTGGCTCGCCCCCGACGGCCGTCCGCTGGTGGGCTTCGGCGCCGGGCGGGGCTACGACGTTGAGGACTTCGACGCCGACCTCGCAACGTCCGGCCTGGTCGTCGCCGAGCGCGGGGCGACGTGGGACCTGCGTCCGTTCGCCCCGAAAGCCGACTTCCTCGTCGCGCTGCTGACGCCGACCCCGCACTGAGGGGCGGCCCGGGGAGCACCCAGGCCGTTGCCCGCTTCTGGATCCGTCCACGGCCCCCGATCGGGGAGTGGTGAGGCAACGGCAAGCGTCAAACGGCCTCGTCCCCCGGGAACCGGGCCCGAACGGCCCTACGCCTCGCCCTTGCGGCGCTGGCGCCACATGCTGAGCGCGACGACGCCGATCAACAGCGCGACGGACGACCAACTGATCCACTGGGCGTAGGTATCGACCAGCTTGACCGCCGGCTCGCCGATGGCGAAACCGAGGTAGACGTACAGGGCGCTGGTAAGGAACCCCGCGAGGGTGCCGACGGTAAGCACCTTGCGCAGCGAGGTCCCGGCCGCGCCGAGCGAGGCGAAGATCACCCCTGCCGGCAGGGGGAGGGGCAGAAACGCGATGGCAATGGCGAGCGTCTCAAAACGATGGGCGAGTTCCCACGTGCGCTCGTAGCGGCGCTGGGCGCGGGCGGACTTGCCGTGGGTCCAGGTGTCCATGATGTTGCGGCCCCACAGGCGCCCGGCCCACCACATGATCCAGTCGAACTTCATCGCGCCCAGCCCGGCCACGAGCAGAACCCACCACCAGTGCGGGTCGCCCACGGCGGCCAACGCTCCCTGCATCACCAGGCCGGTCCGGGAGCCCAGCGCGGCCAGCACCTGCGGGGCATGCACCAGCAGCAGCGGCCGAAGCGGCACCATGGCCAGCCCGTAGACGGCGACCGCCCCCAGCAGCGTCACGCAGACGATGTCGGCGCGTGTGGGCGCATGCCGCCAGGGCATGGTCGGGTCGTCCCACCACGGCCGCTCGTCGGCCTCGGGGTCCGGGAGCGTGGGCTGCGCGGCGTCCGTCACGCCGGCGATCCTACGTGAACCACCCGGACCGCCCACCCGCCGGACTCCCGTCCCGGTTTCGCGAACGCCCTCCCGGCAGCGTGAGATCCGGTTCCCTGTCGGGCCGACTCGGCAACGTCCCGGCAACGGGAATCACGGAACCCGTGACGTCCGGTGGGTTTCGTGCTTGAATGCCCAAGGGGCCGCGTTCGCGTCCCTCTTCTTCCACTACGGATCGTCGGGCACGTACCTGCCCGTGGAAAGGAATGTGGCATGGCCACCGTCAGGTTCAAGGACGTCACCAAGCTGTACCCGGGGGCCTCGCGTCCCACCGTGGACAAGCTCAACCTCGAGATCGGTGACGGCGAATTCATGGTCCTCGTCGGACCGTCCGGCTGCGGCAAGTCGACCTCGCTGCGCATGCTGGCCGGCCTGGAGGACGTCCAGGGCGGACAGATCTTCATCGGCGACCGCGACGTCACCGACCTGCCCCCGAAGGATCGCGACATCGCGATGGTCTTCCAGAACTACGCCCTCTACCCCCACATGACGGTGGCCGAGAACATGGGCTTCGCGCTCAAGATGGCGAACGTGCCGAAGGCCGACCGCGAGAAGCGCGTCGCCGAGGCCGCCAAGCTGCTCGGCCTGGAGACCTTCCTCGAGCGCAAGCCGAAGGCCCTCTCCGGTGGCCAGCGCCAGCGCGTCGCCATGGGCCGCGCCATCGTGCGTTCCCCGCAGGTCTTCCTCATGGACGAGCCGCTGTCGAACCTGGACGCCAAGCTCCGCGTCTCGACCCGCACCCAGATCGCGGCCCTGCAGGCCCGCCTCGGCGTCACCACCGTCTACGTCACCCACGACCAGGTCGAGGCCATGACGATGGGCGACCGCGTGGCCGTCATGAGCGAGGGCTACCTCATGCAGGTCGACTCCCCGCTGACCCTGTACGACAAGCCGGCCAACCTGTTCGTCGCGGGCTTCATCGGCTCCCCGGCCATGAACCTCCTCGAGGGCAAGGTCGTCGACGGCGGCGTCCAGATCGGCGACTTCACCGTCCCGGTCTCCCGTGAGGTCCTGGCGAAGACCGAGGGCGGCACGGCCACCCTGGGCATCCGTCCCGAGCACTTCAGCGTGGGCGAGGGCCACACCGGCATCGCGATCGACGTCGCGGTCATGGAGGAGCTCGGCGCCGACTCCTACCTCTACGGCACGCTCGCCGGGCTGGCGGACGACGCCAAGCTCACCGCGCAGCAGATCGTCGCGCGCCTCTCGACGCGTGTCCCGATCGCCAAGGGCTCGACGGCCCGTCTCGTCCCCGACGCGCAGAAGATGCACGTCTTCAACAACAAGTCGGGCGCCCGCGTCTCCGCCTGATCCCTTCCAGCCCCGGTGGCCCGGTCGTTCGCGACCGGGCCACCGGTGTGTCTGGCCCAGGTGCGACAATGGGCGGGTGCCTCGCTTCCTCTCGGCCAAGCCGGACGCCCGCCTCATCCCCCTGCCCTGGGGCACGCCGCTGGCCGACTGGCCCACGGATGTCCTCGTCGCCCTGCCCCGCGGCATCTCCCGGCACGTCGTTCGCTTCGTCGCCGTCGACGACGACGTGTACGCGGCCAAGGAGGTCATCGAGGCGGCCGCGTTCCACGAGTACCGGATGCTCCAGGATCTCAACCGCCTGGACGCCCCCGCCGTCGAACCGCTGGCCGTCGTCACGGGCCGCGAGGCCCCGGACGGCGAGCCCCTCGATCCGGTGCTCCTGACGCGCTACCTCGAGTTCTCGCTCCCCTATCGCTCGCTGTTCACCTCCGGCGTCCGCCCCGACACGGTCTCGCGCCTGCTCGACGCGCTCGTGGTCCTGCTGGCCAAGCTGCACCTCGTGGGGTTCTTGTGGGGGGACGTCTCGCTGTCGAACATCTTGTTCCGGCGCGACGCGGGCGAATTCGCGGCCTACCTCGTGGACGCCGAGACCGGCGAGTTCCACCCCACGCTGTCGGACGGACAGCGTGCGCACGACCTCGACATCGCCATCACCAACCTCTACGGCGAGTTCTCCGACCTCGAAGCGGGCGGCCTGCTCGACTCCTCGCTCGACCCGCGCGAACTCGTGACGCTCATCGAGGCCCGCTACCTCGCGTTGTGGGGCGAACTGACCGGCGTCGAGGAGTTCGCGGGCAGCGAGCTGTCGCGCATCGAGAACCGCGTCCGGCGGCTCAACTCCCTCGGCTTCGACGTCGCCGAGCTCGACATCGTCACCTCCCCGGACGGTTCCCGCGTCACCATCCAGCCGAAGGTCGTGGACGCCGGCCACCACAGCCGCCGCCTCCTGCGCCTCACCGGCCTGGACGCCGAGGAGAACCAGGCGCGCCGCCTCCTCAACGACCTCGACACCTACCGCGCACGCTCCCACCAGCAGCATGTCGCGGAGTCCGTCGTCGCCCATCGGTGGCTCACGGAGGTGTTCGAGCCGGTCGTGGACGCCGTCCCGCCCGAACTGCGCGGCAAGCGCGACCCCGCCCAGATCTTCCACGAGGTGCTGGAGCACCGGTGGTACGCCTCCCAGCGCGAGAACCGCGAAGTGCCGATGGCCGAGGCGGTCCAGCGCTACATCCACGACGTCCTGCGCGGGCTCCCCGACGAGGTCCGCACGACCCCCGAGGAGCCGGGGACCGGCGACCGGACGCTGCTCAATCCCTACGACCCCTCGCAGGGATTCCACGACGACGAGGACGAACCCCCCTTCGACCCGTGGGAGGCCGAGGCGCACGCGCCGGACGCCGAGGTGCTGCCGACGTTCCTCGACATCGACGCGCTGCGCCGCAAGGCGGCCGCGGACGGCGCGTGACGGCGTCCGAAACCGGTGTCGTGGCCGACCGATAGGATGGCCCAATGAGCTTCCGCCTGTACGACAGCGCCCAGCGCGCCGTGGTCGACTTCGTGCCCCTCGTTCCGGGACAGGCGTCGATCTACTGCTGCGGCGCCACCGTGCAGTCGGCCCCGCACCTCGGGCACGTGCGCAAGGAGGTCAACTTCGACGTCCTGCGCCGCTGGCTGGAGCACTCGGGCTACGCCGTCACGATGGTGACGAACGTGACCGACATCGACGACAAGATCCTGGCCAAGTCGGCCGAGGCCGGACGTCCCTGGTGGGCGCACGCCTACCTGTACGAGGAGGCGTTCCACGCCGCGTTCCGGGCGCTCGGTGTCCGGCCCCCCACCTACGAGCCGCGGGCGACGGGCCACATCCCCGAGATGATCGAACTGATCGCGGCGCTCATCGCGGCGGGGCACGCCTACCCGGCCGCCGACGAGTCCGGCGATGTCTACTTCGACGTGGCGTCCTGGCCGGCGTACGGCGAGGTGTCGGGCATGAAGGTCGACGAGATGGCGCCGGCCGAGGACGCCGACCCGCGCGGCAAGCGTGACCCCCGCGACTTCGCGCTGTGGAAGGGCGCCAAGCCCGGCGATCCGGCGACCGCGGTGTGGGCCACCCCGTGGGGTCCCGGACGCCCGGGCTGGCACCTGGAGTGCTCGGCGATGGCGGGCAAGTACCTGGGCGACGCGTTCGACATCCACGGCGGCGGCATCGACCTGCGGTTCCCGCACCACGAGAACGAGCAGGCGCAGTCGCGCGCGGCAGGGCGTCCGTTCGCGACGTACTGGATGCACAACGCCTGGGTCACCCTGGCCGGCGAGAAGATGAGCAAGTCGCTGGGCAACACCGCAGACGTCCTGGCGGCGGTCGCCCAATTCGGCGGCCGCGCCGTCCGGCTGTACCTGGCCGGGCCGCACTACCGCTCGGCCATCGAGCTGTCGGAGGAGTCGTTGGCGGACGCCGCCGCGCAGCTCGCCCGCATCGACGGCTTCCTGGCCCGGGCCAAGGCCGCGCTCGCCGCCACCTCGGCCGAGCACACCACCGGCAGCGAGGCCTGGCAGAAGTTCGCCGCCGCCATGGACGACGACCTCGGCACCCCCGCCGCGGTCGCGGTGATCTTCACCCTCGTCCGCGACGGGAACACCGCGCTGGCGTCCGGCGACCTGGATGCCCTCCGCGCGAGCTACGGCGACGTGGTGGCCATGCTCGGCATCCTCGGGCTCGACCCGGCCGCCCCCGAGTGGGCCGCGGACTCCGCCCCGGCCGACGACCTCACCTCGGTGGTAGACGAGCTCGTCGCGACGCTGCTGCAGCAGCGCGCCGCCGCGCGCGCCGCCAAGGACTGGGCAACGGCGGACGCCATCCGCGACAGCCTGGCGGCGTCCGGACTCAAGATCGAAGACACCCGCGACGGGGCTCGCTGGAGCCTGGTGAAGGAGTAACCATGGCCGGCAACAGTCAGCGCAAGGGCGCCGTGCGCAAGCGCGGAAAGGGCATCGGCTCGACGGGCCGCACCGCCGGGTCGGGTGGCCGCGTCCGCCAGGGCCTGGAGGGCCGCGGCCCGACGCCCAAGGCCGAGGATCGCCCCTACCACAAGGCCTATCGCAAGCGCCGCCCCGAGGAGTCGCCGATCAGCGAGGGGCGGACGCGGCGGCGTCCGACCGGCGAGGGCCGCGTCCAGCAGGCGGTGCGGGCGGCCGGGGCCGAGTGGATCATCGGCCGCAATCCCGTCTTGGAGGCGCTCGAGGCGAACCTGCCCGTCAAGCGGTTCCTGGTCGCCGAGGGGGTCGAGCGCGACTCGCGCCTGGCGGACATCCTCCGGCTCGCCGCCGCCCAGGGCGTCCCGCTGCTGCAGGCATCGCGCCACGAGCTCGACAAGCTGACCGGCGGCGCCGTCCACCAGGGCGTCGCGCTCCAGGTCCCCGAGTTCACCTACGCGCACCCGACGGACGTCTTGGAGCAGGCGCTCGAGACCGACGCGCCGTTGGTGGTGGCGTGCGACTCGATCACCGATCCGCGCAACCTCGGCGCGATCGTCCGGTCGGCCGCGGCGTTCGGTGCCGCGGGCATCGTCCTGCCCGAGCGGCGCAGCGCGCACATGACGGCGGCGGCGTGGAAGACCTCGGCGGGCGCCGCGGCGCGCGTGCCGGTCGCGTTGGCGACCAACCTCAACCGGGTGCTCAAGGAGTACGCGGACGCCGGCTTCGTCGTCGTCGGGCTGGCCGGCGAGGGCGATGTCGACATCGCGGACGTTCCCGGCGTGGACGGTCCGGTGCTACTCGTCGTGGGCTCCGAAGGCGACGGGCTGGCGCGGCTGACCCGCGAGACCTGCGATGTCCTGGCCCGCATCCCGATCACCTCGGCTGTGGAGTCGCTCAACGCGTCCGTGGCGGCGTCCATCGCGCTCTACGCGGTGGCGCAGGCTCGCGCGTAGGGAGGGTCCGGACGCCGTCCCGCGGCTTCGGTCGAGGGGGCGGGCGTCCGGGATCAGCCCCGGACCATCACATAGCGCTTCTGCTGCTCGTCGCGGACCATCCAGCCGATGCCGTGGAAGAACCCGACGAACGACCGATCCTTGAGTTGCAACGGCTTGAACGCCGGCTCGCCGACGCTCATCGCGTAGGCGCGCAGCACGAGCAGCCCGTCGTCCGAGGTTAGCGCCAGGAACCGCTTGCCGTCGCACGCGCCGCTGACGAACGTCCCGGCGTGAACGGCGTCGCCCCACGTGCGCGTCCCCTTGTCCAGGGTCTGCGCGGCATAGGCGTTGGGCGCCGCGACGTAGTTCTCGGTGACGAGCTGGCCGGCGCACACACCGCGCGGCACGCCTTGTCCCAGCGAGCTGGCCGCCCCGGACGCCTCGAACCGCAGCAACTGCGGCGGCTGGGGCGCGCCACCGGGCTGAGGCTTGGGGTAGGAGACCGCGAGTCCGGGGACCTCGGCGCCGGGAAGGTCGCGGACGCCGACCCGCGTCACCCGTCCGGCCACGCCGAACAGCTCCTTGCCGCTGGAGTCGAAGACCGTCGAGCGTTCGCCGCCGTAGGCACCCAGCCAGCCGTTGTCGAGCAGCGTGATGTCGGAGCCGTCCTTGAAGCCGCCGACGCGGGTGCCCTTGTCCTGGGTGAGCAGCAGGGTGGGGGTCGTGGCGACGCCGCGATCGTCGAACGTCACGGTCTGGACCGCCACGAGGGCGTCCGTCCCCACAAGCTGCGCCGAGTGCCCCTCCTGGGCGGGGAGCTGCCCGGCCTGCGTCCACACGGTCTTGGCGTCGGCGTCCACGCGCGTGAGGGTGACCGACAGCGTCCGGACCGGCTTGGGCTCGCCGGGATCGCCGATCGACAGCACGAAGATGCCGCCCGACGGCGAGACCCACACCTGGCTTGGCGCCTCGACCTTGCCGGTCTTGGGGGGCTGCGCCTCCCCCGTCTTGAGATTGACGATCGTCAACTCCAGCGTCGAGGACAGGCACACCAGCGACTCGACCCGGTCGAAGCCGCACGCGGCGCGTCCGGGCAGAACCTTCTGCCAGGCGGTGCCGCCGTTCTGGGTCCCGAGCGCCCGGACATATGTCTTGGTCTTGCTGGAGGCCACCGCGACGACCAGCTCGCTGCGGTCGGCGTCCAACTCCGCGGGCTGGACCCACGCGAGGGCGTCCGTGCCCTCGGGCTGGACGTCCGCGTAGGCCACCCCCCACCCCTCGGACGGTCCGGATTCCACGGGGGGCACCGTCCCCAGCCGGACCGCGTAGGCCGGCTTCGGCGGGGGTCCCGGCGGCGGACCGGGCGTCGGGAGCGGCTCCGGCCAGAACACGAGCACCGCCAGCGCGACCACCAGCACACCGGTCAGGATGCCCACGACCCACGGGAGCTTGCGCCGGCGGCGCTCCTCCTCCCACACCGGGCGCGCAGCGGCGTCGACGCTCACGGACGTCTCGATGCGCCCGCAGTGGAGACATTGGTTCGAGCCCTCCAACAGCTTCGAACCGCAGTTGCTGCAGAACATGCCGGCTCCTCGGTGGTGGTACCCGGACAGACTACGGTCCTCCCGCGCGGCGCGCCCATTCGCGCGCGGGGAGCACTACCCGGTGGACGCGCGGCGGGGCCGTCCGGACCGTCCCCGCTAGAGTTGCCCCCGTCCCACCGAGAATGGAGCACCTCGTGAGCGATCTCGCCGCCACGGCGTCCAGCGCCTACCGCCAAGCCCTGTCGATCATCGAGGGGGTCGAACCGCGCGTGGCGGGGGCCATCCGCTCCGAGCTCGCCGACCAGCGAGGTTCGCTGAAGCTCATCGCGTCCGAGAACTACGCCTCGCTGGCGACCCTGCTCACCATGGGCAACTGGCTGAGCGACAAGTACGCCGAGGGCACCGTCGGCCACCGCTTCTACGCGGGCTGCCAGAACGTCGACACCGTCGAGGCCGTCGCCGCCGAGCACGCCCGGGAACTGTTCGGCGCCGAGTACGCCTACGTCCAGCCGCACTCGGGCATCGACGCCAACCTGGTCGCCTATTGGTCGATCCTCAACCAGCGCATCGAATCCCCGACGCTGCGTCGCCTGGGCGCGAAGACGGTCAACGACCTGTCCGAAGCCGACTGGGAGGACCTCCGCCGCGAGTTCAACAGCCAGCGCGTCATGGGCATGAGCCTGGACGCCGGCGGCCACCTCACCCACGGCTTCCGCCACAACATCTCCGGCAAGATGTTCACCCAGCACAGCTACGGCACCGATCCCGCCACCGGCCTCATCGACTACGACCGGCTGCTCGCGGACGCCCGCGACGTCAAGCCGCTCGTGATCGTCGCCGGGTATTCCGCCTACCCACGCCGGGTGAATTTCGCGAAGATGCGCGAGATCGCGGACGCCGTGGGTGCCGTCCTGTTCGTGGACATGGCCCACTTCGCCGGCCTGGTGGCGGGCAAGGTGTTCACCGGCGAGGAGAACCCCGTGGGGTACGCCGACATCGTGGCCTCCACCACGCACAAGAGCCTGCGGGGCCCGCGCGGCGGCTTCGTCCTGGCGACCAAGGAGTTCAGCGACTCCGTGGACAAGGGCTGTCCGATGGTGCTCGGCGGACCGCTGGCGCACGTCATGGCCGCCAAGGCCGTCGCGTTCGCCGAAGCCCGCACCCCCGACTTCCAGGCCTACGCCCAGCGCGTGGCCGACAACGCGAAATTCCTGGCCGAGGGGCTGATGAAGCGCGGCGTGAAGCTGGTCACCGACGGCACCGACAATCACCTGGTGTTGCTCGACGTCGCGACCTCGTTCGGCCTGACCGGCCGTCAGGCCGAGTCCGCGCTGCTGGACTCGGGGGTCGTCACGAACCGCAACTCGATCCCGCGGGATCCGAATGGCGCGTGGTACACCTCCGGCGTCCGGATCGGGACGCCCGCGCTGACCTCACGCGGCCTGGGCGCCGCCGAGTTCGACCGCGTGGCCGAGCTGATCGTCGGCGTCCTGAACCAGACGACGCCCGTCACGGCGTCCACCGGTCTGCCCGGCAAGGCGAAGTACACCATCGCCGACGGCGTCGCGTCCCGGACCCAAGAGGCTGCGGACGAGCTTCTGTCCGGCTTCCCGCTGTATCCGGGTCTGGACATCTAGGACCCCAGGGGCGCTCCCACGGTGCGGGGGCGTTATCTCGACTCCGGCGCGCGTCGCTCACGCACGGTGCGGGGGCGTTATCTCGACTCCGGCGCGCGTGACTCACGCACGGTGCGGGGGCGTGCCCGGCGTATCTCGACTCCGGCGCGCGTGGCTCACCCACGGTGTGCCGGTGCGATCGGTCTGGGGTCGGGTTCCAAAGGATAAGCGCCGGA
>CAYZXQ010000007.1:16070-26327 GCA_964482465.1 uncultured Nigerium sp. | reverse complement strand
GGCGGGAGCACCGCCGTGAATGGGGTGAGCCGGTCCTGCGGGTCCCGCCGGATGCATTCCCACCGCCGCCAATCGTGGGGACGTTGGCCGTGAGGGTCACCTCCCTCGGCCCGGCGGGAGCACCGCCGTGAATGGGGTGAGCCGGTCCTGCGGGTCCCGCCGGATGCGTTCCCACCGCCGCCAATCGGGGGGACGTTGGCCGTGAGGGTCACCTCCCTCGGCCCGACGGGAGCACCGCCGACATCGAGGTGAGCCGTTCCTGCTGGTCCCGCGGGTGGGGATCAGCGGCCGTCGAGCAGGTCCGTGTAGTCGGGGTGGCGCTGCATCCACCGTTCCACGAAGGGGCACAGCGGACGGACGCGACGCTCGCCGGTGGCCCGGACGTCGTCGAGGGCGCCCTTGATCAGCGCGGAGCCCACGCCACGGCCCTCGAAGGCGGGGTCGATCTCGGTGTGCGTGAAGGTGATGAGCCCCTCGGAGAGCTCGTATTCCGCGAACCCGGCGACGTCGTCCCCGAGGAGCGCCTCGTAGCGCAGCGCCTCGGGGCGGTGCCGGACGGTCGGCCCCGGCGCGGCGGTCGGGTAGTCGGTGGGCATGCTCCGGGTCATGGCAGAACGGTAGCGTCCCGGGAGCGGGTCCACACCGAGTGGACGCGTTCGTCGCAACTCCCCCAGTCAGCGTGGGTGCGCGGGCCCCGCCGACAGGCGCGAGGAGCGTCAGCGCGCGACGAGCGTCCCCTGCAGCGCCCGGACGAAGTTGGCGAGCGAGCCCGGGAGGTCGTCGAGGCGCCAGCCCTCGGGGCCGTGGTACCAGCTCAGCTCTTGGGCGTCCGGGACCGATTCGTCGTTGACCGCCGTCAGCCCCCGCAGCCACCGGTCGGCGCCCCCGAGCACCACCGCGTAGGGCAGCACCATCGACAGTTCCTGATGTTCTCGTCCCTGCGGCATCTCGTTCGTGGGCTGGGTGGCAAGCACGCCGCGCAACACGCCCAGTCCCGCCAGGGCCGCGACGCCGCGGGTCGTCCGGGCGGGCATGGCCTGGGCGAGGAGACCCAACACAGCGGCCAGCGCCACCAGGACCAGCGCGGTCAGGCCGAAGGTCGTGAAGTAGACCAGGACGCCGCCCGCCACCAGCGCGATGCCGAGCGCGATCCAGCCGATGCGGTGCCAGCGGCCACGGGTGGCGTCCGGACGCGTCGCGAACCAACCCTTGCGGACGACCTCGTCGTACAGGCCAGACTGCACCTGCGGCAGCGCGGCCGCCAGCGCCGGACCGACCTCGGAGAGACGCCGCTCGCCCGTGGGCGGCGCGACGGCGTCCAGGAGCGCCCGCTCGTAGGGGAGCAACGCCGCCGCCGACTCGCGGCGCGACAGGCTCCAGTCGGTGGGCTCGAAGGCCGTGGCGCGGGGCAGTTCGGTGATGAGCAGGTGGTTGCGGACGGCCAGATCCAACACCGACGCCGTCACGTCGATGGGGTCCACGCGCTCGTCCACGAGCGTCCCGACCTCGCCCGGACGGACGTCGTCGGAGAGCACAAACTCGCTCTGGCCCGGACCCACGGGACGGAACGATCCCAGCACCAGCGGCTCGACGGACGCCGTGGCGTCCCGCCCCCACCGGCGGTGCAGCAGCCAGAGCACGCCCCCGCCGACCAGCGCCAGGCCCGCTGCGGTCGCCAACGGCACCGGGGCGAGCGAGAAGGCGCGGTCCAGGCTCCAGCGCCGCACGACCTGCTCGTTAGTGGCCACCACGTCCGCCGGGAACCGGACGATCACCTGCACGACCTCGCCCGCCCCCCGCGGACCGTCGTGGAATGTGGGATCCGGATGGTCGTGCGTGCCGCCGCTGTACCACGTGCACACGCCCGGGTTGGCGGGCGGCCCGGCGGCGCAGTCGACGAACGTGAACTGGCCGGGGAGCCGCAGGGTGGCGTCGACATCGCGGACCGGCAGGCTCAGGCCCTGGAGCAACCGCCACGCGACGGTCGTGGTGTCGCCGCTGCGCAGGGCGGCGCCGCGCACCGTGTACTCCAGGACCACCGGCGTCGAGCCCCGCAGCGGCATGGTGACGACGTAGTAGTCGCCGTCGCGGGTGACCGTCGCGCCGGCGTCCGCGCCGTTGGCGGTCACGCGGATGCCGTCCAGGGTGAAGAGGTAGTCCGTCCCGTCCGCGCCGGCCATCCGCCCGGCGAAACGCTGGACGACCTGCCCCGGGGCCCCTTCGGGCGTCAGGGTGGCCTTCACCGAGAGGGTGCCGTCGGCGGCGATCGAGCCGTCCACGGCGTAGGACGCCAGCGCGTCCGCCGCGCGGGCCGGGGTCGCCGGCAGCACGCCGAGCGCCAGCACCACGGCAGCCAGGGCGAGGATCCGGGCGAGGAACCGCTTCGAAGGGGTCACGGTGTGAAACTACCGCACTAGGGTGGACGGCGTGACGCAGCAGCCCTGGGGCACCCCCCAACCGCCCTCCGCCGCCTGGCCGCCGCCCCAGCCGGGGTGGCCCGCCCCGCAGGCCCCGCAGTGGTCGGCCCAGCAACAGTGGCCTGCGCAGCGGCAATGGCCGCCCCAGCAGCAGTGGGGCGCACCTCAGCAGTGGCCGTCGGCGCCCCAGGCCTGGCCGCCGCAACAGCAGTGGCCCGCCCCGCAACAGCAGTGGCCCGCACCCCAGCAGCAATGGCCCGCACCCCAGCCCGCCGGCCGGCCGCCGCGGCGTCCGAGCCTGCTGGGGATCGTCTTGCGGCTGGCCCTGCTCGTCGTCGCGCTCGTGTTCGTCTCGTCGGTGGTGCGGTCGATTCTCCAGCCGAGCACGCCGCCGGTCGACCCCGGCCCCGCCACGGTGCCCGGCAACGGCAGCTACGTCAACGAGGGCTACTCGCCGCCGCCCCCGAACCTGAACCCGCCGCCGATCCCCGGCCCGCGCGACGCGGCGGCCGCCGACACGCTCATCCGGCAGAACCAGCTCTACACGCAGACGGTGCCGACCCCCACCCGCTGCGGGGCCGGCGGCATCGACGGGACGACGGCGTCCAAGGCCGAGCTCGAGGGCTACCTCACCACCATGATGGGCTGCCTCATGACGGTCTGGAACGGGCCGGTGACGGACGCCGGCTTCCAGCTACCCCGGCCGCCGGTCACGGTGTACGACCGGCCGGTGAAGACCGCGTGCGGCAACTTCGACGACGTCAACGCCGCCTACTGCTCCGGCGACCAGCGCATCTACTACGCCCAACCGCTGCTGCGGTCGTTCCCGGCGTCGATCCGGAACTCGCCGCACGCGGTCTCGATGATCGTCGCCCACGAGTTCGGTCACGCCATCCAGGCCCGGACGGCCATCCTCGCCTCCGAGAAACGCCTGGAAGACCGCGCGGCCAGCGAGAACGCCGCGCTGGAACTGTCCCGGCGCATCGAGACGCAGGCGGACTGCCTGGCCGGACAGTACGTCCGGTCCATCGCGCAGTCCCAGGGCATGTCGGACGCCGACCTGCGCAGTCTGGGCACGTTCACCTACAACCTCGGCGACGACGTCCTCTCGGGCAAGCCCGGCTGGAGCGAGGGCCACGGCCTCGGCACCACCCGCCAGAACTGGTTCGTCCGCGGGCTGGGATCCAGCGCCGTGTCCACCTGCAACACGTTCACCGTGCCGGGCAGCCAGGTGCGCTGAGCCGGGTTGCGGACGCCGCCCGCCCGGGTCAGCCCGGGTCAGCCGGCGTCGTGTTCGCGACGCAGGCGGGCGCGGGTCGCTGGATCCAGTTCCCGCTTCGGGATGCCCTGGAGCGCCGCTTCGAGGTCGTAGAGGGAGTGCAGGCAGTCGAAGCGCGGATGAATCCGCCACCAGGCCGCGACCGCCCCCGCCTCGCGCAGGGCGGCGACGGAATCGATCCCGGCCTCGACCAGCGCCTCGGCGAGCTTGGGTCCGATGTTCGGCAGCGCATGCAACTCCCGGCGGGCGCGGGCCGCACCCGCGGCGTCCGGACCCTCACCGGCGGTCATCGGACGCCTCACTCACCCGCTGGACCAGCGCCGTCGCGAGGGCTGCCACGCCCTCACCGCGGCCGGTGAGCCCCAGGCCGTCGGTCGTGGTCGCCGACACGGTGACGGGCGCGCCGAGCGCCTCCGACATGACCCGCTCGGCCTCGGCCCGCCGCGCCGCCAGCCGGGGACGGTTGCCGATCACCTGCACCGCGACGTTCCCGATCTCGTACCCGGCCGCCCGCACGCGGCGTCCGGTCTCGGCGAGGAACGCGGTCCCGGACGCCCCCGCCCACGCCGGGTCGGAGGTGCCGTAGTTGCTGCCCAGATCGCCCAGCCCGGACGCCGACAGCAGGGCGTCGCAGGCGGCGTGCGCCGCGACATCGCCGTCGGAGTGTCCGGCCAGGCCGCGCGGCTCGTCGGGAAAGTGCAGCCCGGCGCAGTGCAGGGGCACCCCGTCGGTCAGTGCGTGCACGTCGGTGCCGATACCCACCCGGAATGTCATGAGTCCTCCTCCACGAGTGCCTCCGCCACGCGGAGGTCGAACGGCTCGGTCACCTTGAACGCCTCGCGTGCGCCCGGGACCAGCGTCACGGGGTGCCCGGCGTACTCGCAGGCCGCGGCGTCGTCGGTGACGCTCACGCCGCGCTGGGCGACGAGCGCGTGGGCCGCGGCGAGCACCTCCCGGTCGAAGCCCTGGGGCGTCTGGACGATCCGGTAGGCCGCCCGGTCCACCACCTCCGAGCCGCCGTCGCCCACCCGCCGCAGCGAGTCGACGGGCGGCAGGACCGGGACCACGGCGTCCGCACCCCCACGCACCGCCGCGACGACCGCCGCAACGACGCTCGCCGGGACCAACGCTCGGGCCGCGTCGTGCACCAGGACGATCCGGGTGTCGGACGCCACGGCCGCCAGCCCGCGCGCGACGGACTCCTGACGCTCGGCGCCGCCGGTCACGAGGCGCACGGGGAGGGCGACGTCGGCGAGGGCGTCCGCGAACTCGGCGTCCATCCCGGCGGGGATCACGACGACGGCGTGCGTGCACCCGCCGGCCGCGAGCTGCCGGACCGACCGGGTCACCAGCGGCACGCCCGCCAGGGGACGCAGCGCTTTGACGAGCCCCGGGCCCAGCCGAGAACCAGAACCGGCCGCCACCACGAGGGCGGCGACCGGTTCGACGGATAGGGACGTCATGCGACGATCCTAGGAGGCGAGCACCTCGTCCAGGAGCACCTCGGCGCGATCCTCTTCGACCTTCTCGGCCAGCGCCAGCTCGGACACCAGGATCTGGCGGGCCTTGGCCAGCATGCGCTTCTCGCCGGCGGACAGCCCGCGCTCGCGCTCGCGGCGCCACAGGTCACGGACGACCTCGGCCACCTTGAGCACATTGCCCGAGTGCAGCTTCTCGAGGTTGGCCTTGTACCGACGCGACCAGTTGGTGGGCTCCTCGGTGTGCGGGGCGCGCAGAACGTTGAAGACCCGCTCCAGCCCGGCCGCGTCGACGACATCGCGGACGCCGACCAGATCGAGATTGCAGGCGGGGACCCTCACGACCAGATCGTTCTGGCCGACGATGCGGAGCACGAGGTAGAGCTTGTCCTCGCCCTTGATCGTCCGGGTCTCGATGTCTTCAATGACGGCCGCGCCATGATTGGGGTAGACCACCGTTTCGCCGACAGCAAAAGTCATATGTTGTGACCCCTTTCTAGGACGCCTAGTCTAGCACGGCGCGGGCCACCCCGAAAGCGCAAACATACTAGCCAGAGGCACATCGGAGCCCCAAGGGCCCTTGACAAGGCCGGGAACCTGTGCTGCGTGGGCGATACCGGTGCCCATCGAACCATCCGGTCGTGACGATATCCCACGCCTGGCTTCGGGTGACAGGGTTTCCGACGGTTGCCGAGATGTGTCGCGCGCACCCTCGCCCTCCGTAGCCAGATCGAGATACCGGACGCCGGACGAGGGCTAACACTCCACCCGGACGGTTCGTTATCCTGAGCGCGACCACGGTTTTGACCATCGAAGTTCAGGAGCGACGTCCATGGAACGCAGCACCCGCCGTACCGCCCTCCGCGCGCGCACCCTAGGGGCTGCCATCGTCCTGGGCGCAGCTCTGGCCCTCACGGGCTGCGGGATGGACGCCCAGACGCTCCAGCCGTACACGCCGGCCCAGGGTGTCAACGCCGACGACGGCGGCATCAAGGTCCGTAACCTGCTGGTCGTCGCCGACGGTCACGGCAACGGACTGCTGTCCGGCGCCCTGACCGCGACCAAGGCCGACTCCCTCGTCAAGGTCTCCGGCACCGCGCTCAAGCCCAACGGCTCGGACGCTGGCGCCCTGACCTTCACCGGCGGCCCCGTCGCGGTCAACGCCTCGCTGGCGGTGCTGAGCTCCAGCGCCACGCCGTTCCGCACGAACGCCGCCACGCTGGTGCCCGGCCTGACGGCCCGGCTCAGCCTCACCTACGCCTCGGGCGCCCAGACCACGCTGGTGGTGCCGGTCGTGTCGTCGAGCAACCCGATCTACACCCCGCTGGCCTCGGCCGTGACCCCGTCGCCCACGCCGAGCGCCCCGGCGGCGGAGACCACCCCCAGCGCCAGCACCACGCCGTAGCCGCGGGGGTCAGTCCCCGTAGGTGTTCTCGTCGGAGAACAGCGTCGAGACCGATTCGCCGCAGTGGATGCGGCGGATCGTCTCGGCGAACAGCGGCGCCACCGACAGCACGGTCAAGCGGTCGATGGGCTTGTCTTGGGGCAGCGTGTTTGTCGTGACCACCTCGCGGACGTCCGTCAGCGCGTTGATCCGCTCGGCCGCCTTGCCGGTGAAGAGGCCGTGGGTGCAGGCAAGCGAGATGCTCCGGACGCCGTAGGTCCGCAGCTTCTCCACCAGGGTGACGATGGACCCGGCCGTGGCGATCTCGTCGTCCAGGACGATGCAGTCCCGGTCGCGGACGACGCCCACGATCTCGTCGATCTCGACCGTGTCGTCGTCCTGGCGCCGCTTCGATCCCGCCGCCACGCCGATGCCCAGCATCCGCGCGAACGCGTTGGCCTGCTTCGCGTTACCGAAGTCGGGCGAGACCACGACCGCCCGCGAGAGATCGCGCGCACGGAAATGCGCGGCCAGCACGGGGAGCGCGCTCAGGTGATCCACGGGCACGGAGAAGAACCCGTGTACCTGCTGGGCGTGGAGCGCCATCGTCACGACCCGCGAAGCGCCGGCGGTGGCGATCAGGTCGGCGACGAGGCGTCCGCCGATGGAGATGCGGGGGGCGTCCTTCTTGTCCGAGCGCGCGTACGCGTAGTGCGGCATGACGACGTTGACGTGGGCGGCCGAGGCGCCCTTGGCGGCGTCCACCATCATCAGGAGTTCCATCAGGTTCTCCTGGGTAGGCGGGCACAGCGGCTGGACGATGAACACGTCCTTTTGGCGGCAGTTGGCGCGCAGTTGCACCTGCATGCAGTCGTTGCTGAAGTGGGTGCGGCGCGAGGGGCTGACCTCGACCCCGAGGATGCCGCACAACTCGGTGGCGAACTGTCGGTGCGCGTGGCCCGAGAAGACGACGATATCGGCGGTCACGAGCCCCGATGGTACCGACGCCCACGGCGGCCCCGGACGCCGTCCCCGTGGGTGGTCCTCAGCCGGCGAACTTGTAGCCCAGCCCCCGGACCGTCACCAGCACCGCCGGGTTGGCCGGATCGGCCTCGATCTTGGCACGCAGCCGCTTGACGTGGACGTCGAGGGTCTTGGTGTCTCCCACGTAGTCAGCGCCCCAGATGCGGTCGATGAGCTGGCCGCGCGTCAGGACGCGACCCGCGTTGCGCAGCAGCATCTCCAGCAGCTCGAACTCCTTCAGCGCCAGCCGCACGGGCTCGCCGTCGACCCAGACCTCGTGTCGTTCGACGTCCATCCGGACGCCGCCCGCCTCGAGCACGTCGGGCAGCAGGTCGATCTCCTGGCCGCGGCGCAGGACGGCGCGGATCCGCGCCACGAGCTCGCGGTGGCTGAACGGCTTGGTCACGTAGTCGTCGGCGCCGAGTTCCAGGCCGACGACCTTGTCGATCTCGCTGTCGCGGGCGGTGACCATGATGATCGGGACCGAACTGCGCTGCCGCAGCCGCCGACACACCTCCGTACCGGACAGCCCCGGCATCATGAGGTCGAGCAGCACCAGGTCGGCGCCGTGGCGCTCGAACGCCGCCAACCCGTCGGTGCCGTTGGCCGCGGTGACGACCTCGAACCCTTCGCGCTCGAGCATGTAGCCGAGCGCCTCGCGGTAGCTGTCCTCGTCTTCGACGAGTAGGACGACGGTCATCGGTCTCCTCCGGGTCGGGGGGCGGCGGGCAGCCGCAGGGTGAACGTGGAGCCGCTTCCGGGCTTGCTCCACACCTCGATCGTGCCGCCGTGGCCCTCGGCGATCTCCTTGACGATGGTGAGCCCCAGCCCGGTGCCGCCGGTGGCGCGACTGCGGGCGTAGTCGACACGGTAGAACCGCTCGAACACGCGCGCCTGCTCCTCGGCCGGGATGCCGATGCCGTTGTCGGAGACGGCGAGCGCGACGGTGTCCCCGTCCTCGGACGCCTCCAGCCGCGTGGTCACGGCGACGCGCGCGTGGGCGTCCGAGTACGCGATGGCGTTTTGCACCAGGTTGGCCAGCGCCGTCTCGAGTTGGTCGGCGTCGCCGCTGATCCACAGGTCGGAGGTGCCGGACGCCGTCAGGCCGACCTCGCGTCCCACGGCGAGTTCGCGGCAGCGGTCCACGACGCGTTCGACGAGGTCGTCGACGGCGACGAGGTCGGTCGCCGCGCGCGGGTCGGAGCCTTGGAGCCGCGACAGGGTGATGATCTGGGCCACCAGCAGGTCCAGGCGCTGCGCCTCGGCCCCGATGCGGTCGGCGAACCGCACGACGGCGTCCGGGTCGTCGGACGCCTGCCCGGCGGCCTCGGCGAGGAGCGCGATGGCTCCGATGGGGGTCTTGAGTTCGTGGGTGGCGTTGGCCATGAAGTCCCGACTGGAGGCGTGGACGCGCAGGGCGGGGGCGCGGTCGTCCGCGACGACGAGGACGCGGCGGTCCGGAAGGGGGACGACCCGGACCGCGAGCTGCAGCGGCGGACGCCGCGCACCCCGCCGCACCTCGACGTTGACCGCCGCCAGGTCGCCGTCGGCGCGGACCCCGCGGACGAGGTCGTGGATCGCCGGGACGCCCAGGCGCGTGCCCTTGACCACGCCGAGTGTCGAGGCGGCGTCGTTGTGGGCGACGAGTTCGTCGTTGGCGCCGACGACCACCGCCGCGCTGCGCAGGGCCTGGACGATGGCGTCCAACTCCTCGGGGGGCAAGTCGGCGGGCCGCGGGTCCTCGGGCATGCGGCGGCGGATGACGAGCGCGACGGCGAGGGCCCCCACCAGCAGGCCGGCGAGCGCCCCCAACAGCGCAGCGACGACCGGGTTCACACTGCGATCATAGGGGGCCGCCAGAGGGCTCCCGGGGCGGTGCGAGCGGGCTTCCGGCGTCCGTCACCCGTTGTTCATCCAGAGTTCCCCGAGCGTTCGGCGCGCGGAGGACAAGCGCCGACGCGGGGCCCATAATGTGGGCGACGGCCCGCCCGGCGGGTCTCGACGATCCCGATGCGAGGACAGATCCCCGATGCGAGAGAGCTACCACGAGGCGTTAGGCGCCGTCGTCACCGACCTGGTCGCGATGACCGAACTGGTGTCCGAGGCCGTCCGCGGCGCGACCCGCGCGCTGCTGGAGGCCGACCTGCCTGCCGCGGAGCAGGTGATCTCCGACGACGCTCGGCTCGACGCCATGCACGACGATCTGGAGAGCCGGTGCTTCACGCTGCTGGCGCGGCAGGCGCCGGTGGCCGGTGAGCTGCGGACCCTGGTGGCGGCGCTGCGGATGGTCGGCGACCTGGCGCGCATGGGCGACCTGTCGGCGCACATCGCGAAGGTGGCGCGGATGCGGTTCCCGAAGCGGGCCGTCCCAGAGCCGATGGTGGCCAACTTCGAGCGCATGGCGACGCTGGTGGACGCGATGGTGACGCTGGCCGGCCGGACGCTGGCCGAGCGCAATGTCCTGGACGCCGAGAAGATGGCCGACCACGACGAAGAAGTGGACGAACTGCGGTCCATGCAGTTCCGGCAGGTGCTGGCGAGCGACTGGGCCTACGGCGTCGAGGCGGGGGTCGACATCGCGCTGCTGGGGCGCTACTACGAGCGGATCGCCGACCACGCGGTCCTCATGGGCAGCCGCGTGATCTACATCGTCACCGGCCTGCACCCCGAAGGCGA
>CAYZXQ010000007.1:0-15970 GCA_964482465.1 uncultured Nigerium sp. | reverse complement strand
CCCGCACCCGTCGGGGGTCCGGGGGCAAAGCCCCCGGCGGGGGTACTCGGGGGCAGCGCCCCCGAGCGAGGGGGTACTCGGGGGCAGCGCCCCCGAGCGAGGGGGAACTCGGGGGCAGCGCCCCCGAGCGACTTACTTCTTGCCCTGGTTCTTGACGGCCTCGATGGACGCCGCGGCGGCTTCCGGATCGAGGTAGCGCCCACCCTTGGTGACCGGCTTGAACTCGTCGTCGAGTTCGTAGAGCAGCGGGATGCCGGTCGGGATGTTGAGGCCGGCGATGTCGGCGTCGCTGATCTCGTCCAGGTGCTTGACGAGCGCGCGGAGGCTGTTGCCGTGCGCGGTCACCAGGACGATCTTGCCCTCGGCCAGGTCGGGCTTGATGTCGCTCTCCCAGTACGGGAGCATGCGCGCGACGACGTCCTTGAGGCACTCGGTCTGGGGGCGCTCGTCGGCCGGGATGTCGGCGTAGCGGGGGTCGTTGTACTGGCTGTACTCGGAATCCTTGTCGAGCACGGGGGGCGGGGTGTCGTAGCTGCGACGCCAGAGCATGAACTGCTCTTCGCCGTACTTGGAGAGGGTCTCGGCCTTGTCCAGGCCCTGCAGACCGCCGTAGTGACGCTCGTTGAGCCGCCAGGTGCGCTGCACGGGGATCCAGTGCCGGTCGCAGCCGTCCAACGCCAGGTAGGCGGTGTGGATCGCGCGGCGCAGCAGGGACGTGTGCAGCTTGTCGGGCAGCAAGCCCTCGGCCTCGAGCAGCCCGGCGGCCTTCTTGGCCTCGCCGACGCCCTTCTCGTTGATGTCCACGTCCACCCAGCCCGTGAACAGGTTCTTCTGGTTCCACTCGCTCTCGCCGTGGCGCAGCAGGATCAACTTGTACGTCATGAGTCCGAGCCTATCGGTGGAGCCGGGTGGGTTGAATGGGCACCCGGCAACCGCGGGCACTTCGGTCCGCGCGGCGGATCGGGCGTCGGCGTCCGCCACCCCGCTCATCGTAGGAAACCCGTCGATATCCGTCCCGGTTGCCTACAGTGACGGACGCCTCGGGCGCGGCCCAGCCGCCGCAAGCCGCGCGAACGAGCCCCAGCCCCCGGTCGGCTGGGCCTGGACCGGGGGCTGGGGCTCGTCGGGGTGGGTTCAGGCGAGCGTCACCGTGCAGACGACCTCACCCGCACCGATCGGCCCGGACGCCGGCGCCACCTCCGCCACCTGACCCCGCTTGGTGAACACCACGGGGGTGACCAGGTCGCAGCCGGCGGCGCGGATGTCGGCGGCGTCCACGCGGATGACGGGCGCACCCGCCGCCACCCGGTCACCGGTTGCGGCGAGGGCTTCGAAGCCGGCCCCCTTGCGGGCGACGGTATCGAGGCCGATGTGCACCAGCACCTCGACGCCGGCGTCGGTGACGATCGCGAAGGCGTGTCCGGTCTTGAACACCTTGACCAGCTTGCCGGCCACCGGCGCCGCCACGGTGAGGAGGGCGGCGTCCGGGGGCGGCACGAGGGCGAACCCCGGACCGAGCATGCCGCCGGAGAACACCGGGTCGGCGACCTCCTCGAGGCGGACAATCTCGCCGGCGAACGGGGCACGCACCTGGAGCCTCTTCTTGCCGAGCCCGAACAGGGCCATGAATCAAGCCTCCTGCTCGCCGTGGAGTTCGGCCACGCCTTGCAGTTGGCTGGCGACCTCGTCGTAGACGAACTGCACCTGGGGTCCGATCACAACCTGGACCGACTTCTGCGAGGGCCGGATCACGCCCGCGACGCCGGCGGCCTTGATCTGGGCCTCCTTGACTCGGGTGTGGTCGTTGACGGACACCCGCAGCCGGGTGGCGCAGTAGTCGACCGAGTCGATGTTCGGGCCGCCCCCGAGGCCGGCGATCACCGCGCGGGCGACCTCGGCGTAGTCGGAGTCGCCGGTCAGCGCGGCGGCCTGTTCCTCGTCCGTGCCGTCGCCGCGCCCGGGCGTCTTCAGGTCAAGCCAGCCGATGAGGTAGTAGAAGATGGCGAAGTAGAGGGCGCCGAAGACGAGTCCCTGAACCAGCAGCATCCACCACTGGTTCGCCAGCGGGTTCTGGGCGGACAGCGCCATGTCGACCAGGCCGGCCGAGAAGCCGAAGCCGGCGGTCCAGTGGAAGGCGGCCGCGATGGCCACGGAGAGGCCGGTCAGTACGGCGTGCACCAGGTAGAGCACCGGCGCCACGAACATGAAGGAGAACTCGAGCGGCTCGGTGACGCCGGTGAAGAAGGACGCCAGCGCACCGGCCAGCATGAGCGACCCGACGACCTTCTTGCGCTTGTCGTCGGCCCGCAGGAAGATCGCGAGCGCGGCGGCCGGGAGGCCGAACATCATGATCGGGAAGAAACCGGCCTGGTAGCGGCCGACCTCGCCGATGACGGTGCAGGCGCTGCCGTCCCAGACGCCGGGGCAGGACGCCGCGCCCGTGGCCGCCGCGGCCGCCTTGATGGTGGCCCCGCCGGCGAGGAAGTGGCCGATGTCGTTGATGCCGATGACGTCGAACCAGAAGATCGAGTTGACCGCGTGGTGCAGCCCGGTCGGGATCAGCAGGCGGTTGACGAAGGCGTACAGGCCGGCGCCGACGGCCCCGAGGCCCTGGACGGCCTGGCCGAAGTTGAACAGCAGGTGGTAGAGCAGCGGCCACAGGATGTAGAGGACGCCGGCGAGCACGATCGAGAACACGGCGGTGAGGATCGGGACGAGGCGGCGTCCGGAGAAGAACGCGAGGAAGTCGGGCAGCTTGGCCTTGTGGAAGCGGTTGTACACCCAGGCGGCGAGGACGCCCACGAGGATGCCGATGAGCACGTTCTTGTCGTTGATCGCTGCCCAGCCCTGCGCGGCCCAGTCGAGGGCCGCCTGCCCTTCGAGCTTCTTCGGGTCGATGCCGCGGTAGCCCGCGACGGCCTTGGCGCCGATGAGCAGCTTGACGGTGCCGTAGCCGATGAAGCCCGAGAGGGCCGCGGCGCCGTTGTTGTCCTTGGCGAGGCCAAACGCGATCGCGATCGCGAAGATCCAGCCGAGGTTGTCGAGGACGGCCCCGCCTGCCTGAATCAGGATGGCCGCCGCGATGTTGTTGGCACCCCACCCCTCGGGGTCGATCCAGTAGCCGATACCCATGAGGATGGCGGCCACGGGCATGACCGCGACCGCGCCCATGAGGGCCTTGCCGAGTTTCTGGAGGGAACCCAGAAGTTTGTCCTTCATCTGCCGTTACTTTCCGTGAGTGGTGGTGTGGTGGTTGTCGTCGGTCTGGAGCCACCCGTGCAGGAAGACGGCCAGGTAGGCCGCCTCCCCCGCGCAGGCGGCCGGGAGGTCGTCGGTTCCGGCCATGCGGGCCACGATCCGGCGCGCCCAACGCGCCTCGGCGGGGAGCGCATGCTCGATGGGGTATTGCGCGGCGTTGCGCCGGGAGCGGCCGTCGCGCATCCGCTTGGCTAGTTCGAACAGATACTGAATCAATTCGCCGTCGGGGGTGCGCCCCATCAGGCTGGCCGCGAACTGCACGATCCCGCCGAGCGTGTTGACCCGCTCGAGGGGACGCTTGACGGTGCTGCCGGAGCGGGCCGCGTTGAGGTGGAGGGCGACGAAAGCCGCCTCCTCGACGGGCAGTTCACCGCCCAGTCGGGCGTTGACGAAGCGCAGGACCACCTCGGCGGCGGCGAACTCCGCCTGGAATACGGCCCGGATTTCGGGCAGCAGCGGGTTGCTGATCTCCTGCCCATCGCGCACGCGCTGGAGGGCGAAGCACAGGTGGTCGACCAACAGGACATACACCGAGGGGTGGAGGTCGCCGAGGAGGTCGCCGGCCAAGTCAACGGCGGATGAGACCGTCTGGAAGAGCCCCGGATCGAGGGATTCGAGCGAACCCAGGAAGCGGATCCGCTCGGCATTGGCCTCGATGTAGTGCCGCTCGCTCCCGGAGAGGTCGAGCACATCGCCCGGGCGGCGGCCGAACCCGACCCCGCGCCCCACGACCACCCGGTCGGCATCGCCGACGCGCACCAGCAAGGCGTTGTTGCTGAACACGCGTACGACGGCGGCGCCCTGCAGGGCCATGGTGACTCCTCATCGAACGGCGTGGCGCGGACGCGCCCCGCCTTCGTTTGGTCATGCCTGCCCCAGCAGTAACACCCGCCCGATTCCCGGCAGCCCCATCTTTGCCCATCGCGGGCGATCCGTCAAATGTTCGGGCAGCGTATTTATTGCGAGTCGCGCCGCATCCCCGACAACACGTCGCCGAGGTCGTAGCCGACCGGCTCTTCCAGTTGCGCGTACGTACACGAACGCGGGTCGCGGTCCGGACGCCAGCGGACGAACTGGGCGGTGTGGCGGAAGCGGTCGCCCTCCATGTGGTCGTAGCGCACCTCGACCACGACCTCGGGCGCCAACGGCGTGAAGGACAGATCCTTGGTGGCGTTCCAGCGCGAGTGGGCCGCGGCCGACGGCGTCCGGGGGATGGAGTGGTCGCGATTGTCCGGGGACTCGGCCACCGGCTCGTCCGCGCCCCAGGGGTGTTCGGCGGCGTCCACGACGAGCGGCTGCAACTCGGCGAACAGCTCGCGGCGCCGCTCCAACGGGAACGCCCCGATCACGCCGACGCTGTTGAGCCCCCCGGTGTCGTCGTAGAGGCCCAGCAGGAGCGAGCCCACGGCGTCCGTCGTGCCCCGGTAGAGGCGGTAGCCCGCGACGACGCAGTCGGCGGTGCGTTCGTGCTTGATCTTGTACATGACGCGCTTGTCCTCGGCGTAGGGCGCATCGAGGGGCTTGGCGATGACGCCGTCGAGCCCGGCGCCCTCGAACTGGGTGAACCAGGCACGGGCCAGCTCGCGGTCGCGCGTGGCGGGGGTGAGGTGGATCGGCGCACGGGCGTCCGCGAGCGCAGCCTCCAGCGCGGCACGGCGCTCGCGGAAGGGCCGCTCGGCGTAGTTGACCGGGCCGAGCGCGAGCAGGTCGAACGCCACGAAGCTCGCCGGCAGTTCGCGGGCGAGCCGGGCGATCCGGGACGCCGCGGGGTGGATGCGCTGCTGGAGCAGGTCGAAGTTGAGGCGGTCGCCGGTGGTCGGGTCGATGACGACGAGTTCGCCGTCCAGGACGCACGGGTCGGGAACGTTCGCCGTGATCGCCTCGACCACCTCGGGGAAGTAGCGCGTCAGCGGTCGGCTGTTGCGGCTGCCCAGCTCGACGGCATCGCCGCTGCGCCACACGATGGTCCGGAAGCCGTCCCACTTGGGCTCGAAGAGCACCTCCCCGGACGGAAAGTCCTTGACGGACTTCGCCAGCATCGGACCGAACGGCGGGACGATCGGCGTCCCCCACTGCGCGTCGCGCTCGGCCTTGGGGGCCAGGTAGTCGGCGTCCGCGCGGTCGGCCTTGCGCTTGCTCGGCGGCACCCGCGGCGGCTCGCCCGGCATCTTGGGGTAGTCGGGCGGGAAGTTCAGCTCGCCCAGTCCCCGGTCGAGGTCGGCCGCCCACCACTCCAGGGCGGTCGCGAGCGAGCCTGCGTGGGCGTCCATCGTCGCCCACGGGCAGGTGCGTCCGGCCAGCCGCTCGGGAACCGTTGCGACCGTGTAGTCGGACGCCGCCGCCCCGGTCAGCTCCTCCCAAGCCAGGGGCATGGACACGGGCGCGCCCGGCAGCGGACGCGGGCTGTAGGCCCCGGCGATGGTCCGGTCGCGGGCGGCCTGGTTGAAGTCGACGAAGACGCGCTCGCCGCGCTCCTCTTTCCACCACGAGGTGGTCACGAGGTCGGGCAGGCGGCGTTCGAGCTCGCGGGCGACGGCGATCACGCCGTGCCTCACGTCCAGGAACTCGTGCTCCGGGACGATCCGGGCGAACACGTGCACCCCACGGTTTCCCGACGTCTTCGCGTACGCCGTCAGCCCCGCCTCCGCCATGACCGCGCGCAGCGCGTGGGCGGCCTCGACGGCGTCCGCGAATGTGCGTCCGGGCTGGGGATCGAGGTCGATGCGGAACTCGTCGGGACGGTCCAGGTCGGCCGTCCGCACCGGCCAGGGGTGGAACGTCATGGTGGCGAGCTGCGCGGCCCACGCCAGCGCCGCCGGCTCGTCGAACGCGAGCTGGTCGTGCCGGCGCCGCGAGGGGTACGTGCATGTCACGCGCCGCAGCCACGTGGGCGCGCCCGCCGGCGGCCGCTTCGAGAAGAACTCCTCGCCGCCCAACCCCTCGGGGAACCGCTGCAGCGTCAGCGGACGGTCGCCGTTGATCGCCAGGAACGGTCCGGACACCGCCAGCAGATAGTCGGCGAGGTCGCGCTTGGTGACCGCCGGACCGGCCTCGGACGCCGGCCACAACACCTTGTCGGGGCTACTCAGGCGCACCTCGCGGACGCCGCCGGACCCCTCGATGCTCAGGATCTCCGTTTCGGCCACGGTCGAGCCTAACGCGGGCGTCAACGGCACCCAGGGGCGGTGGCCCGCGAGCCGCCGCGACCGGCCACCCCGCGCCGTATCCGGTTAGGCTGGCAGGAGCAAGAGACAGAGGGGGCTATGAAGAAGCGTGTCATGCTGGTCACGGTGGTGGTTTTCCTGCTCGGGGCCATCCCGCTCGGGCTGTGGGCCAGCGGGCTGCGTGACGAGCGCACGCAGGCGTTGACGCAGGCGCGCCCGGTTGCCACCGAGGCCGACTTCGCCAGGGCCCTCGCGTCCGACGGTTGGATCGTCGCCGAGGGCGAGATGAGCGGGCGCGCCCCCGTGGCCGACCTCGGCATCGACGGCTTGGTCGTTGTCGGCGTCCCCACCTCCCCCAGCGGCAACCTCCAGTTCGACCGGCTCAAGAAGGAAGCCCTCGACGCCATCGCGAGCCTCGGCGACCAGCTCATGGTCCGGGTCGTCGTCGGGCCGGTCGAACAGCAGGGGGGCGTCATGACCCAGCGGCCGATCCGCACGGTGAGCGTCGCGGCCCGCCAGGTCACCTTCCTGGGCCAGACCTTCGACGCAGCCGCCATCGGGGCGTTCCCGACCAGGGGCACCGCGGTTCTGAGCCCCCCGAGGCATGCCTCCGAGGTTCCCCGCTTCACGATCGAGGCGGTGCCCAGCCCACGCCCCGGCTGGCTGCTCGTCCATGTGTCGAACGGGGCCATCGTGGCGGCCGACACCCAGTTCTTGGACAAAGAGGCGATGCGGCAGCTCCGGCTGGAGGCGGCCGGAGGGACCGACCCCGCGGCCATGGTCGGCGGGGCGATGCTGGCCTTGGCGCTGGTGCTGGGCGCCGTGCTGTTCCTCGAAAACCGGTTCCTGCGCTGACCTGGGGGCTGCTGCCGCCCGATCCCCGGGCCGGGAGCGTCCGGCTTCCCACCCACCTCTGGCTGGGCGCTTGGTCGCGCCGCCAGCGATCCTCGTAGGATCCCCCCATGACCGAAACCAAGAACGCCGTCGTCACCGGCGCCTCCAGCGGCATCGGCGCCGCGACGGCCCGCGCCCTGGCCGCGGACGGCTATCGCGTGTTCTGCGTCGCCCGCCGCTTCGACCGCGTCCACGACCTGGCCGCCGAGATCGACGGCGTGGCCGTAGGCTGCGACGTCTCGGACGCCGACGACGTGGCCGTGCTCGCCGAGGCCGTCGGGGACCGCCTCGACCTGCTCGTCAACAACGCCGGCGGTGCCGTCGGCATGGACACGGTCGCGGACGCCGACTTCGACGCCTGGACCACCATGTTCTCCTCCAACGTCCTCGGGGCCGGTCGCGTGACCAAGGCGCTGCTGCCGGCGCTCGAGGCGTCCGAGGGCACGGTGGTGTTCGTGACGTCCACGGCGGCCGAGGCGGCCTACGAGGGCGGCGCGGGCTACAACGCGGCCAAGGCCGGCGAGCGCATGATCGCAGGCGCGTTGCGGCTGGAGCTGTGCGGGCGTCCCGTGCGCGTCTGCGAGATCGCGCCGGGCATGGTGCACACCGAGGAGTTCTCGCTGACGCGGCTGGGCGACCAGGCCCGCGCGGACGCGGTGTACGCCGGCGTCCCGGATCCGCTCGTCGCCGAAGACATCGCCGAGGTCGTCGCGTGGGTGGCGTCCCGCCCGCCGCGGGTGAACGTCGACCGGATCGTGGTGCGTCCGCGGGCCCAGGCCGCGAACCACAAGCTCTACCGCGTCGTCTGAGGTTCGGGGGGCGCGAGGGGCGCGACCGCGGGACTGCCGCCTGAGGACCGTGGCCCTCCCCCGCCGCCTCGCCCTCGTCGCCCTCACCGTGGCGTGCGCCGCCGCGCTCGCCCTCGTCGGACGGGTGGCGTGGATGGCGCACGGCCCGGCGTCCGATGCCCGCCGCCTCGACGCCCACCTGGCGTTCCTGGACGCCGCCATCGCCGACGGCGCGCCGGAGCGGATGCAGGGGCTCTTCCCCGGACGGACGCTGCCCTGAGGGCCCTCGCCGATCCCGGCTTGGCCACGCCCTTCGGGACGATCCCCGAACTCACCCACGGCACGTTCTACCGCGGCTGGCTGCTGCTGTTGCGCGCCGAGCGTGCCCGCCTGGCGGAAACCGCCGACCCGGGTCTGGCCGCGGAGGCGGACGCCGCCGCGGCCTTGGTCGCCTCCCCCACGGGCGTCCCGCCGTCCTATCCGCGGGGGTACTGGCCGTGCGACGCGGTCGTCGCCATGGCCGGGGTCGCCGAGGCGCGGGCCGCCTTGGGGCGTCCCCATCCCGAGTCGGCGACCTGGCTCGCCAAGCTGGAGCGGCTGCGCGACCGGACCACCGGGCTGCTCCCCCACCGCAACGACGCCACGGGCCGCACCCTGGAGGGCCCGCAGGGCTCGTCCCAGTCACTCATCGCGACTTCTGGCCGCGCCTGTCGTCCACCGCTGCGGGTGACTGGGCGGCCTACCGCGCCGCCTACCTCGCCTCCGACGTCGGCCTCGTCGGGTTCCGGGAGTACCCCCACCCGACGCCCGGGGCTGGCGACGTCGACTCCGGACCGCTGATCGCCGGGGTCTCGCTGTCGGCGTCCGCGGTCGGGTTGGCCGCCGCGGGCGCGAACGGCGACGCCACCCTCGCCGAGGACCTCGACCGCGAGGCCGAGTTGTTCGGGCTGCCGCTGCAGTGTCAGGGACGGCGCGCCTTCGCCGTGGGCGTCGTCCCGGTCGGGGACGCCTTCACCGTCTGGGCCCGCAGCGTGCCGCTGGCCACCCCACGCCCCGGGCTGGATGCCGTCCGCCCCGCCTGGGACGCCGCGATCCTGCTCGGACTCGCGTTCGCCCTCGCGGCGGGCGCGTGGGGCGTCCGCATCGCCCGCCGCGGCTGAAACGCGACGCGGCCCGCCCCCTCGGGGGACGGGCCGCGTCGGCGCTGAGATCAGTCGAACTCGATGAGGGCGCCGCCGCCGGCGACCGCCTCACCCTGCTCGACCAGGATCCGCTTCACCGTGCCGGCACGCGGCGCGGTGATCTCGGTCTCCATCTTCATGGCCTCCAGGACACACAGGACCTGGCCGTCCTCGATGGCGTCACCCTCGGCCACGAGGATGCGGGCCACGGTGCCGGACAGCGGCGCCACGACCGCGTTGGCCGAGGTCGCCTTCACGGACGCCGTGGTGGCCACGGGCATGCTCATGCCGGAACCCCCGATGACGATCGAGCCGGGAGGCATCTTCTCCTGCTCTTCGACCTCCACCTCGATGTCGTACGGGATCCCGTTGACGGTCACCTTCAATTGCATGGGTCGTACCTTTCGTGTGCGTCCGGGATTACCGCGGGTGGAACGGCGTGTGGGTCAACTGGCTGCGGCGCGTGGTGGCCTGCCAGGTGCGGCTGGTGGTGAAGTGCGGTTGGCGCTTCTTCGCCCGGTGCCCGAGGTAGGCGGCCACGGCGGCCGCGATGGCCACCATGGTCTCCTCGGGCACGTTCTGCGCGTTGAGCAGCTTGATGCTCTTGATCTCGCTCTCCAGGGTCCGGACGCGCTCGTCGAGCGACCGGACCAGCTGCAGGAGTTCCTCGTTCGAGTCGGACATGGCTACGCCTTACACCGGCCCGAGGCCGTGCTTCTTGGCCGGCCGCAGTTCGCGCTTGTTGATGAGGATCTCCAGGGCCATCGCCACATAGCGCCGCGTGTCGGCCGGGTCGATGACGTCGTCCACCAGGCCGCGCGACGCCGCCACGAACGGCGTGCTGTAGGTGTCCTTGTACTCCTGGACCAGCTCGGCGCGCCGCGCCTTGGGATCCTCGGCCGCCTCGATCTCCTTGCGGAAGACGACGGACGCCGCGCCCTCGGCCCCCATGACGGCGATCTCGGCGCTCGGCCACGCGAACACCGTGTCGGCGCCCATGTCCTTGGAGCACATCGCCAGGTAGGCGCCGCCGTAGGCCTTGCGGAGCACGACCGTGACCTTCGGCACCGTCGCGGACGCGTACGCGTACAGCATCTTGGCGCCGTGGCGGATGATGCCGCCCTGCTCCTGGGCGACGCCGGGCAGGAAGCCCGGAACGTCCACGAGCGTCACCAGCGGGATGTTGAACGCGTTGCAGAACCGGATGAACCGGCTGCCCTTGTCGGAGGAGTTGATGTCGAGCACGCCCGCCATCACCTGGGGCTGGTTCGCCACGATACCGACGGTCCGCCCGTTGACGCGCGCGAAGCCCACGACCAGGTTCTGGGCGTAGCCGGCCTGCACCTCGAGGAAGTCGGAGTGGTCGACCAGGCGCGCGATGACCGTCCGAATGTCGTAGCCCTTGTTGCCGTCGGTGGGCACGAGGTCGTAGATGGACTCGTCGTGCTCCACGTACGGATCGGGCTCCACGACGGGCGGATCCTCGTTGTTGTTCTGCGGCAGGAAGCTGAGCAGCTTCTGCGCGATCAGGACGGCTTGGGCGTCGTCGTCGGCCACGAAGTGGTTGACGCCGGAGATCGTCTGGTGGGCGTCGGCGCCACCGAGGTTGTCCGCCGTCACCTGCTCACCGGTCACCTGCTTGATGACGTTCGGGCCCGTGATGAACATGTGGGCCCTGCGCGTCTGGATGATGAAGTCGGTGAGCGCCGGGCTGTACGCCGCGCCGCCCGCACACGGACCCGCGATGATCGAGATCTGCGGGACCGCACCGGACAGCTTGACGTTGCTGTAGAACACCGCGCCGTAGCCGTGGAGGGAGTCGATGCCCTCCTGGACGCGCGCGCCGCCGGAGTCGTTGATGAAGATGAACGGCGTGCCGCACTTCAGAGCCGACTCGAGCATCTGGACGACCTTGAGGCTGTGCGTCTCGCCCGCGGAGCCGCCTACGACGGTGAAGTCCTGGCTCGCGATGTGCACCGGGCGCCCGAACACCGCGCCGGTGCCCGTGACGACGCCGTCGGCCGGCATGTCGGTGGAGTCCATCCCGAACGCCGTGGTGCGGTTGCGACGGAACAGGCCGATCTCCTGGAACGTGCCGGGATCGAGCAGCGACTCGACCCGCTCGCGCGCGGTCATCTTGCCGCCGTCACGCTGCTTCTGGAGGCGCGCCTCGCCGCCACCCTGGCGGGTCGCGACGCGGGCGACGTTCAGGCCGTCGACCTGCTTCTTCATGGACAGGGGCTTCTTGGCCATCGTGGTCACGCCCTTTCGACGGAGACGGAGTGCTCGCGGCCACCGAGGGTGACCTTGTACTTGATCGGGCCCTTGACCGCGCGGCCCGCTTCCTTGGCGGACGCCGCGGCGGAGGCCATCTGCTCGGCCGAGCGGCCCACGTTCTTCGGGCCCTCGCTGCGGGTCTTGAAGAACCCGGGAGCGACGCTGGGGAACATCGCGTAGGTGAGGACATCCTCAGGGGACCCGTCGGCGCCTTCCAGCGCACTGGCCTCGCCGACCAGCTTGTCCCACTCGGGCGCGAGCAGATCGGCCGGACGGATCGTGATCGGCTCCTTCTTGGCCTGTGCCTGCGCGATCGCGACGACCTCGGGGTTGCGCTCGCCCATCGACTCGCCGTAGTAGCCGAGCATGAGGTCGGCGAACTCGCCGGTCATGACCTTGTACTTGCCCATCAGGACGTTGAAGACGGCCTGGGTCCCGACGATCTGCGACGACGGCGTGACGAGCGGCGGGTGGCCGGCGTCCGCCTTCACCAGCGGAACCTCCTCCATGACCTCCTTGATGCGGTCGCCCGCACCCTGGGCCTTGAGCTGGCTCTCCATGTTGGACAACATGCCGCCGGGGATCTGGCTGGAGAAGATGTCGGTGTCGACGAGCGTCGCCGACTCGAACTCGCTGTACCGCGGCCGGATCTTCGCGAAGTGGTCGCGGACGGCGATCATGCGGTCGTGGTCGAGGTTCGTCGTGTACGGCGTGCCCTCCAGCATCGCGACGACCGACTCGGTCGGGTTGTGGCCCGGGCCGAGGCTCATCGAGCTGATGGCGGTGTCCACGACGTCCGCGCCGGCCTCGATGGCCTTCATCAGCGACACCATCGTGACGCCGGTGGTGGCGTGGCAGTGCACGTTGATCTGGACGTCGCCGTAGGTCTCCTTGATGCCCCGGACGATGTCGTAGGCAGGCTGGGGCTGCAGCAGCGCGGCCATGTCCTTGAGCGCGAGGGACTCCGCGCCCATGTCGAGGAGCTGGCCGGCGAGCTTGATGTAGCCCTCGGTGGTGTGCAGCGGGGAGATCGTGTAGCAGATGGTGCCCTGGGCGTGCTTGCCCGTGGCGGTCACGGCCTTCATCGCGCGGGCCATGTTGCGGGGGTCGTTGAGGGCGTCGAACACGCGGAAGACGTCCATGCCGTTCTCGGCGGACTTCTCCACGAACTTCTCGACGACCATGTCCTCGTAGTGGCGGTAGCCGAGGAGGTTCTGGCCGCGCAGCAGCATCTGCAGGCGGCTGTTCGGCATCAGCTCACGGAACGTCCGGAGGCGAACCCACGGGTCCTCGTTGAGGTAGCGGATGCACGCGTCGTAGGTGGCGCCACCCCAGCATTCGACGCTCCAATAGCCGGTCTGGTCGATGTCGGCGCACGCATCGACCATGTCTTCGAGCGCCATGCGCGTCGCCATCAGGCTTTGATGGGCGTCGCGGAGTGCGACCTCGGTGACACCAATGGTTCGTGGACTCATGGGGTACATCCTTTCACCGCGTCCGGCGCTTATGGTCAGGACGACCAACAAACGCAAGTAACGAGACTCGGAATCCCGCTATGTGAGACAGGCGCGGTGCGTGGGCGTCGGGCGCGGACGCCGCTACTCCGACGCCGCGGGTTCTTCTGCGCGCGCCAGCAGCGGCACGGCGACGCACGCGGCGGCGAAGGCCAGCGCCCCGAGGACGATCCAGGCCATCGGCGTCCACGCCAGGGCCCCCAGCAGGCCCCGCCCTTCGAGCGACCCCGGCATGGACCACCACCACTCCTGCACCTTGGCGAAGAGGTAGGGACCGTCCAGCCCGGTGACGTAGCGTCGCGTGTTGGTGTAGAGCGCCACGGCCTGCGCGACGGCGAGCCCCCCAAAGAGCACGGCGGCCTGGACGGCGTCCGGACGCGCGGGCGGCTTCTCGCCGCGGGCCCCCAGCAGGGCGACGCCCACCAGGACGGTCCACAGCGGCAGGAGGTAGCGCGGCTGCACCCACTCGCCGACGTACTGGCGCTGCATGAGCAGGATGTACATGGGGATCGCGACCAGGGCGGCCGCCAGCAGGGCCATCGCCACCAGCTTGCGCCACGATGCCCGCCCCAGGCCGACGAACACCAGCGCGGCGGCCGCGAGCAGCGGTGGGTAGGACGCCGTGGCGGGCATCGTGGTGTCCAGCCACCCCAGGCCCGACGACAGCCCGCTGAACCCTCCGATCAGGCTGGGGAACGCCAGCACATTGGTGATGAGCACCTCGGCGAGCGCGCGGCCCTGCGGGGAGGCCCCCTCGGTCGCGGCGGCGACGGACGCCTGCCGCCCCTGCAGCATCGCGAGCACGGCGAACAGCACCCCGACCGCGGGCACGACGAGCCACCACCGGAGGGTGGCCAGCAGGTCCCGGACGCCCGCGAGGCCCTTTGCGTTGCGGAGCACCACCAGGCCGGCCAGCAGGACGACGTAGACGGCGGCGTCCGAACGCGCGGCACAGGCCAGCCCCGCGCTCACCACCGCCAGCCCGGCATGCAGCCAGCGGAACCGGGGCCGCTCGTCGGTCAGCAGGGCCTGCAACGCGAAGTAGAAGCCGGGGACGCCGACGATCGCCCACGCGCTGGGATTGGTGGAGCCCACGAGGAACAGCCCGAGGGGGGTGAACGTGACGAGGAAGGCCGTCCCCACCCGGGCGCCCGACCCGCGGGGGGCCGTCCAGACCAGCAGCCCGACCAGCAGGCTGGCGATGGCGGCGTTGACGAGACGGATCGTCAGCACGGTGGCGTCCACGCTCGGACCGACGAAGGCGTGCAGGACGATGAAGAACCCGCCGGGGTAGCCGCCGCGGTCGACGCGGTCGGTGTTGGCGAGGGTGGTCTCGGAGAATGCGAGCTCGCAGGCACCGGAGGCCTTGCCGTTGAAGGCGTAGCACGCGGAGTGCACGAGCTCCTCGGGCACCTGGACGCCCACGACCGCGCCGCCGGCGTTGCGCACCAGCGGACAGCCGGAGTTCTCGATCGGATGCGGGCACCAGATGCTGGCGAGGTGGTGGTCGTCGTCCGGCGACGATCCGGGCGGCGACGAGAACGACCACGCCGCGCCCGTCACGAAGAACGCCAGGGCGAGGGCGGCGGCGAGCAGGGCGCGGACGCGGCCCTCCGACCCGCTGCGGCGGGGCCGGTCGACGGCTCGGCTGGGTCGGGCACTCATGGCGTCCATCGTGGCACGGGCGCGAAGGATCGGCCCACTCCGCCGCGAGCGCGCCGTCGGTGCCGGACGGTGGCCCCCGGTAGGGTTTGCTCCGTGGCCCCTGATACCTCCGGACCCGCCCTGCCCGATGTCCGACGCACCGACGTGGCGTTCGTCATCCCCGTCTACAACGAGGCGACCGTCGTGCGCGAGGTCGTCGAGCGCGTCCTGGCCGAGTACTCCGTCGTCGTCTGCGTCAACGACTGCAGCCGCGATAACTCGGCCGACGAGATCGCCCGGACGGGCGCCTACCTCGTCAACCACCCCATCAACATGGGCCAGGGTGCGGCGCTGCAGACGGGCATCGAGTTCGTGCGGCTGCTGCCGGGCATCCGGTATGTCGTCACATTCGACGCCGACGGCCAGCACCGGCTGGAGGACGTGGCCCACATGCTCGCCACCCTCGAGGAGAAGGGGACGGACTTCGTCCTGGGGTCGCGGTTCCTGGGCAAACGGCCGGTCGGCATGACGAGGGGCAAGCGTGCCCTGCTCAAGGCCGCCATCGCGTTCAGCAACCTCACCTCGGGGGTGAAGCTCACCGACACCCACAACGGGCTGCGGGTCTTCACCCGGCGCGTCGCGGACGAGATCGAGATCACCATGCCCGACATGGCACACGCCTCGGAGTTCCTCGAGATCATCAAGCGTCGCGGCTACACCTACGTCGAGGTGCCCGTCGAGATCGTGTACACCGACTACAGCCGGAGCAAGGGCCAGTCGATGATCAACGCCGTCAACATCGCGTTCGACACGCTGCTGCGGAAGGTGGGCCGCTGACATGTGGATCCAGATCCTGCTCGTGCTCGTGGCGGTGGGGCTGCTCATCGTCCTCTCCCGCGCGAAGCGGACGGCCGTCAGCGCGTTCAAGAAGGCCGGGTTCGTGCTGCTGGCGATCGCGATGATCGTCACGGTGCTGCTGCCGGAGACGACGACGGTGGTCGCCCATCTCCTCGGTATCGGACGCGGCGCCGACCTGCTGCTCTACGTCGTGACCGCGGCCTTCCTCGTCTACGCCATCACCCAATACCTGCGCAATCAGGCCAACCGGGCGGTGCTGTTCTCGCTGGCGCGCCGGGTCGCCGTCCAGGAGGCCGCGGACGCCTACGGCCTGTCCGGACGCACGCGGACGCCGTCGGAGCCGGACGCCGCCTGACGCCCGTTCGTCCTAGGGAAACGCTGATCGATCATGT
>CAYZXQ010000006.1:0-72069 GCA_964482465.1 uncultured Nigerium sp. | reverse complement strand
GTCGGGCTGACAGGATTTGAACCTGCGACCCCTTGACCCCCAGTCAAGTGCGCTACCAAGCTGCGCTACAGCCCGCCATCGAACCCCCGAGGGGGCCCAACGACGGCTTACCTTACACGGGATCGACCCCCAGGGCGTAACCGACGCGTGGCGCGGCTCCGACGCCCTTGCCACCTCGGCCTCAGGGACCCGGCACAATGTCCTGCGTGCCCAATCACTTCGACGAGGTAGCCCACACCTGGGACTCCCCTGACAAGCTCCAACGCGCCCAGGATGTCGCCGCCGCCATCGCGGCCGCTATACCGCTCTCCCCCGCCATGACCGCCCTGGACTACGGATGCGGGACGGGCCTTGTCGCGTGGGAACTTGCGCCGCGCCTGGCCCACATCACCCTCACCGACACCTCGGCGGGCATGCGGGAGGTGGTGGCGCAGCGGTTGGCCGAGCGTCCGGACATCGACCGCTTCACGCTCTCGGACGTGGATCTGGCCGTGCAGCCTGCGCCAGGCTCCTACGACCTCGTCTACAGCAGCCTCGTCCTGCATCACATTCCCGACACTGCCGGCATCCTGCGGGCGTTCCACGAGGCGCTCCACCCCGGCGGTTGGGTCGCCGTGGTCGACCTCGACCACGACCCGCACAACCATTTCCACGCCGATGACTTCGATGGACACACCGGGTTCGCCCGCGAGGCGCTCGGGGAGTTGGCGGTGGCCGCGGGGTTCGTCGACGCGACGTTCCGGACCGCCACCCAGGTCGTCAAGGGCGACCCCGCACGCACGTTCGACCTCTTCCTGATGACCGCGCGGCGCAGGTCCTAGCCTCTCGGGGCTCCGAGCGATGTTCTTGGCACGACACCGGGGGCGTTGCACGGTCGTGACGCGCCTATGGCCCCCAGTTCGCGCGATCCAGGGGGAGGGATCTCGGGCGAACAGGCCTTGAGCCGCTTGTCGTTCGGTCGGGGACGCCGGTTACACGAGTGACTCCGCAACGAGAAGCGGCAAACGGCCTCCGAGACGCCGAGCTAGTCGTTTCGGCCCCGCGCGGACACCGGCCAGCGCGCCGCGAGGGCACCTTCGTCGTAGACCCAGAGCTCTTCGGCGAGGTTCACCGCGTTGCAGGCGTGGTTGGGCACGACCCGGACGGTCGAGCCCAGCGGAGGCAAGGTCCCGGGCACTTCCGCCACGGCGTGGTGCTCCGACAAGATCACCAGGCGAGCGTCGGGATCGTCCAGGAGCCGTCCGTACCCCGACGCCCAAGCCGGGCGGTCCGCGCCCAGCGCCTTGCTTCCCGCGTCGAGCACCAGGCGTCCGCCAGCGTGGCTCACGACGGTGGCGTGGCACGTCAGCGCGATCTGGTCGGGGCCGCACGCCCCCAACTCCCACTGCTGGGCGTCGCCGAACACGTACACCCCCGGCCGGCACTCCGTGAGCCCCGCGCCCGTCGCCGCCAGGCTGGGCGTGGACCCGCCGCTGACGACCACCGGCTCCACGCCGGCCACCCGCAACGCCTCGGCCGCCGCTGTCAGCGCGGACGCCTCGTCCGCGGCCGCTGGGGTACCGGCGCCCGGAGCATAGCTGTGACCGGGGAACGTGAACACCCCGATCACCTCCACACCGGCGGCGACGGCGTCCGCGGCCAGTCGACCCGCATCCGCCGGCGCGATCCCGGAGCGATGGTGGCCCGAATCGACCTCCACCAGCCCGGACGCACCGGTTCCGGCCAAGCCGCGTGCCGCCTCCAGCGAGTCGAATCCCACCCGGACGCTCGCCCGCTCGCACAGCTTCGCCAGCCGGGCGCGACGGACGTCGTCCGGCCACAGCGGGTACGCCACGAACAGGTCATCGAAGCCTGCGTGGGCGAAGACCTCAGCCTCGCCCAAGGTCGCGACGGTGATCCCGGACGCCCCCGTCTCGACCTGCATCGCCGCGATGCGGGGCGACTTGTGCGTCTTGACATGCGGCCGCAGCGCCAGTCCACGCGACGCCACCCACGCGGCGGTCGATTCGATGTTCGTGCGCAAGCGTGCAAAGTCGATCGCGAGGTACGGCGTCCGGGGCTCCATGGGCGGCACGTTACTCGGACGCCGCGGGCTCCGTCCGGGCGTCGTAACGCCAGAAGACAGGGAAGACGGCGGCGGCCAACGCCGTGAGCAGGACCACGAGGATCCCGCCACCCCACAGAGCCGGAGGAACGCCGAAGAGCTCCGCCGCGCCGCCGTGAAGGACATCGGCGATGCGGGGTCCGCCCGCCACGACGACGATGAAGACGCCCTGGAGCCGTCCCCGGACAGCGTCGTCCGCGGCGCTGAGCAGCATGGACTGCCGGAACGCGGCCGAGGCCATGTCCGCGGCGCCGCCCAGCCCGAGGAAGGCCACCGCGACCACGAGCATCACCCCTGGCGCGCTCGGCGCCACCGCCACGGCCACCCCGAAGCCGATCACGGCCAGCCCCCACACCAGGATGAGCAGCACGACGGCTCGTCCCTGCCGCGAGACCCGCGATACCCAGCCCGACAGCACGCCGCCCAGGACCGACCCGGCCGGGATCGCCGCGTACAGCAGGGCGAACGCCAGTCCGCCCTCGGCAGGACCACCGAACGACTCGTGAGCGACGGCTGGGAACAGCGCCCGCGGCATCCCCGCGACCATGGCGATGAGATCCACCAGGAACGACATCAGCAGCACCGCGTGTCCGCCCAGGTAGGCCAGCCCCGCGATCACCGACCGCAGCCCTGGCGTCCCGGACCGGTCCTCCACCGGCAGCGACGGCAACGCCAGGACCGCCCACAGCGTGGCGAGCAAGGTGAGGGTGTCGAGGCCGTAAAGCAGCGCGAACCCGAACACCGGGATCAAGGCACCGCCGACCAGCGGGCCCGCGATCGCCCCCGCCATCATCACCGTCATGTTGAGCGCGTTGGCCGCCGGCAACTGCGCGGCGGGCAGGAGCTTGGGCAGGATGGCGGTCCGGGTGGGCTGGTTGATCGCGAACACCGCCTGCTGGGCCGCGAACAGCGTCAGCAACACCCAGACGTTCCGCAGCCCCAGCGCGGCCTGCAGCGTGAACAGCGCGCTGGTCGCGATGAGACCGGCGGTGGTGGCCAGCAGGAGGGTCCGGCGGTTGACGTGGTCGGCCAGCGCGCCGCCCCACAGCCCGAACACCACCAGCGGGACGAGCCCGAAGAGCCCCGTCAGGCCCACCATCCCCGACGAGCCGGTCTCGGCGTAGATCTGCGCGGGGACCGCGACGACGGTGAGCTGGGCGCCGATGACCGTGACGATGTTGGCCACCCACAGGCGTCGGAACGCCGGCGTCCGCAGCGGTGTGGTGTCCGCGAGCAGCCCCCGCAGCCCGGCCACTACTGCTTCTTGCGCTTCTCGCGCGCCCGCACCTCCACGTGGACGGGGCTGCCCTGGAACCCGAACTCCTCCCGCAGCCGGCGCTCGACGAAGCGCACATACTGCGGATCCATCTGCCCGGACGTGAACAGCACGAAGGTCGGCGGACAGTTCTGCGCCTGCGTCCCGAACAGGATGCGCGGCTGCTTGCCGCTGCGGACGGGGTGCGGGTGCGCGGCCGCGACCCGGCCCAGGAACGCGTTGAGCTGGCCCGTGCTGACGCGCGTCTCCCAGCCGGCCAGCGCGTCGGTGAGCGCCCGGGTGAGCTTGTCCACGTTGCGTCCGGTCAGCGCCGAGATGTTGACCCGTGGCGCCCACGCGAAGGCGCGAATGTCCAGCTCGACCTCGCGCTCGAGGTAGCGGCGACGCTCCTCATCCGTCAGATCCCACTTGTTGTAGGCGATCACCATCGCCTTGCCGGCCTCCTCGACCATGCTGAGGATCTTGAGATCCTGATCGGAGATCGACTCCGACGCGTCGATCACGACGACGCACACCTCGGCACGCTCGACGGCCGTCTGCGTGCGCAGCGACGCGTAGTACTCGTGCCCGGACGCCTCCTTGACTCGCCGCCGCAGCCCCGCGGTGTCGATGAAGCGGTAGACCTGCCCACCCAGCTCCACGAGCTCGTCGACCGGATCGACCGTGGTGCCGGCCGCGTTGTCGACCACGGAGCGCTGTTGCCCCGTGAGCTTGTTCAACAGCGAGGACTTGCCCACATTCGGCTTGCCGACGATGGCGACGCGACGCGGCCCGCCGACCTCCTCGAACTCCTCCGGCGGCGCCTCGGGAAGGGCGTCGAGCACGGCATCCAGCAGGTCGCCGGACCCTCGCCCGTGCAGCGCCGACACCGGATGGGGTTCCCCGAGCCCCAGGTTCCACATGGACGCCGCCTCGGCCTCGTTGCGCTGGTCGTCGACCTTGTTGGCCGCCAGGACCACGGGCTTCTTCGACCGCCGCAGCACCCGGACGACCGCCTCGTCCTCGTCGGTGACGCCCACCGAGGCGTCCACGACGAACAAGACCGCATCCGCCGCGGCGATGGCCAGTTCGGCCTGCTCGGCGATCTGCGCCGCCATGCCTTGGGCGTCGGACGCCCACCCGCCGGTGTCCACGATGACGAACTCACGGCCGTTCCACTGCGCGTCGTAGCTCACGCGGTCGCGGGTGACGCCCGGCTTGTCCTGGACAACGGCCTCGCGGCGTCCGATGACCCGGTTCACGAGCATCGACTTGCCGACGTTCGGACGGCCGACGACGGCCAGGACGGGCTTGGGTGTGGTCATGACATGGCCTTTCGGGCGAGCGCGACGATGGTGTCGACCACTTCGTCGGGGGTCAGATCCGAGGTGTCCAGGAGACGGACGCCCTCGGCGGGGGTCTGGAACTCCACCAGCGCGGAGTCGGCGGCGTCGCGGGACAGCACGAGTTCGCGCAGTTCGGCGTCGCTCATGGCCTGGCCAACGTCGCCGCGGCGGCGGCGCAGCCGGGCTTCGGCGGACGCGGTGAGCAGGAGGCGCAGGTCGGCGTCCGGATACACCACGGTCGTGATGTCACGACCCTCGGCGACGCAGCCGCTGGGGTCGGACTCCATGAGGGCGCGCTGCCGCCGGACTAGGTCGGCCCGGCAGGCGGCGTTGGTCGAGACGGCCGAGGCGTTCGCGGTGATCCGCGGCGAGCGGATCTCGTCGGTGACCTCGCGGCCGTTGACGCGGACCCAGAAGACATCCGGGTCGAGGCTGATGGCGATGTCGGCCGCCTGGGTGGCGCGCGCCACGGCGTCCGAGTCGTCGCGGCTCACACCCGAATCGAGGAACGCCACCGTCACCGCGCGGTACATCGCGCCGGTGTCGAGGTAGCCGATGCCGAGTCGGCGGGCGACCGCCTTCGCGGTCGTCGACTTGCCGGACCCCGCGGGTCCGTCGATGGCGATCACAGGTCGGTCGGCAGGCACCGCAGCAGTCTAGTTGCAGTCGCCGCCCTCGCCGACCGCGGCGGGGTCAGGGCCTGACGGTCCACCCGGCCGCGAGCATCGCCGCCTCCAGTTCGGACGCCCGCGCCTGGTCGACCCCGACCGACAGCCAACCGACCTCGCGCAGCGTGTCATGCTCGATCGCGACGTCCTCGACGTTGACCCCGGCGGCATCGATGTCCGCGAAGAGCCGGGCGAGCGCACCGGGGGCGTCTGGAATCTCCACGACGACCGAGGCGAACTCCGCCGCCGACGTGCCGTGCTTGCCGGGCAGGAGCCGGACGCCCGCGCGCCCGTGGGCAACGATCCGCTCGACGGCAGCGTCGGACTCCGCCGGCGGGAGGGACAGCGCCGCGAGCAACTCGTCCAGGGCGTCGGAGACCCGCGCCAGTTGCGCGCGGACGGCCTCGCGGTTGGCCCCGATGATCTGCCGCCACAGGGCGGGATCGGACGCGGCGATGCGCGTCACGTCGCGGAGCCCCTGTCCCGCCAGGCGCAGGTGCTCGCCGGGCACATCGTTGAGGGTGCAGCCCACTAGGGACGAGACGAGCTGCGGCACGTGAGAGACCTGCGCGACGGCCTCGTCGTGGTGGGCCGGACCGAGGCTGACCACCCGCGCGCCGCAGGTGCGCGCCAGCTCCTGGACAGCAAGGACGGCGTCCGCGGTCGCCGTGTCGTGCGGGCACACGACCCAGGTGCGCTGGGCGAAGAGATCGGCGCGCGCCGTCAGCGGTCCGGCGTGCTGGGAGCCGGCCATGGGGTGCGACCCGACGTAGCGCCCCAGCGCGACCCCGCGGCCCCGCAGAACCCCCAGGACGGTCCCCTTGACCGAGCCCACGTCGGTCACGACCGCGCGCGGGTAGGTCGTGAGGGCCTTTGCCACGGCGTCCGCGAGCGCGTCCGGGGGCACGGCGACAACCACGGCGCGGACGCGGGCGGCGTCCGCAGGCTGCGTGGTGCCGGCGCCGAGGGACTCCGCGACCAGCGCGTGGCTGAGGACCGCATCCACCAGATGCACCCGCAGCCCGGCCCGGGTGAGCGCTAGGCCCACGGAGGCTCCCACGAGCCCGGTCCCCACGATCACGACCGGCTCGAGCACCGGCGGCTTCACGACTCACCCAGCAGTTCGGCCACGCGGGCGTCGTCGAACCGGACGAACGTCCGCCGGGGCAGCCGCGCGCGTTCGAGCAGCGCCACTTCCAGGTCGGCGACCCCGGGACGTCCCTGCGGGCTCAGGGCGGTCAAGGCGGCGGCGAGGGCGTCCGCGACCGTGGCGTCGGGATCGTGCCGCTCCCGCAGCCGTTCGGCGATGGCCTCGGCCGAGCCCCCGATCACGGCGACGTCGCGCTCGTCGGCGACCGCGCCGTCGTAGGCGATGCGGAAGAGCTGATCGCCGGCGGGGGTCTCGCCCAGCTCGGCGACGCACAGCTCGACCTCCAGGGGCTTCTCGGACGCCGACGCGAACGTCACGCCCAGCACCTGGGCATAGCTGTTCGCCAGGGCCCGCCCGCTCACATCGCGGCGGTCGTAGGTGTACCCGCGGAGGTCGGCCTGCTGGATGCCCGCCACCCGCAGCGCCTCGAACTCGTGGTAACGGCCGACGGCGGCGAACCCGATGCGGTCGTGGATCTCCGACACCTTGTGCAGGGTCGAGGAGTGGTTCTCGGCGACGAACAGGTAGCCGGCGGCGCAGCGCAGCACCACCACGGACCGTCCGCGCGCGATGCCCTTGCGGGCGAAATCGGCACGGTCCTTCATCTGCTGTTCGGGAGAGACGTAGACGCTCATAGCAGCGGGGCTCCCGGTCCGTCCGGACGGACGCGGCGGGCGTCCATCACCTGGGTCGTCAGCTCGGCGAGTTCGGCGTCGCCCCAGCGCCGGACGCCGTCCGCACCGCCGGTGTACACGGTGGGGAAGAGCCCGCGGACAAGGTCGGGACCGGCCGTGAAGCTGTCCTCGTCGGCGGAGTCGACCAGGGCCTGGACGAGAGCCGTCACGGCGCCCCGTTCGTCCAGGTCGCGGCGGTGCAGCTTCTTCAGGGATCCGCGCGCGGACGCCGCGCCGGACCCGACCGCGTAGAACGGACGCTCCTCGTAGCGGCCGCCGACGAGGTCGTAGCTGACGATCCTCGGCCCCGCGCCGTCCCAGCCGGCCAGAACGGGCAGCGCGCCTAGCCCGTCGAACGCGTCGGGACGGTTGGCCCGGATGATGCCCGCGAGCCGATTGGCCTTGCCGTCGAAGGAAAGCGTCGTCCCCTCGATCTTCTCGAAGTGCTCCAGCTCGAGCTGGAAGAGCCGCACCAGTTCCAGCGCGACCCCGGCGGTGCCAGCCACGCCCACCACCGACATCGCGTCGGCCGGGAACACCTTCTCGATGTCGTTCTGGGCGATCTGCCCGCCCCAGGTCGCGCGCCGGTCGCCCGCCATGGCGAACCCGCTCGCGAAGGCGCAGGTCACGATGGTGGTGCCGTGGGGGGCATCCGCGGGACCGCCGCGCAGGAGCGGACGCCCCGGCTCGCGTTGCGCCAGGAGTTCCACGAACGAGGAGCCGGAGGAGGTCGGGGTGATCACTGGCCGCCCTTTTGGACGAACCCGCGCACGTAGTCTTCGGCGTCCGACTCCAGCGCGGCGTCGATCTCGTCGAGGATGGCGTCGATGTCGAGCGGCTGGAGCGACGGCTGCGCGTCCTCGACCACGGCGTCCTCGGCGCGGGTGGCCCGCCGCCGCTGCACCTGCTCGCTCACTGCTCGCCTCCTGACTCGTGCAAGGCAATCAGTCTATCGACGCCCGCCGACACGTCGTACCGGTCCCGACCCCAGCCCCGCGGCGTCCGCATGCGCAGGGTGTGCAGGCCGCCGCGGCTGTCCCGGACCAGGAGGGAATCCCACGTGGCGGCGAGCAACGCGTCGGGGTGGTCCTGGACCCAGCGCCCCCGCGTCCAGGCGCGGGTGTCCTGCGGCGGGGTCGAGGTGGCGGCGGCGACGGCGTCCGGACCCACCACCGTCCGGACACGGCCCGCCCGCTCCCACGCGGCGAAGGGGCCGGCGTCGCCCAGCCGAGCCCAGGCGAGGTCGAGGCGCGCGACGCGGGGATCGTCCAGACCGACGCCCAGGCGCTCGGCGAGGCGCCGGACCAGGAGGAGCTTGGCGGTCCAGTCCAGTCGGTCGGCGGTGCTGTCGGGGTCGGACGCCAGGGCGTCGAGAAGGTCGGCCCAGGCCGCGAGCAGCGCGTCCGCTTCGGGCTCGGCGCGCGCGGCGGAACTGGCGGCGCAGGCCTCAAGGTAGCGGCGCTGGACCGTGAGCGCGGTGGCGGCACCCCCGTCGGCCAGCGGCAGACGACGGGTGAGGGTGAGGTCGCGGGAAACCGCGGGGAAGGCGGCGACCGGGTCGGCCAGGGCGATCCGGGGCAGGTGGTCGGCGGCCAGCGCGGCCAGGACCAGCCCGAGCGTGCCCAGCTTGAGCCAGGTCGCGAACGGCTGGCGGGTGGCATCGCCCGGGATCACGTGCAGCCGCCGCCAGAGCGACGGGCGGGCGTGCGGCTCGTCCCGGGTGTTGATGAGGCCGCGGTCGCGGGTGGTGTCCAGGCTGGTCACACGGGTGAAGTAGTCTGCGCGCTGGCAGAGCTGAAACGTGGCGGGGTGCTCGCCCGCCGGTCCCGCGCCGACGCGGCCGGCTCCGGTCAGGACGATCCGGGTGACGAGGTACGCCGGCAGGTGCGCCACCACCCGCTCGAACGGCACCGACCGCGGCAGCAGGTGGTTCTCGTGGTAGCCGTAGCTGTGCCCCTTGCCGTCGGTGTTGTTGCGGAAGACCTCGATCGGGGTGCCCAGGTCGGCGGAGGCGCGCGCGGCGGCTCGGGCCACCAGCGCATCGCCGGCCAGCTCCCAGGTGAGGGCGGCGGTGGCCGAGGTGCACTCGGGACCGGCGTATTCGGGGTGGCCGTGGTCGACGTAGAGGCGTCCGCCGTTGCCGAGCACGCGGTTGTGGGTGTCGGCCACGGCCGCGGTGGCGGGGGCATCGCAGGCATCGACGACCAGCGCCGAGAGGAGGTGTGGATCGAGTTCGGGGCGTCCGGGCGCGGCGATGCCGTACTCGGTCTCGGTGCCCATCAGCATGCCGCGCAGCCTAGCGGGGGCGTCACCGGTAGGTTGAGGGCATGCGTCATCCGGTTCGTGTCGTCATCGACGTCCTTGTGATCGTTCTGTTCGCCATCGTCGGGCGGGCCTCGCACGCCGAGGTCCTGGACGCGGGTGGAATCCTGCGTACCGCCGCCCCGTTTGTCGCGGGGGCGCTGCTGGCGTGGATCGGCATCATGCTCCGCCGGCGTCAGGACTCGGCGTTGGTCCAGGGCGTGATGATGTGGCTCTCGACGCTGGTGTTCGGCATGTTGTTCCGGCTGCTCATCGGGGACGGTGTGCAGGCCGCGTTCGTCGTGGTTGCAGGCCTCGCCCTCGCGGTGGGTCTCATCGGCTGGCGGATGGTGGAGGCGCTCATCCGGCGCCGCAGCGTCACCGCGAAGCCTGGGGCGAAGAAGCACGACCCCGCGCGGTCCGGCAACCCGGCCGTCCGGGAGCAGGCCCGCAAGGCCCGCGGCCGGTAGTCGGGCCGGGCGGCCGTTCGTCCGGTAGTCGGTCGCGCGGCCGCGGACGCCGTGGGTGCGGTCGGACTGCGGGCCGTGAGGTCGGCGTCCGGGTGGACGTGACGGGCAGCCGAACGGCTAGTGCGAGCGGCAGCCGGCCTTGCAGTCCTCTTCGTGGGCGGCGTCCATCACGTGGACCTGCACCTCGCGCGGACCCACGGTCTCGTCCAGCACGGCGACGAGTTCGATGCGTCGGGTCCCGGCCACCCAGTGACAGCGGTAGGACGTGGGTCGACCTGGGCTCGCGTGGCACGGCCCGAAGCGATCCTCGAGGCCGTGCCGCACGTAGTCTGCGTTGCGCCACAGCCAGGCGCGCTGCGCGCCCCGCCACAGGAACCACCCGAGACCCACCAGATCACCGTCGAGGACGGCGAGGCAGGTCTGAGCGTCGCCCCACCCAGGCGTGCCCGTTCCCCAGTTGGGGAAGCGGTCGTCGTGCGCCGTCGGACCCAGTCCGAGAGCCTTCAACCAGTCCGACGCGGTCATCGGACGCCGCGGCCACTCAGCCGCCAACACGTCATCCACCCCCCGGAGGACGACGTTGAAGTCGGGTTCCACATCCAGCAGCCTACGCACGACGCACGCTCGCCGCAGTCGCTTTGGGACATGCAATCCCCCAATTCACTCCACGGGCAACGAACGTCACTCCACGGGCAACGAACGCGAGCGGTGGAGGGTGCGCAGGTAGACGATGCGTTCGCCGCGGCGTCCGGACACCCGCGCCCAGTCGTCGGGGTTGGTCGTGTTCGGCAGTTCCTCGTTCTCGGCGACCTCCTCGGCGCAGGCCCGCAGCACGTGCTCTCGCCGCAGACCCCGCTCCCCGCCGAGGATGACCTCCTTGATCGCCGCCTTCTTCGCCCGCGCGACCACGTTGGCGAGCATCGCGCCGGACACGAAGTCCGCCACATGCAGCACCTCCTTCGCGCCCCCGGCGTAGGTCACCTCGACGAACTCGTTCTCGGCGGTGCGGGCATACAGGGCCGCCGCGGCGTCCGCGACCAGCGCGGCCCGGAACTGCGCCTCACCTCCGGACGCCGCCGCTTCGGCGGGGTTGACGGGGGTGTCCGGACGCAGGTGCTTGGCGAGGATGTGGCGCGCCCCCGCCTCGTCGGGCCGGGCCAGCTTGATCTTGACGTCGAGCCGTCCCGGCCGCAGGATCGCCGGGTCGATGAGGTCCTCGCGGTTGGTGGCACCGATCACGATGACGTTCTTGAGCGACTCCACCCCATCGATCTCGCTCAGCAACTGCGGCACGACGGTCGACTCGACATCGGAGCTGACCCCCGACCCGCGCGTCCGGAACAGCGAATCCATCTCGTCGAAGAACACCACGACCGGACGCCCGTCCGCGGCCAGCTCGCGTGCCCGCGAGAACACCAGGCGCACCTGGCGCTCGGTCTCCCCCACGTACTTGTTGAGCAACTCGGGGCCCTTGACGTTGAGGAACGAACTGCCCGCCGCGTTCGCCACCGCCTTCGCGATCATCGTCTTGCCGCACCCCGGCGGACCGTAGAGAAGCACGCCCTTGGGTGCCGCCAGGCCGAACTCCACAAACAGCTCGCGATGCCGGAACGGCAGCTCCACCGCGTCGCGGATCTCCTCGATCTGCGCCTCCAGCCCGCCGATATCGGCGTAGGCCACATCGGGAACCTCGTCGAGGGTCAGCTCCTCCACCTCCGTGCGGTCGACCCGCGCCAGCGCGACCAGCGCCCTGCGCTCGGCCAGCAGGGTGTCGCCGGCGCCGAGCGCCACCGCCCGCAGGGCGGGAGCCAACTGCAGCACCACCTCCTCGTCGCTGCCCGTGGTGACCAGGACCGCGTCGTCTCCGACACGCTCGCGCACCCGCACCAGCTCGCCGCTGCTGGGCCGCTCCACCACGCCGACCACGACCTGCGACTCGTTCAACAGCACCCAGGCTCCGACGTCCAGCGGCGCTGCCACCAACTCCGCGGCGACAGCGACCCGCAGCCGGCGTCCGGACGCCTCCACGTCGACAGTGCCGTCCTCGGTGTGCCCCACCACCGTCGCGAAGGCGGCCGGGGGCGAGGCGAGCCCGTCCAACTGCGCCCGCAACTCCACCACCGACGCCCGCACCTCACGGAGCGTCGCGTTGAGCCGCTCGTTGTGCGCGGCCAGCGCCCGGGCGTCCGCGCGCGCCTCGGCCAGCCGACGCTCGGCGAGCTCCAACGCCCGCGTGCGCGCGTCGAGCTGGCGCTGCGCCTCGGTCAGCGGATCGCGGGTGTCGTCCATGGGCCCTCCCTCGTGGGGCTGAGGTTATCGGACGCCGCCGACAGACACCCGGCCCGATCCCACGGCACCCGACCCGGGCCGCCGCAGCCAGAACATGATCGATCGGCGCTTCCTTCGGCGGGTCCGGACGCCGCGGGCCCGGTTCAGGCGTCCGCAGCCGCCTCGGGAATCCCAGCCGGCCGCGGTCCGGTGTAGTCCGGACCGTAGGCACCCGGGGCCGGACGCCGACGCCGCAGCGGGGCGGTCACCCCGGGGGCGAGGCGGCGCGAGAAGATCAGGAACCCGGTGTGGCCGCTGGTCGAGTGGCCGGGGCGGATCGCCAACCCCTCGGCGTGCCACTCCCGCGCGGAGTACTCCCGCGCGACGGGCTCGGTGAACCCGCCGTGGGCGCGCAGCGTGTCCATGGTGCGCCCGAGCTGCGTGGTCGTCGCCACGTAGCAGCACAGGAACCCGCCCGGCACCAGCACCTCGCCGACGGCGTCCACACACTCCCACGGCGCGAGCATGTCCAGGATCGCCCGGTCGATCTCCTCCGGCCCCCGATCCGTCGCCAGGTCGCCGACCCGCAGCTCCCACGCCGGGTGCGGACCGCCGTAGAACTGCTCGACGTTCTTCCGCGCGATCGCGGCGAAGTCCTCGCGCCGTTCGTAGCTGTAGAGCCGACCCGTCTCGCCGATGGCCCGCAACAGCGCCAGGGTGAGGCCCCCGGACCCCACGCCGGCCTCCAGGACGCGGGCACCGGGGAAGACATCGGTCTGCATCAGGATGTGCGCGGCGTCCTTGGGGTAGATCACGGCCGCGCCTCGGGGCATCGAGACGACGAACTCCTCCAGGACGGGCCGGAACACCAGGTAGTGCTGGCCGCCTGAGGAGCGGACGACGTTGCCGTCCGGGCCGCCGATGATCGCGTCGTGCGCGATCCCGCCCTTGGTGGTGTGGAACATGCCGCCGGCCTTGAGCAGCACGCTGTGCCGCCGGCCCTTCTGGTCGGTGAGAGAGACGCGCTCGCCCTCGGCGAGCGGTCCGGTGTGCACCCCGCTGTACTCGCTCATCCGCGGAAGCTCCACAGCCCGAGCTGGAATCCGGGACCGAACCCGTCTCCCTGCATCGTGACCCCGGCCCCGAGGAACAGCGACTCCTGCGCCTGCGAGATCGGCAGCACCGTGAGGTCGGCCGCCGCCTGCTGCTGGATCTCGGCCAGCAGCCCCGCGCGCTGCGTGGGGTCGGTGGTCTGGCGCGCCCGCTGGAGCAGGTCGGTGATCTTGGCGGCGCTGCCCGGAAGCGGGCGGTCGGTGTAGACCTGCAACCACCCGAACGGGGTGTTCACCCAGGCGGGCCGGTCGGTGAGCACGAGGTCGGCATTCGGGGCGTCCGGCAGCAACTGGACGCTGGCGCCGGTCGCGGTCTCGATGCGGTCGCGCAGGACCCGCGCGAGGTCGCCCTCGCCGGGGCCCCGCGTGGCGTAGGACAGCGTCAGGCGCACGTGTTTGCCGCCGATCTGCGGGACCTGGGGCTGCCCACCCACCGGGAACGCCGCCACGCCGCCGGTCGAGACCCCCGGGATGAGAGAGCTCAAGGTCCGGTCCGCCTGCAGCGAGAGCGCAACCGCCTGCCGCAGCTCCGCCTGTCCGCGCGCCTCGGAGTTCGGGTTCCAGACGAGCCGGTGTACGCGCGAGTGCGGCATGGGGTGCCGGAGGAAACCGGCCGCCGTCAGCCGCTCCTGGCCGGGGGCGGTCAGGCTGCGCCACACGGCGTCCGTCGCCTTGTCGGTCATGGCCTGCTCGGCGGTGGCGGGATCGTCCGGGAACGCCAGCGCCACCACCTCGAGGGCACCGGTGTCCGCGCCCACGTAGGTCTTGAAGCGGTGGAACACCAGCGAGGTGTCGGAGGTCGTCACCAACTGGAACGGTCCGGACCCGATCACCTGGCCGGTGTTGGGACGGACCGAGTCCGGGTCGTAAATCTGCTCATCGACGATGGACGCCGCGGGCGACGCCAGCGCGTACCCGAACTGGCTGTCGGCCCAGTTGAGCGTGAAGCGCACGGTGAGGTCGTCCACGGCCTCGACCCGCTGCAGCGAGTCGAGCAGCGAGGTGGACGACCCGGGGATGCCCAGGCGCAGCGCCCGGTCGATGCTGAACTTCACGTCGGAGGCGGTCAGCGCGTGCCCGTTGTGGAACGTGAGGTCCTTGGGGAGTTGGCACTCGTACACCGTCGCGGACGTGTAGAGGCAGTCGGTGGCCAGGTCGGGCTTGAGTTCGCCCTTCTCGGAGTGCACCACCATGAGCCGGCTGAAGGCGTTGAGCGCCACGAGGGCGTCCGCGGCCGTCGTCGCGGCGGCCGGGTCGTATGTCGCCGGTTTCTCGGTCGTCGTCACGGTGAATGGGCGGGCCGGCTGGCTCGGGGACGGCGAGGGAGCCGGACCGCTCGGCACGCACCCAGCCAGCAGGGCGCCCCCGAGGAGGAGGGCGGCCAGCCGGGCGCGGCGCTGGGGGGTGTCAACGGGCATTGAAGTACTTCGCCTCCGGGTGATGGACGACCAGAGCGTCGGTGGACTGCTCGGGGTGAAGCTGGAGTTCCTCGCTGAGTTCGACGCCGATGCGCGCGGGATCGAGCAGCCGGACGAGCGTCGCGCGATCCTCCAGGTCGGGGCAGGCAGGGTAGCCGAACGAGTAGCGAGAGCCGCGATAGACCTGGTCGCGGATCATGTCGGCGACCTCGCCGTCGCCGCTCAGGCCGAGTTCCTCGCGGACGCGGGCGTGCCACATCTCCGCGAGCGCCTCCGTGAGCTGGACCGACAGCCCGTGCAGTTCCAGGTACTCGCGGTAGGAGTCGGACGCGAACAACCGCGCCGTCTGGTCGGCCACCCGCGATCCCATGGTGACGAGCTGGAAGGCGATGACGTCCGGGCCCAGCTGGGCCGCCTCGTCGGCGTCCCGGAAGAAGTCCGCCAGGCACAGCCGGCGGTCTCGCGTCTGCCGCGGGAACGCGAACCGCGCGATCTCGGGGCGGGTACCGTCGGCGTCCGGGGCCGGAGCGAGGATGACGAGCGCATTGCCCTCGGCGTAGCAGGGCCAGTACCCGTACACGACCGCGAACTCGGCCAGCCCGTCGGTCTGGATGCGGTCCAGCCACATGCGCAGCCGCGGAATCCCCTCGGTCTCGACGAGTTCGTCGTAGCTCGCCCCGCCCTTGGTGGAGCGGAGCCCCCACTGGCCCATGAAGGTCGCGCGGTGGTCGAGCCAGCGCGCCACCTCGGCCAGCTTGACGCCCTTGACGACCCGGCTGCCCCAAAACGGCGGCGTCGGCACGTCGATCCGGCGCGCGACGTCGGAGCGGGTCTCGTCCCCGGTGGCGGACGCGCGGGCCGCGGCGGACGCCGTGGGTGCGGCCACGCGACGCTGCCGCGGCGCCGGGAGGGCGTCCGCGTCGCCGCGCTTGACGGCCATGACGGCGTCCATGAGCGACAGGCCCTCGAAGGCGTCGCGCGCGTAGCGCACCTCGCCCGCGTAGAGGGCGTTGAGGTCCTGCTCGACGTAGGCGCGGGTGAGGGCCGCCCCGCCCAGCAGCACCGGGTAGCGGGCCAGGTCGCGGGCGTTGAGTTCAGCCAGGTTGTCCCGCATGACGACGGTCGACTTCACCAGCAGCCCGGACATGCCGATGGCGTCGGCGTCGTGCGCCTGCGCGGCGTCGATGATGGCGCTCACCGGCTGCTTGATGCCGAGGTTGACGACGGTGTAGCCGTTGTTGGTGAGGATGATGTCCACGAGGTTCTTGCCGATGTCGTGGACGTCCCCCTTCACGGTGGCCAGGACGATCGTGCCCTTGCCCGCGGCGTCCGAACGCTCCATGTGCGGCTCCAGGTGGGCCACCGCCTTCTTCATGACCTCGGCCGACGCCAGCACGAAGGGCAACTGCATCTGCCCGGAGCCGAACAACTCCCCCACCGTCTTCATGCCCGCCAGCAGGTCGTCGTTGACGATCGCGAGGGCCGGCTTGTCAGCCAGCGCCGCGTCCAGGTCCTCGGTCAGGCCGCGGTCGTCCGCGTCCACGATGCGCCGCTGCAGGCGCTCGGCCAGCGGCAGGGCCGCCAGCTCGGACGCCCGCTCCTCGCGGGCCGCCGCGGCCGTGACGCCCTCGAACAGCTCCAGGAAACGCGCCAGCGGGTCGTAGCCCTCGCGGCGGCGGTCGTAGACCAGGTCGAGTGCGACCTCGCGCTGCTCCTCGGGGATGCGCGCCATGGGGAGGATGCGGCTGGGGTGGACGATGGCGCTGGTCAGCCCCGCGGCCACGCATTCGTTGAGGAAGACCGAGTTGAGGACGATCCGGGCGGCGGGGTTGAGCCCGAAGCTCACGTTGCTGACGCCCAGCGTGGTCTGGACGTCGGGGTGTCGACGGCGGATCTCGCGGATCGCCTCGATGGTCTCGATGGCGTCGCGGCGGGTCTCCTCCTGGCCGGTCCCGATGGGGAAGGTGAGGCAGTCGACGATGATGTCGGCGGTCCGCAGCCCCCAGGTGCCGGTCAGTTCGGCGATCAGCCGCTCGGCCACGCGGATCTTCCACTCCGCCGTCCGCGCTTGGCCCTCCTCGTCGATGGTCAGCGCCACGACCGCGGCGCCGTGCTCGGCGACGACGGGCATGATCGTGGCAAAGCGGGAGCCCGGACCGTCGCCGTCCTCGAAGTTCACCGAGTTGATGACGCAGCGTCCGGCCAGCGACTCCAGCCCCGCCTCGATCACCGCCGGCTCGGTCGAGTCCAGCATCACCGGCAGCGGGACCGCCGTGTTCAGACGCGTCGCCAGTTCGCGCATGTCGGCGACGCCGTCGCGTCCGACGTAGTCCACGCACAGGTCGAGCAAGTGGGCGCCCTCGCGGGACTGACCCTTGGCGATGTCCAGGCATTCACCCCACGAGCCGGCGAGCATGGCCTCGCGGAACGCCTTGGAACCGTTGGCGTTGGTCCGCTCGCCGACGGCCAGATACGAGGTGTCCTGCCGCAGCGGGACATCGGCGTAGAGGCTCGAGACCGACGCCGGGGCCTGCGGCGTCCGCGGCCCGATTCCGCGGCCCCGCACCCGCTCGGACAACTGCCGGACGTGCTCGGGCGTCGTGCCGCAGCAGCCGCCCACCAGGCACAGGCCGAACTCGTCGACGTAGCCGTCGAGGGCGTCGGCGAAGTCGGTCGGACCGAGCGGGTAGAACGCGCCGTCGGAGGTCAACTCGGGGAGGCCGGCATTCGGCATGCAAGCGACGCCGATGCGGGCGTGCCGGGCAAGGTGGCGCAGGTGCTCGGTCATCTCGGCTGGGCCCGTCGCGCAGTTGAGGCCGATCACGTCGATGCCGAGCGGCTCCAGCGCGGTGAGCGCGGCGCCGATCTCGGAGCCCATCAGCATCGTCCCGGTGGTCTCGACCGTCACGTTGACGCACACCGGGAGCCGGACGCCGGCCTCGGCCATCGCCCGCTTGGCGCCGACGACGGCCGCCTTGGTCTGGAGGAGATCCTGACAGGTCTCGACCTGGAACCCGTCCACGCCGCCGCGGATCAGGCCGGCGGCCTGGGTGGCGTAGCCGTCGCGGAGGTCGGCGTAGGCGACATGCCCCAGCGAGGGGAGCTTCGTGCCCGGACCCATCGAACCCAGGACCCAGCGCGGCCGCTCCGGGGTGGCTAACTCGTCGGCCACCTGACGCGCGATGCGGGCGCCGGCCTCGGCGAGTTCCCCGATGCGATGGGAGATGCCGTACTCGCCCAGCGCCGCCAGGTTGGCGCCGAAGGTATTGGTCTCGACGGCGTCCGCGCCCGCCTCGTAGTAGGCGCGGTGAATGGCGGCCACCACCTCGGGACGGGTGACATTGAGGATCTCGTTGCAGCCTTCCAGCCCGCCGAAGTCGTCGAGGGTGAGATCGAAGCCCTGGAGCATGGTCCCCATGCCCCCGTCGGCGACGACGACGCGGGACGACAGTGCTTCGCGGAGGGTCAGGCTCACCGGCCAAGGATAGGTGATGGCTACAGTGGGTCGCATGTCGGACACCTCCCGCCTTCGCCGCCTGCGGGCACCCGTGGTGCTGGTCGCCTTCAGCGGCTGGAACGATGCCGGCGACGCGGCGACGGGCGTCATCGACCACCTGGTGGAGCTCGTGGGAGCCGAGTTCGCGTTCGCCGTCGATCCCGAGGAGTACTACGACTTCACGGAGAACCGTCCGGTGCTGGTCCGCCACGACGACGGCACGCGCGCCATGGAATGGCCCACCACCGAGGTGCTCGTCGGCGCCCTGCCCGAGCGCGACCTGGTGCTGGTGAACGGACCGGAACCCGGCCTGCGCTGGCGCTCGTTCTCGGCCGCACTGGTGTCGTTGTTCCGGAGCGTGGCCCCGTTCCTCGTGATCTGCATGGGCGCGATGCTCGCCGATGTCCCGCACACCCGGCCCTTCGAGATCAGCGAGGGCGGCAACGACTACGAGGGTCCGACGGGGATCACCGGCGTGGTGGCGAACGCGTGCGCCGACGCCGGCCTGCCCACCACGTCGCTGTGGGTGTCCGTTCCGCACTACGTGTCCGACCCGCCGTGCCCGAAGGCGACCCTCGCGCTGCTGGGGCGGGTCGAGGACCTCGTGGACGCCACCCTCGACGTCGGCGACCTGCCGCAGCTCGCCGCCACGTGGGAGACGCGCGTGGACGAACTGGTGTCCGAGGATCTCGACATCGCCGAGTACGTCCGCGGGCTGGAGGCGCGCCACGACGAAGCGACCGAGGCGGGCGAGCAGATCGCGCTGGAATTCGAGCGCTATCTCAGGCGTCGCGCGCGGTAGCCGACCGGACAGGCCACGACGACCTCAGGCGTTGGTCAGCTTGTAGATGATGCGGAAACCCGACTCGGTGATGTCCTGCTCCAGCGACTCGGTGTTGCGGCTGTTGACGCCCAGCACCACCGTGGACTGGTCGGACTCGCCCCGGTACACCGCGAGGTGCGTGATGTTCGCGCCGTGCTTGGCCGTGATCCCGGTGAGGGTGGACAGCACGCCCGGGGCGTCGGTGGCCTCGATGGTGAGCCGGGTGCCCTGATCTCGGAACCCGAGGATGTCGATGAAGGCGTCCAGGATCGCGCTCTCGGTGATGACACCGACCAGCCGTCCGTCCTCGACGACCACCGGCAGCATCTCGATCTTGTGGGTCCGCATCGCGACGGCCGCCTCTTCGAGCAGTTCGTCCGGGGTGATGGTGACCGGACGCGGCGTCATCACCTTGGCGACCTTGAGCTTGTTGAGCAGGTAGGTGATCTCCCCCGCGCTGAAGGATGTCGCCTTGGACGGGGACGCCGCCGCCACGTCGCTGGAGGCGAGGACGCCGACGACCCGGCCGTGCTCGACGACCGGCAGGTGGCGCACCTTGTGGGCGTTCATGATGGCGATCGCCTCGGGGACCGTGTTGTCCGGCGACACCGTGAACGGGTTGGTGGTCATCCGCAGCTTCACGAACATTTCTCGTCAACCTCCCAGGTATGCGCGCTTGACATCCTCAGTATCGGCCAACTCGGCCGCGTTTCCGGCCAGGACGATCGAACCGGTCTCCATGACGTAGGCCCGGTGCGCGACCTGGAGCGCCATGTTGGCGTTCTGCTCCACCAGCAGCACCGTCGTGCCGTCGGCGTTGATGCTCCGGACGATCTCGAAGATCTCCTGGACGAGCAGCGGCGCCAGCCCCATGGACGGCTCGTCCAACAGCAGCACCTTGGGCCGCGCCATCATCGCGCGCCCCATCGCGAGCATCTGCTGCTCGCCGCCCGACAGCGTTCCCGCGGCCTGCTTGACGCGGTCCTTCAGCACGGGGAACCGGTCGTACACGGCGTCCAGGTCGGTCGCGATCCCGGCGCGGTCGCGCCGCAGGTACGCGCCCATCTCCAGGTTCTCCAGCACCGTCAGGGGCGCGAAGACGCGCCGCCCCTCCGGCACCTGCGACAGGCCGAGCTTCACCCGGTCCTGCGCGGACGCCTTGGTGACGTCCTTGCCGTCGAAGAACACCTGTCCTGAGGTGGGCTTGATGAGTCCGGACGCCGTCCGCAGCGTCGTGGTCTTCCCCGCCCCGTTGGCGCCGATGAGCGTCACGATCTCGCCCTCGGCGACCGTCAGCGAGACGCCCTTGAGGGCGTGGATGCCCCCGAAGTGAACGTTCAGGTCACGAATCTCGAACATCAGCCCTCCTCGCCCAGGTAGGCCTCGATGACGCGCGGATCCGCCCGGACCTCGGCCGGCGTCCCCGACGCGATGACGACGCCGTGATCGAGCACGTAGATGCGCTCGCAGATCTTCATCACCAGGCTCATGTCGTGCTCGATGAGCAGGATGGTGAGGCCGAACTCGGTCCGCAGCCGCGCGATCAGCGAGGTGAGGTTCGCGGTCTCGGCGGGGTTCATGCCGGCGGCGGGCTCGTCCAGAAGCAGCAGCGTCGGGTCGGTTGCCAGCGCGCGGGCGATCTCCAGGTGGCGCTGCTCGCCGTAGGAGAGGTTGCGGGCCAACTCGTCGGCCTTGTCCGCGATGCCCATGAGCTCCAGCAGGTGCAGGCTCTCGGCCCGCGTGGTCGCCTCGTCGCGGTGGAACCGGGGCGTGTGCGCGAACGCGGCCACCAGCCCGTAGCGGCGGTTCTGCTGGCGGGCGATGGTGACGTTCTCCAGCACCGACAACTCGCGGAAGAGGCGGATGTTCTGGAATGTCCTGCCGACGCCCGCCCGGCAGATGGCATAGGGCTTGCGCCCGCCGAGCTCCAGCGAGCGGCCCTCGCGTCGGAACTCGATGGTGCCCGACGACGGCGGGTAGACCCCGGTGAGCAGGTTGAACACGGTCGTCTTGCCGGCGCCGTTGGGGCCGATCAGGCCGATCAGTTCGCCCTCGACCAAGTGAAGGCTGATATCGGACACCGCGGTGAGGCCGCCGAAGTTCCGCGTGAGGTGCGACACCTCGAGGATGTGCTCGCTCATCGCGTGGCCTCCTTCCGGCGTCCGGACGCCCCGGGCAGGAGTCGGCCCAGCACCTTCAGCGACAGTTCGCGGTTGCCCAACAAGCCCTGGGGCCGGAACAGCATGATGAGCACCAGGACGAGCGAGTAGATGATCATGCGCAGGCCCTGGGTCTCGGCGAGCCCCATCGACACCACGCCGAGCAGGATCGCGCCCACGATGGAGCCGGTGATGCTGCCCAGACCGCCGAGCACGACGATGACGAGGATGTCGATGGACTTGAGGAATCCGAACAGGTCCGGCTTGATGAAGTAGAAGTACGAGGCGTAGACCGCGCCGCCGATGCCGGCGAAGAACGCTCCGATCGTGAAGGCCGTCGTCTTGGCGCGGACGGTGTCGACGCCCACGGACTCGGCCGCGATCTCGTCCTCGCGCACCGCGATGCAGTTGCGGCCGTGCGCGCTGTGGAGGTAGTTCGACACCAGGACGACCGTCCCGGCGACGAACACGAACAGCCAGTTCCAGTCCACAAACTGCGGGATGCCCGACAGGCCCGCCGCACCGTTGGTGAAATCGGCGTTCACCAGCAGGATGCGGATGATCTCGGCCATGCCCAAGGTGGCGATGGCCAGGTAGTCGCCGCGCAGCCGCAGCGTGGGCAGGCCCACGAGGAAGCCGACCAGCGCCGAGACCACAGCGCCCAGCGCGACGCCGAGGAGGAACCCGACGACGGTCGGCATGGCCAGCGTCACGAGTCCGGCGGAGTAGGCGCCGATCGCCATGAAGCCGGCGTGCCCCAGCGAGAACTGCCCGGTGAAGCCGGTGATGAGGTTCAAGCTCACGGCCAAGATGATGTTGACGCCGATGGTGACCATCGTGGCGAACACATAGTCGTTGATGAGTCCTGCGTTGATCAGGCCGAGCACGACGACGTAGACCAGCGCGTAGCCGGCCACCTGGACGATCAGGGAGATGCGACGCGACATGGTTTACACCTTCTCCCGGACATTGCGGCCCAGCAGGCCGGCGGGCTTGAAGACCAAGACCGCGATGAGGATCGCGAACACCACGGCGTCCTTGAACAGCGACTGTCCGATGGCGCTCACGCCCGTCTCGGCCAGGCCGATGAAGAAGCCGCCCAGCAGCGCGCCGGGGATCAGGCCGATGCCGCCGAATACCGCGGCGACGAAGGCCTTCAGGCCCGGCAGGATGCCCATGAGCGGATTGATCGAGTTGTAGTAGACCCCGACGAGGACGCCCGCGGCGCCGGCCAGCGCCGAGCCGATGGCGAACGTGAACGAGATCGTGTTATCGACGTTGATGCCCATCAGGCGGGCGGCGTCCGCGTCGGCCGATACGGCGCGCATCGCCTTGCCGACCTTCGTGCGCCGGACGATGAACTGCAGCGCGACCATCAGCAGGACCGACACGCTGATGATGAGCACCTGCTGCATCGTGACGATGACCGAACCGAGGGTGAAGGTGGCGGTCAGGTAGCCGGGCAGCGGCGGGTAGGACCGGACGTCGGCGCCGACGAAGAACATCATTCCGTACTCCAGCAGGAGCGAGACGCCGATGGCGGTGATGAGCGCGGCGATCCGGGTGGAGTTGCGCAGCGGCTTGTACGCCACGCGCTCGATGACGACGCCCAGCACGGTGCAGGCGGCCATCGCGATGACGAGGGATTCGAAGAAGCCGAGACGAAGGTGCGCCATGCAGAAGTAACCGACATAGGCGCCGACCATGTAGATGTCGCCGTGGGCGAAATTGATCAGCTGGATGATGCCGTACACCATCGTGTAGCCGAGCGCGATGAGCGCGTAGATGCTTCCCAACGACAAGCCGTTGAGGAGCTGTTGGGCGATCTGGTCCACCCGGGTCCTCCCTCTCGACGGGGAGTGGGGGACGCCTCGGCGTCCCCCACTCCTTCGTGGTGCTGGTGCGGTGCGGTCTAGGCGACCTTCTCCGCAGAGGCTTCCTTGCCGTCCTTGTAGCCGATCACGACGATCGCCTTGACCGGGTTGTGCGTGGCGGGGTCCACGCTGAAGGTGCCGGTGACGCCCGGGAAGTCCTTCGTCGCGGCCATGGCCTTCTGGACGGACTCACCGGTGACGGTGCCGCCGGCGCGCTTCACGGCGTCCGCGACGAACTTCATGGTGTCATAGCCCAGCGCGTGGAAGGCGTTCGGCTCGGCGTTGTACTTCTTCTTGAACGCGTCGATGAACGCGACCACCTTCGGGTCCTTGTCGGAGGAGCTGTAGTGGTTGGTGAAGTACACATCGGTCAGGCCCGCACCGGCCAGCTCCGCCAGCTTGGGGCTGTCGTAGCCGTCGCCACCGAGGATCGGCTGGGCGATGCCGAGCTTGCGCGCCTGCGCCATGATGAGGCCGGCCTCGTTGTAGTAGCCGGGCAGGTAGATGACGTCGAAGGTCTTGCCCTTGATGGCGGTCAGGATCGCGTTGAAGTCCTGCTGATCCTTCACGTAGCTCTGGGTGTCGACGATCGTGCCACCGGCTGCGGTGAAGGTCTTCACGAAGTTGTCCGCGAGGCCCTTGCTGTAGTCGTTGGAGGTGTCCTTGAGGATGATCGCGGCCTTGGCGGACAGCTTCTTGGTGGCGTAGTTCGCCATCGCGGTGCCCTGGAACGAGTCGTTGAAGCAGGTGCGGAATGCGTACTCCTGCAGGCCCGCGGCCGAGACGGTGACGTCGTCGGCGGTGGCCGAACCGGAGACGACCGGAACCTTGTTCTTCGTCGCGACGGGGATCTGGGCCTTCATGCCGCCCGAGGTGGCCGGGCCGACCACCGTGACGACCTTGTCCTGGGTCATGAGCTTGGTGGCCAGGGTCGTCGCCTCGGCCGGATCCGACTTGTCGTCGTACTTGACGAGCTCGATCTTCTTGCCGTTGATGCCGCCGGCGGCGTTGATCTCCTCGGCCGCCATCTCGGCGCCCTGAGCCTGCGCCTGGCCGTAGCTGGCCACGGCACCCGACAGCTCGAAGTTGAGGCCGATCTTGACCGTCGATCCGGACGCCGCCGCGCCGCCACCGCCGGTGGTGGGGGTCGTGCTGCAGCCGGCCAGCAGGGCGAGGCCCGCGGTGGCCGCCACGATCGCACTGACAGTTCGCTTCATTGTTGCCTTCCCTGGTTTCCCTGGTGCTTGGTACCGACGCCAGGCGGTCTCGTCCGTCCGGGGGTGCGACGGCCGCCGTGGCACGTGCCACGGGCCGCTGGCTGGGTGAACGATACCCCCGTGGGCATGCGGCGTCCGAGGCGTGGACCGTCGGTGAGACGACCCGCTGTGCGCCCTCAGAGACGCTCGACGCGGACGCCGCGGCGTCCGTCCCACACGCCCTCGGGCGCCGGCTCGCCGCGAAGCTGCTCGACCCCCGCGGTGATGGCCGCCATGATGCGGCGTCCGGCCTCGTGGACGGACTCCGGGTCGGTGTTGTGGCCCAGGTCGGCCAGGTCGACCGGCTGTCCCATCCGGATCACGATGCGCCGCGGCGGGAACACCCGGGGGAACGACAGCCTGCGTCCGGGCATCACGTCGTGGGTGCCCCAGTGGGTCACGGGAACGACGGGCGCGCCGGTGGTCAACGCGAGGCGGGCAGCACCGGTCCGCGGCAGCATCGGCCACAGCTCGGGGTCGCGGGTGCGCGTCCCCTCGGGGTAGATCGCCACGCACTCCCCCGCCCGGACTGCCGCGATGGCTGCTGCCAGGGAGTCCTTGGCGCGGCTGGTGCCGCGCGCTACGGGAATCTGTCCGCATCCCTTCGCGAGCGCGCTGATGCCCGGGATCCGCCACAGGTCGGCCTTGCCGAGGAACCGCGGCCAGCGGCCGTGCCAGATCAGGTAGCGACCGACAGCCAGCGGATCCACGTAGCTCACGTGGTTCGACACGATCAGCACGCCGCCGGTGGCGGGCAGGGCGGCGGCGTCGTCCCAGTCCTCGCGCGTGAAGCGACTCAGCACGCGTCCGACCAGGGCTCCCAGACGCCGGTAGGTGGGCTCTCCGCCCGCGGGGACGGCGTCCGCCAGCGATCGGCGGGCCAGCGGGGCGCTCATCGGCAGCCGCACCGGACATCGGCCCGGTCGCGCAGGGCCCGGACGACGGCGTCGGGATCGTCGGCCCGGAACACCGCCGAGCCGGCCACGAACACGTCGGCGCCGGCATCCACGCAGCGGTCGATGGTCTCTTCGGACACCCCGCCGTCGACCTGGATCCAGATCTCCTGTCCGGACGCCGCCACGATCTCGCGGGTGCGGCGCAGCTTGGGCAGCATCCCCTGCAGGAACGACTGGCCCCCAAAGCCGGGGTCGACCGTCATCAGCAGGATCATGTCGAACTCGGTGACGATGTCCGCCAGCGGCTCGACGGCCGTCTGCGGCCGCAGCCCGATGCCGGCGCGGGAGCCGAGGGAGCGGAGCTGACGCGCCGTCCGGATGGGGGCCTGGGAGGCCTCCAGGTGGAAGGTGACCGACTCGCAACCGATCTCGGCGTATCCGGGCGCCCAGCGGTCGGCGTCCTCGATCATGAGGTGCAGGTCGAAGAAGGTGTCAGGGTGGTTGCGGCGCAGGCACTCCACGACCGGCAGCCCCAGGGTGAGGTTCGGGACGAAGTGGTTGTCCATGACGTCCAGATGGACGGCGTCGGCGCTGGGAATCCTGCGGATCTCGTCGTCGAGCGACGCCAGGTTGGCGTTCAGGATGCTCGGATGGATGCGGTTGGCCACGCCCCGCACTGTAGTGGTCCGGCGTCAGTCCACGCTCAGCAGCGCCAAGAACATCGCGTCGGTGTCGTGACGGTGCGGCCAGAGCTGGACGAAGTCGCCCAGTGCGGCGTCCGGCACCTCGGGCAGCGCCTCGGCCGCGGGCAGCACCCGCACTCGGCGCGGCGAGCGGGCGATGGCGTCCGCGACGACCTCGACGGTCTCGGCGTGGTGGGGCGAGCACGTGACGTAGGCCACGACCCCGCCGGCGCAAACCGACCCCAGCGCGGCGTCCAGGAGGGCGCGCTGGAGCGGCGCGAGCGCGGCCAGGTCGGACGGACGCCGCCGCCACCGCGATTCCGGACGCCGCCGCAGCGCCCCGAGGCCCGTGCACGGGACGTCGGCCATGACCCGCGCGAAGGAGTCCCCGGGCCAGGCCGGCCGGGTGCCGTCCGCGGCCACGACGACGTGGGCGCCGGCGGGATACGCGCGCAGCGCCTGGGCCACCAGCGCGGCGCGGTGGGGCTGGAGCTCGGACGCGAGCAGGCGGGCGTCCGCGGCGCCGGCCAACCCGGCGAGCAGGGCGGCCTTGCCGCCCGGACCGGCGCAGACGTCCAGCCACGGCCCGTGCGGGGCGTCGGTGCGGGCCAGCGCCCAGGCCACCAGTTGCGAGCCCTCGTCCTGGACTCCGGCGCGCCCCTCCCGGACCGCCGACACCTCGGCGGGGTTGCCCGCGCGCCGGGCCCCGAACGGCGACCAGCGGGTGGGTTCGCCGCCGAGCTCGTCGACCTCGGCCAGTCCGGGGCGGACCACCAGCGTGGGCGCCGGACCGGCGTTGTTGGCCGCCAGCGCCGCCTCGGCCTCGGAGCCGAGCAGGCGCAGGTGCTCTTCGACGATCCAGCGTGGGTGGTGGGTCCGGAGGGCGAGGGCCCCCGTCGCGTCGAGATCCGCGCTCAGACGCGCCACCCAGGCGTCGAGGTCGGCGTCGGCGACCTTGCGCAGGACGGCGTTGGTGAGCCCCGCGACCTTCTCCCCCACCTCGGCGGCGGCCAGCTCGACCGACGCCGAGATCGCCGCGTGGGCGGGCACGCGCATCGACAGGATCTGGTGGACGCCGAGCCGCAGGACGTCGCGCAGGTCGGCCCCGAGCGCGCCGGGCTTGCGTCCGGACGCCGCGGCGAGGATCCGGTCGTACGTGCCCAGCAGGCGCGACGTCCCGGAGACCAGTTCGGTGACGAAGGCGGCGTCCCGGGCGTCGAGGCGGGCCTCGGCAAGAACCCGACGGAGTTCGAGGTTGGCGTAGGCGTCGGTCGCGGTGACGGCCCGGAGCACCTGGTAGGCCAGCGTCCGGGGCCGGTCGGCGCCGCGGCGGCGCAGGCGGCGGTTCATCGGAGGGTGCCTCCGGCGTCGGGCCGCAGCCCGCGGCCCCAGTCGGCGCCGGCCATCACCTTGCGTCCGGCCGGCTGGACGCGCACCAACTCCAGCGCCGTCGTGCCCGTCCCGACGAGCACCCGGCGCTTCTCGACGCGCAGGTCGCCCGGCGCCAGGCCCGTCTCGTGCGTGGGACGGGCGTAGTGGATCGTGAGCCTCTCGCCGTCGTGGGTTGTCCAGGCGGCCGGTTCGGGGGAACAGCCGCGGATCAGGCGGTCGAGCGCCACGGCGTCCGCGGCCCACGCCAGGTGGGCCTCCTCGACGGTGATCTTCGGGGCCAGGGTCAGGCCGTCGGCGTCCTGCTCGACGGGGGTCGTGGACGCCAGCGCGTCGATGGTCTCGACGAGGAGGTCCGCGCCGTCGGCGGCCAGGCTGTCGAGCACCTCGCCCGCGGTCTCCGAGCCGTCCAGGGGATGGATCACGCTGCCGTAGACCGGACCCGCGTCGAGGGCGCGGACGATCCGGAACGTGGTCGCCCCGGTGACCTCGTCCCCGGCCATGATCGCGCGCTGCACCGGCGCGGCCCCCCGCCAGCGCGGCAGCAGCGAGAAGTGCAGGTTGATCCAGCCGTGGGCGGGGATGTCCAACACCTGCTGCGGCAGCAGGGCGCCGTAGGCCACGACCGGGCAGGCATCCGGCGCGAGCGCGGTCAACTCGGCGACGAAACCCTCCTCGCGCGGGTGGCCGGGCTTCAGGGCGCGGACGCCGTTCCGCTCGGCCCACGCCGCCACGGGGCTGGGCTGGGGACGGCCGCTGCGGCCCCGGGCGGCGTCGGGCCGGGTCACCACCGCGACGATCTCGTGCTCGGACGCCGCGAGCGCCTCCAGGGCGGGCAGGGCGACGGCAGGGGTACCGGCAAACACGAGGCGCATCCCCTCAGCGTACCGACGCCAGGCGGGCGGAGGCTCCCCGGCGACGCAGCGCCCCCGTTTCCGTGGCCCGGCCAGCCCCGTCCACGCCAACGGCATCGGTGCGGGCGCCGGCCCGGCCCGTCACCCGAGCGCTGCCGGGTCTACCCGGACCCGCACCGGCGGCGCCTTGCGGGCGGAGCGGGCCGCGAGCACCTCGCGGACCGCGGCGACGAGCGTCCGGCCCTGGGGCGCGGGCACCCGGAGCGTGAGCCGTGCGCCTTCGGCGGCGGGTGCCGGACCGAAGCGTTCGGCGTCCGCGGGCAGCCGCACCTCATCGGCGACGGACGCCACGGCGTCGGCGTCTCCCTCGACGGTCACGAGGCGCGCCGCCGGCGGGAACCGCGTCTCGGCGCGCTCGGCCAGCTCGCGCGCGGCGAAGCCGACGGGGTCGTGCCGGACCAACGCCTGGATCGCCCGCGCCGCGGGGTCGCCGACGATCACCACCGTGCCGCCCTCGGCCGCCGGGCGGACCAGCGCGGTGGCGGCGAGCCAGCGGCGCAGCGCCTCCTCCGCCGCGCGAAGGTCGGGCCGGGCCAGGAGGACGTCGGCGTCGAGCAGGACCGCGGCCGCGTAGCCGGACGCCGCCGCGGGCTCCGCGCCGGGGGTGGCGAGTACGAGTTGCGGTGCGGCGTCGACCGCGGCGACCACCCGCCCCGACCACGACTGCACGACCTTCACCTGCCCGAACGCCTTGCCGAGCTCCTCGGCGGTACGGCCCACCCCCACACGGGGGGCGCGCAGCCGGGTCTCGCCGCAGTGCGGGCAGTGCCACGGCTGCGGCAGCTCGCCGCAGGTGGGACACGCCAGCCGAAGCCCCTCGGCGCCCGGCGCGCCGCGGAGCGGCCCGCTGCAGCGCGGACAGCGGGCGGGTTCGCGGCAGCCGCGGCAGGCGAGCGCGGGGACGTAGCCGGCGCGGGGCACCTGGACGAGTACCGGTCCGGACGCCAGCCCCACCCGGATCGCCTCGAACACCTGCCGGGGCAGGCGTGCCGCGCGGGCGTCCGGATCGCGGGCGAGGGCCGCGTCGTGGTCGCCGGCCACCCGGACCACCGGGGCGTGTCGCCGGGCGACGGCGGGATCCAGAGCCAGGGATCCGGCCCAGCCGCGAGCGACCAGAGCCTCGGCCTCGGCGGAGCGTCCGGGGCCTGCCAGCAGCAGGGCGCACGGCTCGGTGGCAGCGCGCAGGGCGGCCACGTCGCGGGCGTGCGGGTAGGGCGCACGGGGATCGGCGTAGAGGTCGTTGCCCTCGTCCCAGACCGCCACCAGGCCCAGATCGCGGACCGGGGCGTACGCGGCGGCCCGGGTGCCGATCACCAGCCGGACGTGCCCGCGCGCGGCGGCCAGGAAGTGCCGATACCGGGCGCCCGGGCCCGCGTCCGCCGACAGGGTGGCGAACGAGCCCGCCCCGAACCGCGCGGCGCACCGGGCCTCCAACCGGGTCAGCACCTCGGCGTCCGGAACCAGCACGAGCGCGCCCCGCCCGGACGCCAGCGCGGCGGCGACGGCGTCCAGCACCCCGCCGAGCCCGTCGCCGAGGTCGGCGGCCACGGCGGCAGGGGTCCAGACCGCCCGCAGGGGGCGTCCGGACCGCAGGGCGGCCAGGTAGGCCTCCGCCTGCGGATAGGCGCCCAGGACGCGGACGTCCGCCTCGACGGTGGGAGCCGGGTAGTCGGGGGGAACCGCGGCCTCGGTGGCGGCGTGCCGCGGGGGCACCGCGAGCCGGGCGACGTCGCCGAAGGTGCCGCACCAGTGATCCGCGACCGCGCGGAGCAGTCGCGCCACCGCGGGGGTCAGCACGACCTCCCCGGACGGCACGCGCTCCAGGGGGGCCAGCGGGCCGGCCACGTCGGTGCTATCGGCCACCTCCAGGACGAACCCGTCGCGCACCCTGCCCGCGAAGCGCACGCGGCAGCGGACGCCTGGACGCACCGAGCCGGCGAACTTCTCGGGGATGGCGTAGTCGAAGACCCGGTCCAGGTGCGGCAGGGGCACGTCGACGGCCACCCGCGCGACGCGCGGTGCGTACTCCGAGCCCGTCATGGGGGAATCCTACGATCCCCCACCGACCGCCCCGGGGGTTGTCAGCCGCGGACGACCGCCGCCAGCGCCTCGGCGCGGTCGGTGCGCTCCCACGTCATGGCGGCGAGCTCGCGGCCGAAGTGGCCGTAGTTCGTCACCTGCGAGTAGATGGGGCGCAGCAGGTCCAGGTCGCGGATGATCGCGGCTGGCCGCAGGTCGAACACCCGCTGGATCGCATCGTTGAGCTGGTCGAGGGGCACCTGCTCGGTGCCGAAGCACTGCGTGTAGACGCCCACCGGGTGCGCGCGGCCGATGGCGTAGGCCACCTGCACCTCGCAGCGCTCGGCGAGCCCCGCCGCGACCACGTTCTTGGCGACCCACCGCAGGGCATACGCCGCGGAGCGATCGACCTTGGACGGATCCTTGCCGGAGAACGCGCCGCCCCCGTGGCGGGCCATGCCACCGTAGGTGTCGACGATGATCTTGCGGCCGGTCACGCCGGCGTCGCCCATGGGACCGCCGATCTGGAACTTTCCGGTCGGGTTGACGTAGGTCTTCACCCCGGCGTGCGGGATGTCGTAGCAGTCCAGCACCGGCGCGATCACGTGCGCGTCGATGGCCGCGTGGATGATGCCGTCGGTCCAGGCGCGCTCGGTGTGCTGGGTGGAGACGACCACGGTGTCCACGCGCACCGGCCGATCCCCGTCGTACTCGATGGTCACCTGCGTCTTGCCGTCGGGCAGCACCCAGTCGAGCTCGCCGGTCTTGCGCACCTCGGCCAGCCGCTCGGCGAGCCGATGCGCGATGTCGATGGGGAGCGGCATGAGCGTCGGCGTGTCGCTGCACGCGTAGCCGAACATGAGCCCCTGGTCGCCCGCGCCCTGCCGGTCGAGCGGGTCGACCACGCCCGCGCCCGTCCGGACCTCCTCGGCGGCGTCGACACCCTGGGCGATGTCCGGGCTCTGGTTGCCGAGCGAGACCAGCACGCCGCAGCTCTTGCCGTCGAAGGAGGCCTCTGCGCGGTCGTAGCCGATCTCCAGGATGCGCTGGCGGGCGATGCCGGAGATGTCGGCATAGGCGCTCGTGGTCACCTCACCGGCCACCACGACGGTGCCGGTGGTGACGAGGGTCTCGACGGCGACCCGGCTCCGGATGTCCTGCTCGAACAGGGCGTCCAGGACGGCATCGCTGACGGCGTCGGCCACCTTGTCGGGGTGACCCTCGGTGACGGACTCGGACGTGAACAGACGACTCAACCCAACTTCTCCCTCACGAGTAGCGCAGCGTCGAGAATACGGTGCGCGATGGTGTTCTTGTCGGCGGACGCCGTGGCGACGATCCCCGCGGCATCGATGACGGTGACGGTGTTGCTCGCCTGCCCGAACACCGCTCCCCCGCTCACGTCGTTCAGGACGAGCAGGTCGCAGCCCTTGCGGGCCAGCTTGGCGCGTCCGAGCGCGAGCAGGTCGGCAGGGTCGGAGGCCGTCTCCGCGGCGAACCCGACGATCGTCTGGGCGCGGGGACGGTGGTGGGCGAGCGTGCCGAGCACGTCGGGGGTCTGGACCAGGCGCACGTGCAGGCCGCCGTCGCCGTCCTTCTTGATCTTGGTGTCGCTCGGGGCGTCCGGGGTGAAGTCCGCCGGGGCGGCCGCCATGACGATCACGTCGGCGTCCGGGGCCAGGCGCGCCATCGCCTCGGCGAGGTCGCCGGTCGAGCCCACCCGCTCCACCGTCAGCCACTCCCCGCTCGGCACCGGGACGCTCACGTGGGCGGCGACGAGGGTGACCGACGCCCCCCGCAGGCCCGCCGCCCGGGCGAGCGCGACGCCCATGAGCCCGGAGCTGGAGTTGCCGAGGTAGCGGACCGGGTCGAGGTGCTCGCGCGTGCCGCCGGCGCTCACCACGACGTGGAGCCCGGACAGGTCGCGCGCCCGGACCGCAGCGACGGCGTCCGCGTCGTCCAGCAGACCGGCGGCGACCGCGGACAGTTCGACGGCCTCCGGCAGGCGCCCCGGACCGGAGTCGGCGCCGGTGAGCCGGCCCTCGGCCGGATCGAGGACGATCACGCCGCGCGCCCGCAGTGTCGCGACGTTGGCCCGGGTGGCCTCGTGCTGCCACATCTCGGTGTGCATGGCCGGGGCCATGAGGACGGGGCAGCGGGCCGTGAGCAGGACATTGGTGAGCAGGTCGTCGGCGCGTCCGGACGCCGCCCGCGCGAGCAGGTCGGCGGTGGCGGGCGCGACCACGACGAGGTCGGCGGTCTGCCCGAGGCGGACGTGGGGCACGTCGGCGACGTCGGCAAACACGTCGGTGTGGACCGGGTGGCCCGAAAGGGCGGCCCAGGTGACCTCCCCCACGAACTTCAGGGCGTTGGCGGTGGGCACCACCGTGACGTCGTGGCCCTCAGAGCGCAGACGCCGCACCACCTCGCACGCCTTGTAGGCGGCGATGCCGCCCGCGACGCCCAGGACGATGCGGCTCACAGCGGCCTCAGCCGATCAGGCGAGGGTGCCGGTGTCGAAGGGGTCGAGGAAGTCGGGGTCGGCTTCGGCCTCGGCGCGCGAGGCGGCCTCGGCCTCGGGATCGACCTCGCTGCACTCGAGCACGTCGGCGTCGATCTCGCGGAGCGCGATGGTGAGCGGCTTCTCCTGGACGGTGGTGTCGACCAGCGGACCGACGTTCTCCAACAGGCCCTCGCCGAGCTGGCTGTAGTACGCGTTGATCTGGCGCGCGCGCTTGGCGGCGAACAGGACGAGGCGGTACTTCGAATCGACCTTCGCCAGCAGGTTGTCGATCGGCGGGTTCGTGATGCCCTCGGGAACGTGGGTGCTCAAGATGATCCTTCGTTGTCGTGCAAGCCCAGCAAGCCTACCAGTTGGGCCACGGTATCCCCCAACCCGGCGTTGACGACGACGTGATCGAACTCCGAAGCGGCGGCGAGTTCGACGCGCGCGGTGGCGAGTCGACGTTCCACCTGCTCGGGGTCCTCCGTGCCGCGGCCGGCCAGCCGCTGCACGAGGGTGTCCCAGTCGGGCGGCACGAGGAAGATGAAGCGAGCCTCGCGGAGCCGCTCGCGCACCTGGCGGGCGCCCTGCAGGTCGATTTCCAGGACAGCGTGGCGACCCGCGGACACGGCTTCGAGCACCGGGGCGGCGGGAGTGCCGTAGTAGTCGCGGCCGTGGACGACCGCCCACTCCAGCAACGCGTCGCCGGCGATCAGTTCCTCGAACCGTTGCCGGGTGACGAAGAGATAGTCGAGGCCGTCCACCTCACCCGGCCGGGGCGCCCGCGTCGTGGCGGACACCGACACCCACACCTCGGGGTACCGCTCCCGGAGCAGCGACACCACGGTCCCCTTCCCGACAGCGGTCGGGCCAGAGATGACCGTGACGTCACCCGTCACTTGAATTCGGCCTTGAGGCCGGCGATCTGGTGGCGGCCCAGGCCGCGGATGCGTCGGTTCTGCGCGATGTCGAGGCGATCCATGACGGCGGCGGCGCGCTTCTCGCCCACGCGCGGCAGGGACTTCAGCAGGTCGACGACCTTCACATGGGCAAGGACCTCGTCGTCCGCGGCGGCGTCCAGCGCCTCCGACAGCGTGAGGGCACCCGTGCGCACCTTGGACTTCAACTCGGCACGGACGCGACGGGCCTGGGTGGCCGCGGCGCGGGCAGCCTGCAGTTGCTCGGTGGTGAGCTGGGGAATCGACACGGGTCCTCCGTAGAAACAATCAACCGACTGGTCGGACATACCTTAGCGGGATATGTCCCATCACGGCACGCGAGTTTCCGTTAGGAGTTCGCGTACTTTGCGTCTCAGGGCCTCAGGATCGGGTCCGACACCGATGACCCCACGGCCCACCATGGGCAGCACCTGCTCCACGGCGTCGCCGAACAGGTGCGGCAGGTCCTCCAGGCGACCCCCCTGCGCGCCGATCCCGGGGACGAGGATCGAGCCGTTGAACTCCGACACATCGCACCCGAGGTCGCGGTGCGTGCCGCCGATCACCAAGCCGATCGCCCGCGTCTTGGCTCGCTTGTTCAAGGCGGTGGCGGCGTCGATGATTTCCTGCACGACCGAGCCCTCCTGCCCGAGCGCCAACTGCACATGGGCTCCCTCGGGGTTGGACGTGCGGGCCAGGACGTAGACGCCGCGGTCGTTCTCGATGGCCCGGACGAACCCCGGCGCCAGGCTGTCGAAGCCCAGGTAGGGCGAGAGCGTCACGGCGTCGGCGCGCAGCGGCGACGTTTCGGCCAAATAGGCGTCGGCGTAGGCCTCCATCGTGGACCCGATATCGCCGCGCTTCGCATCGAGAATGCTCAATGCGCCGGCATCGCGAATGTCCGCGAGCACCTTTTCGAGCACCGATATCCCCGCCGACCCGTAGGCCTCGAAGAATGCGGACTGGGCCTTGAAGACGGCGACATGCTCGCCGAGAGCCGCCACGATCCCGCGCGCGCACCGCTCCAGACCGGACGCCGTCCGCGGGAGTCCCCAGGCCGTCAACAAGGCGCCATGGGGGTCGATCCCGACGCACAGATTGCCGCGCTCGGCGACCTTGGCCCGCAGGCGCTGCCGATAGGTGCTCATGGCGTCAGTCTGCCATTGATGTCCCCGATGAGGGCCGGGCCGGCGTACACGAATCCGGTGTAGAGCTGGACCAGCCGCGCGCCGGCGTCCAGAAGCGCCATGGCATCGTCGGCCGTCATCACGCCGCCGACGCCCATGACGGGCAGCGGCGTGCCTGCGGCCACGTAGGCGACCACCTCGCGGGCCCGCCGCGTGAGCGGCGCCCCCGACAGGCCGCCGGCTTCGGAGCCCCTCGCTTCGTCCGCCGCGGCGAGGCCGTCGCGTCCGAGGGTCGTGTTGGTGGCGATCAGGCCGGCCACGCCCGCGGCGTCCGCGGCCTGGAGCACCTCGTCGAGCTGCCCCCACGTGAGGTCGGGGGCCACCTTGACGAACACCGGGACGGGCGTCGCACCGTGCGCCAGGTCGGTGGCCTCGCGCGTCAGCGCGGAGAGCAGTTCACGCAGTGCGCCGCCGTCCTGGAGGCTGCGGAGACCGGGGGTGTTGGGGCTGGAGACGTTGACCGCGATGTAGTCGGCGTGCGCGGCGAGCAGCCGCAGCGACGCGAGGTAGTCGCCGACCGCCTGCTCGACCGCGACGACCTTGGTCTTGCCGAGGGAGATACCGAGCGGGATCCCTGCCGCGCCGTTGCCGCGGTAGATGCCGGCGACCGCCAGGCGGTTGGCGAGCGCGGCGGCACCGGCGTTGTTGAAGCCCATCCGGTTGATGAGCGCGCCGCTGGCGCGCAGCCGGAACACCCGAGGGGTGGGGTTGCCTGGCTGGGGCTGGGCGGTGACCGTGCCGAGTTCGGCGAACGCGAACCCGAGGTGTTGCCAGGCGAGCGCGGCGCGGCCGTCCTTGTCCATCCCGGCGGCGAGCCCCACCCGGCCCGGGAAGCGGATCCCCGCCACCTCGACCGGCGCCGAGGGCGTCCGCGTCAGGAGCCGGACGGCGTCCCGCAGCCCGGGGGCACGGCCGAGCAGCGCCAGGCCGGCGATCATGTCCTCGTGGATGCGCTCCGGGTCGCCCCCATGCGCGCGGAACAGGACGGGCCGCAGGGCGCGCGCGTAGCCGGTGCGGACGAGGTCGGCGCGGTTCACGAGAGCTCCTGTGAGACCGCGGCGTTCCACGCCTGAAGGGAGCGGACGCCCACCTCGCCGGCCTTGGCCGCCTCGATCCCCTGGACCGCGGCGGCCAGGCCCTGGACGGTCGTGATGCAGGGGACGTCGCGAAGGATCGCCGCCGACCGGATCGCCCAGCCGTCGCGACGCGGCTGGCCGTCGGCGCTGGCTCCCTGGGGGGTGTTGAAGACGAGATCGATGTCGCCGTCCAGGATCGCGTCCACGACGCTCTTGCCGGTGCCGCCGTCCTGATGGGCCTTGCGGAGCTCGGTCACCGGGATGCCGTGCCGCCGCAGCACCTGGGCGGTGCCGCTGGTGGCGGTCAGGGCGAACCCGAGGTCGGCGAGGCGCTTGACCGGGAAGATGGCGTGGCGCTTGTCGCGGTTGGCCACGGACACGAACGCGACCCCGGAGGTCGGCAGGCCGCCGTAGCTGCCGGTCTGGCTCTTGGCGAACGAGGTGCCGAAGGTCGCGTCCAGCCCCATCACCTCGCCGGTCGACTTCATCTCGGGCCCCAGCAGCGAGTCGACGGAGGTGCCGTCGGCCGTCCGGAACCGGTTGAAGGGCATCACGGCTTCCTTGACGGCGATGGGTGCGGACTCCAGCGGGGTCGATCCGTCCCCGTGCGGGCGCAGCACGCCCGCGGCGCGGAGGTCGGCGATGGACTCCCCCAGCATCACCCGGGCGCACGCCTTGGCGAGCTGCGTGCCGGTCGCCTTCGAGACGAACGGGACGGTGCGGGAGGCGCGCGGGTTGGCCTCCAGCACGTAGAGCGTGTCGCCCTGGAGCGCGTACTGGATGTTGATCAAGCCGCGGACGCCCACGCCCCGGGCGATCGCCTCGGTGGAGGTGCGGATGCGCTCGATGACGTCGGTGCCCAAGGTGATGGGCGGCAGGGTGCAGGCCGAGTCGCCGGAGTGGATGCCGGCCTCTTCGATGTGCTCCATGACGCCGCCGAGGTAGAGCTCGCTGCCGTCGTAGAGGGCGTCCACGTCGATCTCGATGGCGTCGTCGAGGAAGCGGTCCACGAGCACCGGCTGCTGGGGCGTGATGAACGTCGCGCGCTCGATGTAGCCGGACAGGGAGGCGTCGTCGTAGACGATTTCCATGCCGCGGCCACCCAGGACATAGGAGGGCCGCACCAGCACGGGATAGCCGATGTCGCGGGCGATCTGGAGCGCCTGCTCGGTCGTCTGCGCCATGCCGTACTTGGGGGCGGGCAGCCCGGCGGCCACGAGGACGTCGCCGAACGCGCCGCGCTCCTCGGCCAGGTGGATTGCCTCGGGCGATGTGCCCACGATGGGCAGCCCGTGGTCCTTCAGCGCTTGGGCGAGCTTGAGCGGGGTCTGGCCGCCGAGTTGGACGATGACCCCTGCGACCGGACCGACCGCGCGCTCGGCCTGGTAGACCTCCAGCACGTCCTCCAGGGTGAGCGGCTCGAAGTACAGCCGGTCGGAGGTGTCGTAGTCGGTGGAGACGGTCTCGGGGTTGCAGTTGACCATGATCGCCTCGTACCCGGCGTCCCGCAGCGCCATGGCGGCGTGGACACACGAGTAGTCGAACTCGATGCCCTGTCCGATGCGGTTGGGCCCCGACCCGAGGATCAGGACGGCCGGCTTCGTGCGCGGCTCGACCTCGGTCTCCTCGTCGTAGGTGGAGTAGTGGTACGGCGTCCGTGCCGCGAACTCGGCGGCGCACGTGTCGACGGTCTTGAACACCGGCGTGACTCCCAGCGCCCAGCGAACGCCGCGGATCACGGCGTCCGAGGTCTGCCGCAGGCTCGCAAGCTGGGCATCCGAGAAGCCCATCCGCTTGGCGCGGAACAACAGCGCAGGGGTGAGGTTGGCGTGGTCGCGGACCTCGCAGGCGAGCTGCCAGATCTGGAGGATCTGGTCGCAGAACCACGGGTCGATCCCCGTCGCGGCGTGAACCTGCTCGATCGTGGCGCCGGCCCGGAAGCAGTCCAGCACGCGGTTGATGCGACGGTCGTGCGGGCGGGCGGCGGCGCGGAGCAGGTCGTCGATATCGGCGGTCAGCGGCGCGGTGAAGTCGAACGGCGCGTGCGGATCCTCCAGCGAGCGCAGGGCCTTGCCGAGCGCCTCGGGGAAGTTGCGTCCGAGCGCCATCGCCTCGCCGACGCTCTTCATGTGGGTGGTGAGGGTGTCGTCCGCGGTGGGGAACTTCTCGAACGCGAACCGCGGCACCTTGACCACGACGTAGTCGAGCGTGGGCTCGAACGACGCGGGATAGAAGCGCGCGGACGCCGCCCCGTCGCCAAGCGGCGTCCCCCCGTCCTGGGGGGTCGCGAGGCCCACCCCGCGGGACGTCACGTCGTTGGGGATCTCGTCGAGGGTGTAGCCGACGGCGACCTTGGCGGCGATCTTCGCGATGGGGAAGCCGGTGGCCTTGGACGCCAGCGCGGAGCTCCGCGACACCCGCGGGTTCATCTCGATGACGACCATCCGCCCGTCCGCGGGGTTGATGGCGAACTGGATGTTGCACCCGCCGGTGTCGACGCCGACCTCGCGGATGACGGCGAGGGCGACGTCGCGCATCGCCTGGTACTCGCGGTCGGTGAGCGTCATCGCCGGCGCCACGGTGATGGAGTCGCCGGTGTGGACGCCCATGGGGTCGAAATTCTCGATCGAGCACACGATGACAACGTTGTCGGCCTTGTCCCGCATGACCTCGAGCTCGTACTCCTTCCAGCCGAGAATGCTCTCCTCGGCGAGCACCTCGGTGACCGGCGAGGCCGCCAGGCCGATGGCCGCCAGCTCGCGCAGCTCGGCCTCGTCGTGGGCGAAGCCGGACCCGACCCCGCCCATGGTGAACGACGGCCGCAGGACGAGCGGGTAGCCCAGGTCGGACGCCGCGGCCAGGACCTCGTCCAGGCTGTGGCAGATGACCGAGCGCGCCGACTCCGGATGGGCGCCGGGCACGTCGAGGCCGTTGACGATCTCCTTGAACCGCTCACGGTCCTCGCCGGCCATGATGGCCTCGAACTTCGCCCCGATCATCTCCACGCCGTAGCGCTCCAGGACGCCGCTCTCGTGGAGGGCGACCGCAGTGTTGAGGGCGGTCTGTCCGCCGAGGGTGGGCAGGATGGCGTCCGGACGCTCGGCGGCGATGACCTTCTCGACCATCTCGGGGGTGATGGGTTCGATGTAGGTGGCGTCCGCGAACTCGGGGTCGGTCATGATCGTCGCCGGGTTGGAGTTCACCAAGACGACCCGATAGCCCTCCTCGCGGAGGACGCGGCAGGCCTGCGTGCCCGAGTAGTCGAACTCGCAGGCCTGGCCGATGACGATCGGCCCGGAGCCGATGACGAGGATGGAGCGGATGTCGTCGCGGCGCGGCATGTCAGTTCTCCCCCGTCGTCGCAGCCTGTTGGTCCGCGCGGGCGGACGCCGCGGCGTCCAGCATCGCGACGAAGCGGTCGAAGAGGTAGGCCGAGTCGTGCGGACCGGCCGCAGCCTCGGGGTGGTACTGGACGGAGAAGCCGAGGACGCGACCTGCGGCGTCCACGAGCTCCAATCCCTCGACGACGTCGTCGTTGAGGCACACATGGGACACCCGCGCGTCGCCCCAGCGCGTCGGCGTGGCGCCCTCCAGGGGGGCGTCGACAGCGAAGCCGTGGTTCTGGGCGGTGATCTCGACCTTGCGGGTACGCAGATCCATGACGGGCTGGTTGATGCCGCGATGGCCGTAAACCAGCTTGTAGGTGCCGAACCCCAGCGCCCGGCCGAAGATCTGGTTGCCGAAGCAGATACCGAAGTAGGGCAGGCCGGCGTCCAGGACCTCGGTCAGCAGCGCCACGGCGTCGTCGGCGGTCGCCGGGTCGCCGGGACCGTTGCTGAAGAACACCCCGTCGGCGCCGAGCGCGCGGATGTCCGCGAGGGTCGTGGTCGCGGGCAGGACGTGGACCTCCAGGCCGCGGCGCGCCATCAGCTCGGGGGTCATGTCCTTGATGCCGAGGTCGATGGCGGCCACGGTGTGCCGCTTCGCGCCCCGGGCGGGCACGACATGGGGCCGGTCGATGGTGACCTCGCCGACCAGGTTGGATCCGGCCATCCGCGGCTGGGCCAGCACCTTGGCCAGGAGGGCCTGGGGGTCGAGCGTCGTGGTGGACAGCCCGACCCGCATCGCGCCGCGCTCGCGCAGGTGGCGCGTGAGGGCGCGGGTGTCGACCTCGGCGACCCCGACGACTCCCTGGGCGCGCAGCTCGGCGTCCAGGGTGCGGGTGCTGCGCCAATTGGACCGCACGCGGCTCAGGTCGCGCACCACATATCCGGCGACCCAGATGCGCCGGGACTCGTCGTCCTCGTCGTTCCAGCCGGTGTTGCCGATCTGCGGGGCCGTCGCGATGACGACCTGGCGGCGGTAGGAGGGATCCGTGAGGGTCTCCTGGTAGCCGGTCATGCCGGTGGAGAACACGGCCTCCCCGAAGGCCTCGCCGGGGGCCCCGAACGACACCCCCCGGAACGATCGTCCGTCCTCCAGGACCAGCAGGGCCGGGACTTCCTCGCGCGCGACCACGTCCGTCATGGGTGTCCTATCCGGGCTCACCGTCGGCGGTGAATCCGAACCCGAACCCTAGCAAAACCCGCCGGAGCCCCCCGTCGCGTCCGTGAGCGGGCCCGCCCCGGGCGGTCACCGTCCAGGCAGTGCGACGGGGTCTCCCACCAGCATCGTCGTGCCGGCGTCGTTCGGCCGCGGGACAGGGGGTCGGCGCCCGGGCACCGGGGTGACGAGGTCGCCGCCGGTCCGTCCGGCGAGCAGCCGGGCCGTCGCCGGGCTGGCGACCACCTGGCGCGTCAACCCGCCCACCAGCCGGTCGGCGCGGGGCGCGGGGCCACCGGACGACACGACCGTCGCGGTGTAGACCGTCGTGATGCCGACCGGCAACACGACCCCCCGGACACCGGGCTGCGGCCACGGCAGGCCCTCGCTGCCGTCGCCCGGAAGGAAGACCGGGAGGACTGCGCCGAGGCCGAGTGCCCGGAACCAGACCACCTGGGCCCACGCGGGCGGGAGCGGCCGCGGCGGCCGCGGGGGCCGTTCGGCCTCCGGCTTCGGTGCGGGTTTCGGCACCGACTTGGGGCGTGGCGGCGGCGAGGTGCGGTGCGTGGGCGTGCTGGTTGGGGGCTTCGCGGTCGGAGCGGACGTCCGGGCGGTTGGGGTGCCCGTCCGGGCCGGTGGCACGGGCGCGGGCGGCGGGGTGTCGTGGCCGTGATGCTTCACCACCGGCTCCAGCGGCAGGAGGACGACGACGGTCACGGGGACGTACAGGCGGTCCGGACCGAGATCGGGGAACCGGGCGAGCGTCGGCGCCCAGTCGGGCACGACCGCCTCCAGGGCCGGGCGAGGGTTCCGCGGGAGGATCCGGAAGAGGCCGGCGTGGACCGCCACGTCGATGAGGTGCGGGACCAACTGCGGCATGAGCCAGGAGGCCGGAGCGTCCCCGAGCCCGAGCCACGGCGCGGCGGGGCCGAACGGAGTGGTGCCCTGCTCGACGCCGAAGGCCGACAGCGGGACCAACGTGATCGCCCCCACCGCGATCGGGCGGCCCCACGGCACGTAGGCGGCCGTCGCCACCCGCGTCCAGGCACCGCCCAGCGGCAGTCCGAGGTCCGGGCCGCCGGGGCGCGTGAAGTCCCAGGGCTGGTAGGGCCGGGCGGCGAAGACCCAGAACAGCGGCGCGGGGGCGTCCGGGTCGGGGATGGCGGGGCCGGGGGTGGTGCCGGTCGGGGCCTGGATCGCCGGCGGCGCCCCGGGGGCGACCCACTGCGCCACCCCGCGCGGCCAACGCGCGTCGACCAACAAGGCGACGGCCGACCAGCGGACAGCGATGCTCGCCGCCACGTCGTTGACGTCCGGCTCGGGCAGCGGCGGGGTCGGATCCTTGCGGTGCCGGTAGGCGGCGAGATCCGGGGTGCCCGAGACGGCCCGGGTGGTGACCAGCGGGAGCCTGGCCCAGGCGAGATCGGCGAACGCCACGAAGTCCGGCGTGCCCAGGCCCTGCGGCCGCACGGCGTTGAGGGCCTCGGGCTCGACCCACGGCACCGGCCAGCCGAGCGCGAGCCCGACGACCGACGCCCCGGGGACCGTCCCGAGCCACAGCGATTCACGCAGCCGCAGGCCGACGGCCGCGGCGTCCGCGCGCGTGGCCGCGTCGATGCCGACCAGCACCGTCACGTCCACGTTCGACTCCCACGGCAGCGCCGCGAGCTCCACGAAGGCCGGCGGGGCGGCGTCCGGCCACGGCGGGGTCTCACCCAGCCAGGCATCCGCGTCGGAGCTGGGGCGCCAGGCCTGGGCCAGGGCCGTCGGCGACACGGTGATGGGCGGCGGCCCGGCGACCGACGGGACGGACGGCTGGACGGACCACCCGGCCGCCAAGATGGCGAGGGTCGCGACATCGTCGCGGGTCAGGGGCTGCGGGCCTCGCAGGCACGAGGTGCGTCCGCACAGGCGGAGGTTCGCCACGACATCGGCGACCTGGAGGGTCGTCGGCAGGGCGAGGGTGGCGCCGGCCGTGACGAGCAGGGTCGTGGTGCGGACCAGGCAGGTCGGCTCGCGGCCGTGCGTGCACGACGGCAGCCTCGCCCCCACCGGATCGATGAGCCCGGCCGGAAGCGCCGCGGCCCCATCCAGCGTCGGCACCTGCTGGAATGTGGGCGACCACACCGGCTCGCCGGGGCTCGACAGCACCGGATCCGTCACCGGCACGAGGACCGCCTGCGCGCCGAGGTACCCCGCGAACCGCCGCAGGGCGCTGGCCACCTTGCTCGGGACGAGGCGATCCACCGGCCAGCGCGCGAACGCCCCGGACGCCAACGACGCGACGGTGAGGTGCCCATCGTCCCGGGTGACCGAGTCGGCGGCGCTGCGCACGAAGACATCGCGTCCCGCGCCGCCGATGAGGGTGTCGGCGGTGGTCGCGTGGGCGTAGCCGTTGGCGCCGTCCGCGTCCGGACGGTCGTCGCCGTTGAGCAGGTCGACCCCGGCCCCGCCCCACAGGACATCGCGGCCCGTGCCGCCGACCAACCAGTCGGACCCGTCCTGGCCGAGGAGGAGGTCGTCGCCGTCGGTGAAGGTGGCCGCGCGACCCGGCTTGCCGGCGCGTTCGATCCGGCCGTCCGCGGCGTCGTTGGTGAGGAAGAAGACCAGCTCGGACCCCCCGGTGTACACCCGCACGCTGCGCGGGTGGCGTCCGCCGATCGGCGCGAGGATCGGCGTCCAGCCGATGCCGACGATCGAGCCGTCGGCGTGGAAGGTGAGGATCTTCGACGCGTAGGGGGCCGCGTCGCGGACGAACGGGGTGCCGCTGAGCGTGCCGAGCAGGTTGCCGTCGTTGAACGGGCGGTTCCAGTCGGTCTCCTCCAGCCCGCCGCGGTAGTCGGGCGCGTACGACCAGTCGAGCGCCTCGGCGCCGGAGAGGGCGTCGTCGCCGGACCCGCCGTCGAGGACGTCGGCGTCCCAGCCGCCGAAGATCGCGTCGTTGCCGTAGCTCGACGGAGCGGTTCCGGACGCCGGCGTCCAGGCCTCGTCGCCGTGGAGCAGGTCGGCGCCGGTGCCGCCGGAGATCCAGTCGTGACCCCACCCACCGAGGACATTGTCGTTGCCGGCGTCGCCGTAGACCACGTCGTTGCCGCCGCCGGCGTACAGCGCGTCGGCGCCCGCCTCGCCGTGGATCTCGTCGATGCCCCACACGTCGACCACCGAGGTGCCCGCGTGGGCGGCGCGCTCCTGGGTCATGCCGGGGAACAGCGCCGGCGCCGCGTCCGGGCCTCCCTCGGTGTAGTCCAGCAACGTGACGACACGCAGCAGGACACCCGTCGGCAACCCCTGGCCTTGCGAACGCCAGTCCTCGGGGGTCCGGGTGGCGACGGTGCTGCCGACCGCCACGAGCCGGACGATCGTGCCGTTGTCGCCCACGATGACGTCGGAATCGGTCAAGCCCGCCGCGTCGTCGTTGCGACCGATCCGGGTGCCGGCACCGCCGAACAGCAGATCGCTGCCGTCCGGGCGCTGGGCCCCGGTGGTGAGGCCGAACAGGTCGGAGCTGCCGCCGATGATGTCGTCGTCGCCGAGGCCGCCGAAGACGACATCGTCGCCGCCCCCGCCCTCGAGGTAGTCGTTGCCGTCGGTGGCGGCCTCGACGCTCGGAGTGACGTGCAGGTAGCCGGCCTCGCTCCGCCAGGCGGCGGCCCGGCCCCACTCCGAGTGCGTGGCGATGTCGGCGTCGCCGAGCAGGACATCGTCGCCGAGTTGCCCCCACACCAGGTCGTCGCCGGGGCCGCCCGCCAGGTAGTCGTTGCCCCACGTGAGGGGTCCGGCCGCCTGGCTCGCCGTGTCGTGGTCGAGCAGGCGGATCCGCAGGTAGTCGAGGGAGCCGGACGCCGCGGCGCCGCCGAGCAGGCGGGTGGCGGACGCCGTCAGCGCGGCAATGTCGTCGCCGACGGCGAAGGACAACAGCGGCATCCGGACCGTCGGGGTGTGCGACGAGGCGACGACGCGCTCGAGGGCCGCGTTGTCGCCGAACACCAGGTCGGCCCCGAAACCGCCGTCCGCCGCGTCCGCGCCGGTCCCGCCGACGATCACGTCCGCACCGAAGCCGCCCATCAGCACGTCGTCGCCGCCGACGGCGTTGTCGAGGGTCGTCACGGCCCAGCCCGTGAGGGCGTCCCCGATCACGATCGTGTCGATCCGCCCCTGGTCGCCTACCACCACGTCGTCGCCCGCGCCGGCACCGACCACGTCGGCTCCGGCCCCCGCCACGATCATGTCGACGTCGACGCCAGCCTCGATGATGTCCGTGCCGCCGTCGGCGGGGTTGGTGGTCTCGAGGCGCCGGAGGGTCGTCGGCAGCACCGACCACGCGGGCAGCGCATCGAGGATCTCGACGAACCGGCCGTTGTCCCCCGCCACCATGTTCGCGCCGTTGCCCGCCGCGATGGTGTCCGCGCCGGAGCCGCCCAGGATGACATCGGCGCCGTCGCCGGCCTTGATGGTGTCGGCCCCGAAGGCGGACGGGTCGGTGGTCTCCAGGATGATCGTGCGCGGAGCCAGGGTGAGCCGCCCGTGGTCGCCGACGATCAGGTTGCGGCCGTTGCGGGCGTTGATCTCGTCGTCGCCGTTGCCGCCGAAGGCGTAGTCGTCGGCGCCGCTGCCGACCAGGCAGTCGCCGACCCCGTCGGTCCGGTCGGTCGCGGCGACGAGCACGCCCAGCGTGGTCTGGATCTTCTGCGGGAGCGACTGCCCCGGCAGATCGGCCACATCCTGCAGAACCTGGCCGAAGTCGCCGAACAGGATGTCGACGCCGGGCAGCGACTCGGTGCCGCGGCGTCCGTCGCCCCACACCATGTCCACACCGGGTGCGAGGTCGTCCGCGACCGGCGAGCCGCCGGTCGGCCACGACGGCAGGGTGAGCCCGCGGGTGACGACATCGACGTTCATCCCGTTGTCGCCGTAGAGGTGGTCGAGGCCGCCGAGGCCGACGACGATGTCGTCGCCGGAACCGCCGGCCAGGTGGTCGCCCGCCTGCGTCCCCATGATGGTGTCGGCGCCGGGCCCGCCGTAGGCGGAGACGCCGACGCTCGGCAGGTCCTCGACGGCTACGTCGAGGAACAGCCAGGACGCGACGATGAGGTCGTTACCGGACTGCGCGAACGGGCTCCCGGCGCCGAACCGGCGGCCGCTCACGACGATCCCGCCGGCATGGCCGGAGTACCACAGGCCGTCGGCCGAGGTGTCGCCGAACAGCACCAGCGGGCTGGCGGGACCCCCGATCACCGGACCGCACGGCACCTCGGTACCGTGGGCGTCGGTCACCCCGGGCGCACCGGCGCGGAGCGTGTCGCCGCCGGGCAGCCCGTTGGGCGTGGCGCGGTTGCCGCCGCCGTGGATGACGACGAGCGGCCCGCGGACGGTCGCCACGGCCGGCACGAGGGTGCCCTGGACGTCGAAGACGTCGTTGCCCTGGCCCAGCAGCACCTGCACCGTCTCGACCGTGCTCGTGACATCGTCGATGACGTAGTGGCTTCCCGGTGGCTCGGCCGAGGCCGCCGCAGTCACCGCACCGTAGGAGATCTCGCCGCGGACAAACGTCGTCTCGCCGAAGGAGTTTGCCTCGAAGGTGAGGCTGCCGGTCGCGGTGAGGCCGATCACCCCGGCGGAGGTCATGATGCCGTGGCTGTCGGCGACGCGCCTGTCGTCGTAGAGGGTGAGGATGTCGACCTTGCCGGACTCCGGCAGCGGGGCCGGGCCGATCGGCAGCGGTCCGTTGGTCTCGTGCGGCAAGACGACCGCCGCCTCCAGGACCGACGCGAGCGGATCCGCCCCGCCGTCGACCGCGAGCGGACCCAGGATGGTGCTGAGGAGCACGTGGACGGCGGGACCGATCGCCGACGGCAGGCTCGTGACGATCGTCTCGACGACATCGCCGGACACACCGATCGTGTCGCTGCCGTACCCGCCGAACACCCGCGTCGCCACCCACAGGGGTGTCGACAGCACGAAGACCGCGTCGTCGCCGCCCGCGGCGTCCACGGCGACGAACTCGCTCGTGGCGAGGACGGCCAGGCCGGCCCCGAACACGCCGGCCGAGGTGACGACGAAAGCGTCGGCCAGGTCGGTCCCCACCACGGCCGTCTTGTCGGTGCCGGCGCCACCGTCGAAGGTCACGGTGGCGTTCACCTGGTAGCCGCCACCCGCAAGGGCGTACGCGTGGACGGTCAGCATGTCGGATCCCGCGTCGCCGAACAGGTGCAGCGAGTCGAGGTTGGCGTTCACCACGAACCGGTCGTCGCCGTCGCCACCGGAGGCCGTCAGCGGCGCGTGGTTGCCGGGAGACAGCAGCCCGGAGATCGTCTCGATGAGGACGGGGAACCCATCACAAGGCCGGACGCCCGCGGCGGCATCCCGCGGCGTGCCGAAGAGCTGGCCGATGACGAAGCTGTCGTTGCCGTCTCCGCCGTCCAGGTGAACCGGCACGCTGGTGTCGTCGGACGCGAACCGATCGTTGCCGCCCAGGCCCTCGATCGTGAGGTGCTCCAGTCCGGTGTCGTAGGCGACCCGCTGGACCGACGCCGCAGCGGTTCCCGCGGCGACGGCAGGATTCGAAGCGGCGCTGTGGAGCAGGGCCGCGAAGGCGGGCGCGTGGGCGACCTCGTTCGGACCGGCGCAGCCGAAGCCGCCGCCCGCCGGCAGGCAGGTCGCGGCCCGCAACAGGAACACATCGTCGGTGACGTCCCTGGGCGAGCCTTCGACGCCGAGGACCGTCGCCTCGTCGCGGCCGCTCGCGCCGGTGTCGAGGAGGATGACGGTGTAGTCGCGGACGCCGCTGGCGACGGCCCGGCTGCCCGTGGTGTAGACGGTGTAGGTGTCCGCGCCGCCTTGGCCGTCGAGGACGAGGGTGTGACCGACGGCGACCGCCATGGTCTGGAGGTAGTGGACGACGAAGGTGTCGGGATCGCCGGACGCGGTCGCCGTGGTGGTGTCGCCGCCGTAGGCCCGCGTCTGGGCGCCGAGGTGGAGGTAGCCCGGATCGCCGAGCCGGTCGCCGAGGGCAGCGCCGGAGGGGTCGCCGAACCAGAAGACGTCGGAGTCGGTGTTGCCGAAGATGCTCGTCACCGGCGGTGGCGCGTGCGGGGCGATGCTTCCGTAGCCCGCGGTGATGTCGCCGCCCAGGACGATCGTCCCGCCGACGCCGGGGTCGAGGTTGCCCCAGTCGGCCCGCAGCTCGATGGCACCGCTGGCGTGGACCAGGCTGTTGACCGACGTCCGCAGGTCGTCGCCGGCCCGCAGCCGGATGGTCCCGGAGCCGGGCAGCGTACCCTCGGCCAGAGCCGCACCGTGGTCGACCGGGCGGGGGGCGTCCGGACCCGTCGGGGCGAACCGCACGGCCCCGCTGGCGAGCAGCTCCAGATTCTCCCCGGCGGCCGCGCTGTCGCGCACCGACACCGACACCGAGCCGTTGCGCGCGTGGGCCAGGACCAGGCGCATCGCCCCGGAAACCTCCTCGACGAAGACCGACCCGGAGGCCTCCAGCCCGACCACGCCGCCCGCGGCCGCCGCGGAGTCGATGGTGACGTCGCGAGTCCCGTCGGGCAGGCCGATGCTGCCTCCCTCCGCCCGCAGGAACACCGACCGGCCGACGACTTGGGGCGTCGGGCGGGCGTCCGGACCGGCGAGAATCGACCCGTTCCCCGTGGTCAGCGCCACGTCGCCGCTGGAGGCGACCGTGCCCAACAGAAGCGTGCCCTGCGGCTGGTGGACGTACACGCCCTGCGTGGGAGCGAGGGTGTCGGTGACGTCGAAGGTGCTCGTCGCCGCCAGCTCGAGCCAGTCGGTGGGCACCCCCACCCCGCCCACGGTCGTGCCCAGGCCCGGAGTCAGCGCCACCCCGGCACCGGCGATGTCGAGCGTCGGCAGGCCGTCGGCGTCGAGGATGCGCTGGTCCGCGCTGGCGCGGACGTTGCCGGCGGTGGACCGGATCAGCCCGGCGAGCAGGTCGCCCTCGCGCTCGCGGAGCTCGACATCGCCGTTGGTGGACACGTCCACGCGCGGGCCCGTCGGCTGAGTCGGGAAGGGCAGGCCGAGCGCCGCGGCGTCCGTCACCAGCGTGAAGGCGACGCGCGCCCCGGTCGCGTCGTGGCGGATGTCGATGCTGTTGCCGGCCGTGACGTCCGCGAACCTCACCGTGCCGCCGACCGCAGCCCCTGCGCCGGTACCGAGCGCCCGCAGCGCCGCGGCCAGGGACGCGGGGACGGTGTCGGGACGGAAGTGCGCGGCGTACCAGCCGGTGCCGTCCCCGTACTCGTAGCGGCCCGTGTCGTAGTGGAAGTGGTAGACCGGCACTTGAGCGGATCCGGAACCCGTTGCCGCGTCCGTCGCAGCGCGAGGATCGGCGACCAGCACGTCCACGTCGTGCCCGGCCCACAGGGTAGCGATCGCCCAGTCGGCAGTCGCGGGGGCCGGGTCCGCGCTGCGGTCCATCGGCGCCAGATCGAGGACGAGGTCGCCGGCCGCCCGCGCGTCCAGGAAGGGGTCGCGCACGACGCCGTCGCTTCCGGTGAACCGGACGAGCCGGACCGACACCGGCGCGCGGCTCGCGGTGGCCGACGCCCGCGTGCCGATCGAGCCGAGCGGAGACGTCATGACGAGGCGGTTGGTGGTGAGGAGTTCGGACGCCGCGTCCGGACCCGCACCGATATGCCCGCGCGCATTGGACACGACTGTCCAGCCCATCGGGTTGACGATGTTGCCGTCCAGGACAATGTCGGACGCCGCGACTCCACCCGGCTGGGTGTTGGCGATGGTGACCAGCGTCGCCGGGTAGGAATGGCTGAGGTCGAACTCGAAGGTGACCTGATTCGGGTACGGCAGCGATTGCCCGTTGGGTGGGCTGTCTGTGGGGCCGGGCACCGCGTCGGCCAGGATTTCGATGACGAGGTGTCCGGTGGACGCCACCGAGATGTCGTGGGTGACGAGGCGCCGGTCGGACGCGTTGGTGATCGTCACCGACGTCCAGGCGTCCTGGCTGATGAACTGCCCGGCGTTGCCCCAAATCGTGGAGGACGGGGTGCCCACCGGACCGCCCTCGAACCGCGCCTTCCCGTGACCGGTGTTGACCAGATCGCCCACGTCGATCCAGTGGCCGGCGGGGACGACGGCGCCGAGGCCGAGGGGGTTCGAGAAGGTGCGGGCAACCGGGTCGTAGGCACGCACGACCACGTTCGGACCGATCTCGACGATCCTGCCCGAGGCGTCGACCGTCAGGCGCGGGTTCGGCGAGGCGAGGAGTACGACCGTCGCCTCCCAGAAGATCTCCTGCGCGCCCATCCGAGCCAACTGCTGGCTTTCACTCCCGGAGTCACCCTTGAGAGCATCCTTGGTGGAGGTCGACGTCAAGACTGCGGCCCAGTCCGACGACGTCACCCCGAGCGTATGGGTCGTGATGTTCGAGCCCGCAACACCGGAGACGATGGCGTAGAGCGTGTCGCTCACGATCGAGGTCGAGTTGGTGACCGCGAGCGCCCGGGTCGTGGCCGTCGCCCCTGCCCAGAGCCAGGCCGCCACGCGCAAAGACCGCAGGACCACCTCGTCGGCGACGATTCGGACAGACCCCGCCATGGTCACGGCGGTGGCCATCCGGACCTGCACCCACGCGCGGACCTCGTTGCGCGCCCCGACGGCCTTCGCGTAGCCGTACGCCATGGCCGTGGCGGCGAACCGCATCGCCCGTGCGCTGTCCGGGACCAGATCGCCGTTCGCGTTGAGGGTGGACGCCGCCCCCACGAGCGCGTCGACCCACACCCGCGGCGCCGTGAGGCGGGCGTGTTCGCGCAGTTCCACCACGTTGCTCGCGTAGGAGGTGTCCGCTCCAATCTCGAGGCGCCATGCCTGGTCGGTCTCGCTCGTGCCCCACTGGCGGACGTTGGCGTAGGAGCCCGCGCCACCGCCCACCGCGCGTGTCCACGCGTCCAGGTACAGATCCGCCCCCGAGCGGGCCTCCGCCATGAGGGTCCGCCCGGCCGTGAGGGCGCCGTCGATGACCGTGTGGACCTGCTGGTTGGTGCGGGCGTTGGCGCGAGCATTGCTGATGTCCACGAAACCGCCGCCGTCGCTCGCGGCCACCGAGCGCCCGGCGAGGAATCCGGTGGCGAGCACGGCCAGGTCGCGCCCAGCAGTGATGCTGACCTGCCCGAGGGTGGTCCGGACGTCGTTGATCTCGGTGAGGTTCGCCGTGGCACGGCCCACCGAAATGCCGCCGGCGCCGCGGTGCGAGGAGACGGCCACCCCGCGCGCGAGCGAACTGGCTTCGATCCAGGTGTCGAGCCCACTCACCATCGTGGTGCCCGTGGTCACCTCCACCGTGACGGTCGGGCTGGAGGTGGCCGACGAACTGGCAGCGCCAACGCGGATGACGCCGACGCCCGACCCCGTGGCGGCCGCGGACACCGTGCCGTCGCCGGCGGGCGCGACCAGGGCGCTCGTCCCGCCGTGGAGGTCGAGCACATCGGCCGCGTCCACGTCGCCGCCGGTGAGGTCGAAGACGAGTGCCCCGCTGCCCGTCCCGCTCGTGAGGGGGATGCCGTCGCTGGACAGCACGTGCTGGCCGCGGCTAGAGGCGACACCACCCAGCGTGGCCACCGCCCCGTTGGCGTCCACCAACATGATCGCCATGAAGGCGGGCCCGGAGCCCACGACACTCACCGTGTAGAGTCGGCCATCCGCCAAACCCGGGATAGGTTGCTGGTCAGCGAGGGACAGGGCATGCATGCCGGTCGCGCCGCTCCCGATCACCGGCACGATCGCGTCGCAGCCCGACGTGGTGGACAACTGCAGCGACGTCTCGGACAGGCCGCAGGCGACGTAGAGGCCGCCGTTCGTGAGCCCACCGATCGGCGTGGGGCTGGTCACCCCGAGCGAGGGTTCGTTGGTGTAGCGCAGCAGGGTGCCATTCGCGAAGGCGCGGTCGAGCCAGATCCTGTGGTCGGCGTCCACGACGCTCCCCGCCGTGAACCGCGCCGATTCGGGGGCGTGGTATGTCACCTTCTGGCCGTCCGCGAAGCTCCCCGCAGGCGCGAGGATGATGTTCCCGATCACTGCAGCGAGGCCTCCCCCATCCGCCAGCGACCCCGGGTCGAAGACGTAGGACCCCGTCGGCACCGTGGTGTCCCTCAACTTGAGCTGATGATCGTCCACGCGGACGACGGTGTACGTGGCGCCGCTGGTGAGGCCGGGGATGCTCGACGTGCCGTCCAGCGTCAGCGTGACGCGGTCGCCGGTCTGGAGCAGATGCGGGGAGGGGAACACGAGGTTGCCGGTCAGCCGGTCGATCGTGACTCCGCCGCTCTGACCGAAGGCCAAAGGTACGCCCAGCTTCACGGTGTCGCTGTCGACGACGAGGACGCCGTAGTCGCGGTTGGCTTCGAGCCCGCCGATCGGGGTGCCGTTCGCCCGGTAGGTGACGGTGGCACCCGTGGTCAAGCCGTGGGGGCCACGCAGCGTCAGCGTGTTGGCCGTGACATCAACGACCTTCAGGGTCGTATCCGGAACCCCGGGTGGCGCGCCGCCGTGGTCGGCGGTGACGGAAAGCGTTGTCCCCGACTCCAGGTAGGTGCCACCCTGGACCGTCGTGGTGACCCACGGGCGCGAGGACGCCGTGGCCGTGTTGTTCGTCACAGTCACGATGCCGCCGCCGGTCCCGACCACCGACGCGTCGGCGTCCGTGGAGCCGTAGGCGCGCGCCGTGTACGACCCCGAGGCGACCTGGCTCCCAGCCACCGCTGTGGCGACCGAGGCGGTGGTCTCGGCGGTGGCGTTGCCCGTGCCGATCATGACGGCCCCGGCGTCGAAGGTGCGCAGGGACGCGAGCGCGGCGTCGCGCCCGTCCGCGCTCACCAGGATCGATGCCGCGCCCGGGTGACCGGCTCCGCCGCCGATGTTCCCGAGGGCGGACGCGGTGGTGACGGCGGCGTCGCTCGCGACGGGCTCACCGGAGCCGACCGAGACCAGTCCCGCACCTCGGCTGCCGCCGAGTGCGCTGGCGTTGTTACTGGCGACTGCGTCGATCGTGACGGCTCCCCCGACGTCCGTCACGCGGGCTCCGGCCTCCAGGCGTGCGGCCGTTGCCGTGGCCGACGTGATCCGCGCGACCGGGGACGTGTCGCGCACGGTGACCACGGCGACGCTGAAAGCGCCCACGATCGAGGTCGCCTCGTTGGTCGCCTTGGCGCGGACGGCCACCGAGGTGGCGCCCGATACCGTCCCGTCGAGGGACGCGGTCGTCGGGGCCCCCACGGACGCCGTGGGTTGTGTGTACTCGCCGGACGCAAGAGCGGCCGACCACATGGTGGTGTCGGACCTCGCCGTCCGCGTGGCCTCCGCACACACCTCCGCGGTTGCGACCTTCGTCAGTCGGGCGCCCGCGCCGAGCGAGGCAGCTACCGGCGACGACACGCTGGCCTGCGGAGTCGCCGTGCCCAGATTCAGGGCCGCGATCCCGCTCCGGGAGGTGGTGGCGGACGCGGCGTCGGTGCTCGTCGCCTTCACCGTGACATCCGGGGCCGCGGCGACCGGGGTGACCCGCGTGACCTCACCGGCGAGAGTGGCGGTGGTGCCGGCCCCTACGCGGGCCGTGACGCGGAGCGCCCCCACGCGCACGCCGCCTGCCCCCGTCATCGACGCCAGGCCGGTTGCGGTGTTGGTGGACGCCGCGGTGACGGACAGGTCGCCCACGGCCAGCTTCGACCCGGCCAGCACCTCGCTCGTCGCGCCCGCGCCGACCACCTCGGCGACTGCGGTGAGCGTGCCCGTTGCCACCAGCGCACCCGCGAGGGTGGTGATCGTGGCGCTGGCGCCATTGGTCACCGTGGTCGCCACGGACGTCTCCTCCGACGTCTCGACGGTCGCCGCGCCGACGCGCGCCGTGGCGGACGCCGCGACGCTGGCCTTCGCCCCCAGGATCCCGCTCGTGGCGATTCCGAGCGCTCCGGACCGCACCGTCGCGTCCGCCAGCCGGGTGCCGGTGGCGCTCACCGCTAGCGACGCCGCCTTCACCGACGCCCCGTGGCCCACCTCGGCCAGCAGCGTCTCCGCTACGGTCGCGAGATCGTTGATGTCCGAGTTGACCGCTCCGACGGCACCGGAGCCTCCCTCGTGAGTGGCCTGGGCTGTGGGCGTCGATGTTGCCGCCACCACCACGCGACCGTGCGCGTCCACGCGGGCTCCCCCGGCCAAGCGGGCCGTGGTGCTGCCCCCGACGGTCGAGGCTGCCCCGACGTCGGCGACCGCCGCACCGAGGCCGACCGCGATGGCGACGTGGTAGGTCTCGCTGGTCGCGGTGGCGGTCCGCGTCGCCCCGACCCGCACGTCGCCTGCGCGGGAGGTGATGCTGCCCCCGAGTGCGGCCGTCACGATCCCGCTGCTGGTGTTGCTCGTCTTGGCGTTCGCGCCCGCCACTGCCACCAGGCCCCCGGCGATCGACCCGCTGGCCAGGGTCGCCGTCGCGGTGCTGACCTCGGTCGCCCCCACGACCACATCGTGGGTTGCCGTGATCGTGCCTGCGGTGGAGGCGGAGGTGTTGGTCCCGATGGTGTTCGTCGCGACCGCCCCGCTGGTACCCACCGCCACTTCCGACACGGCCAGGGCCAGCGCGGCACCGGTGGTCGAGAAGGTGGTCTCCTGCCGGGCGGAGACCGTCACGGCGTCCGCCCCGATGGTCGACGGATGGTCGGGACCGTCCGGACCCACCGAGGCCTCGACCACCGCCGCCGTCGCGTTGGTGGCGACGCTTCCGGCCCCCGCGCCAGCCAGCGAGAACACGCCGGCGGCCGAGGCGGCCACTGCCCCGGCCGCGACCAGCGCGGTCACCGTGGCCTTCGACGTCGCCGCGATCGTGACCCGACCGCTCGCGGTCACCGTGCTGCCCACGACCGACGCGGACACCGTGTGGAGCACGCCGAGGGTGTTGCGGGCGATGGCGACGCCGATGGCCACGGCCCCCGTTGCCACGGCACCCTCCGCGATGCTGGCGCTCAGTCCTGCGACCAGGGCGTCGATGCCGGAGGTGTCCTGCGCCGTCACGGCGATGTCGCCGCCGGTCACCCTCGCCCGGACGACTTCGGCCCGCACCGCGGTCTGGAGGGTGTTTTCGGCGACCGCCCCGGCACCGCTGACGCTCACGGCGATCGAAGCGGTGAAGGCCGCACTGAGGGCGGCGGCCACGGTGAGCGCCCGGATGGTCGCGGCCTCGAGGGCGGCCACGGTCACGCTGCCGGTCCCCGTCGCTACCGTGCCGCCCTCGATCCGCGCGAGGACCTTGTTCGCCACCGTGTTGCGGGCCAGCGCGACCCCCACGGCTCCGCTCGCAGCGGTTCCCCCGTTGGCGCCCGCCAACGCCGCCGCTCCCACGACGCTCACCAGCGTCGAGGTGTCGGACGCCGTCACGCTCAGGCTGCCCGACGTGAGCTGGCCGGACGTCGGCATGGTCACGGAGGCCGACACGTGCACCGCGATGCGGTTGTCCGCGGTCGCACCGGCCCCGGCACCCCCGATGCCCAGCACGCCGTCGGCGATCGCGGCCGAACCGCTCACCACGATGGAGGCGATCGTCTGCCGGTCGAGCGCCTCGATCGTCGTCGCCTGGTCGACGGCGATGTCGGCGTCCTGCACGAACGCGGACACCTCGACGGACTCAGGGACCAGCCGTTCGCTCCACTGGCTTCCCTCGGAGAAGTTGGCCTTCGCGAGGGATGCGAGCTGCGTCCCACCGACGTAGGTGAAGACCCGACCCGCGTAGGGGCCGCGGTCCACGAGGACGGTCTGCCCGGGGGCGACGCCCTCCCCCGCCGTCAGGGCATCGCTCAGGACCAGGTCCGCGCCCGCGCCCGGCGTGCTGCCGACGGTGTTGACGGCCATCCCCACGCCGACCGACACCGAGCCGGCGAATCCTCCGCCGCTCAGCGCCAGAACCGCTGCCACGACCGTCGACACGATGGCCCCGTCGGCCTCTGCGCGCACGGTCAGCGAATCGGCGGTGACCGATCCGCCCGTGACCTGGGCCGTGGTGGTCGACGTGACCGTGTTGTGCGCGACGGCACCTGCCCCGGTGAACGACGCGGCCCCGGCTCCGCCGCTCCCGGCGAGAGAAGCGGCGATGGTCATGGCGTCGATGCTGGTGCGGGTCGCCACCCAGCCCGCCGACGTCGTCCGGACGATCCAGCTCCCGCCGGAGACGAGGTCGCGCAGGGCCCATTCCTTGTCCGGGACCAGCACCGTGACCACGAGCCGATCGGAGAGGTGGAGCCCGCTCAAGGCGGACTTGAGCGCCCCCAGCGTTCCTGCCTCGATCCGGAACCCCTCGGTCTTGGAGATGCGGGCCAACTGCTCCGCCGCGTCCGTCAGGGTGGTCCCGAGCGCCGCGCCGGCGCTCGCCACGGCGGGCTCGCCGCCGCTGGTCGCGGTCACCTCGACCTGGGACGCCGACGTGGCGGTGTCCGTGACGGCCGCCTGCACCTGGTTGCCTATCTCGTTGGACGCCAGCGAGACGCCGACCGACAAGGCGACGCCCGCGGCCCCCGCGCCCACCGACACGCTCAGAGCGCCGACGAGCGCCTGGATGTGCGAGGCGTCCACGGCATGGACCCCGACAGGCCCACCCGCCAGGACCGAATGGCGGGTCGCGTCGCCCCGGACCAGCGCGCGAATGTGTGTGAGGACGCGGTTGTCGGCGCTCGCCCCGGCGGCCCCGGCGGCGACCCCGACGAAGCCTCCGGACAACCCCGTGGCGAACGCCACCACGAGCGCCTGGATGCTGGCGGCGTCACGCGCCGTCACCGACAGGCCGCCGGTGCTGGTGACGTCCGAGCGATCCACCAGGGCTTCGACCACCGCCGGCGACGCCACGGCGTCCGAGCCCTGAACCGCCCACCCGATGTAGTTGCGCGCCACGGCGACGCCCACCGTGACCGCGACCCCCACGAAACCGCCGGAGATGGCCGCGGTCGCCGCCCCCACCAGCGCGCGGATGGCGGAGATCCGGGTCGCGGAGACCGTCGCCGCACCCGTCAGGGCGACCGTCGTGGTCTCGAGGACCGCACGGGTGTGGGAGAGGATCACGTTGGTGGCGGCGGCCCCGGCCCCGTTCACGGTCACCCCGACGAGTCCCCCGCTCACCGCGAACGACGGGGCTACCGCAACGACGTCGATCGCGGCGGCGTCCGACGCCGAGATGTCGAGATCCTGGGCCGTCACGCCCTTGGGCACCCCGGACACTAGGGCGGTCACCGCCACGTCCACGGTGTTCCAAGCCAGCGAGATGCCGACATCCACCGACACCCCGACCAGCGAGCCGGCGAGCGCGAGGGACGCCCCCACCACGAGCGCCTTGATCACGGAGGCGTTGCTCGCCTGGACGACGACACCCGTGGCGGTGACGGCACCGACCTGCGGAGCGCCGGCGTCCGGACCCGTGATCGCCGCCTGCACGTCGGCGACGATGCGGTTGGTCGCTACGGCCCCCGAGCCGCCCACGCCCACGCCGGCGGTCCCGCTGACCGCGACCACCGCCGAGGCCACCGCGACGAGCGCACCGATCGTCTGCGCGGAGACCGCCTCCACCCTCAGGTCCCCCGCGACGTTCACGACGCTACCGCCGATGCTGGCGCCCACCAGGTACGCGACGCGCTGTCCCGCGGCATCGACGCCGCCGATCAGGTTGTCCGCGACCCCGATCCCCAAGGAGACCCCGACCGAGACGGTCCCGCTGCCCGCCGCGCTCGCGGCCGCCGCGACCACGGTGGCGGCCAGGGACGCCGTCCCGGACGCCTTCACCGTCGCCGAGCCGGCCTTCAGCCAACTCCTTGCCACCCACGCGCGCGTCGAACCGGTCACCTCGTTGCGGGAGTAGGCGCCGGCACCTCCGATGGACACCCCGGTGCTGCCGCCGATGGCGACGGCGAGCGACGCCGCGGCAGCCGTCGCGTCGATGGTGGGGCGGGAGACGCGGAACACGGTCCCTGTCGGTGTGGCGACGCGGGTGATGAAGAAGACATCGGTGCCCGCCACGAACTGCCATACCTCGCCTGCCGAGACGACCGTCAAGAAGCGCTTCCCAGCGCTCAGCGGCTGCCCGGCCGCGGCGATCCGGGCGGCGAGGTCGGCCAGGAACTGCCGATCCGCCGTGGTGTCCGCCGCGGACTCGGCCTGCGACGCGTCGGACGGCAGGCCCGAGGCCGCGTCGGCGAGCTCGTCGGCGGTGACGTGGGTGAGGTCGGTGAGCCAGGTACCCGCCGAGCTGGCGGAGACGACGATCCCCCCGGCACCGATCGTCGCGTGCACGTCGTCCACGGTGGCTTCGACGTCGGCATGGACGAGGTTCAGGGCCACGGTGACGCCGATCGCGACGCTCACGCCGACGGATCCGCCGATCGTCGCGTCGAGGGCGGACCCGATCGCGAGCACGCGGATCGACGAGGCGTCGGACGCCGTGACGGAGAGACCGTAGGCCTCGACGATCACGGGGTCGAGGAGCGCGCGGGTGGCGCTGGCGATGCGGTTTTCGGCGTAGGTGGCGGCCAGGCCCACGCCGACGCTGGCGGAGCCGGCCACCCCGACTCCGACGGTGGTGGCGAGGACGAGTGCCTCGATGGAGCGGGTGGAGGTGGCGTTCAGGGTGAGGGTGCCGGAGCTGTGGACCTGCATGCCGACGACGAGGGCTTCGACGGCCGCAGCCTGCGGAGTCAGGCCCGCCCGCGTCCACTGGCGGGGGTCGGTGTACTGTTCGTTGGCCAAGGTGACACCCGCCCGCGGTGGGCCGCGATAGGTGTAGACCTCGCCCTCGAGGACTCCGCCGACCAGGCGCACGGTGTCGCCCACGGCGAGGCTCACGGGGGTCTGGTCTGAGGTGTACGTGCTGGTGACGGCGGCCTCGTTCTGGCCGATCAGGTTGCGGGCCACGCCCGCTCCGAGCGAGACGGTGACCCCGGAGCCGCCGCTGCCCGCGACCGCTCCGCTCGCGCCGGCCACCACGGCCTTGATGGCTGCGGTGGACGCCGCGTGGACCGTGACGTCCTTGACCGGGGTGGAGGCGGTCCCCAACGATCCGCCCGCGATCCTCGCCCGCGTCGCGCCGCCGATGCGGTTGGTGGCCTCGGAGCCGCCGCCGGTGAGGCTCAGCGCGGGCGTGCCCCCCGCGAACGCGACGGAGATGCCGATGCCGATGGCCTGGGCGAGGATCGTGCAGGCGTCCGTCGCCTCGACCCGAATGCCTCCCGGTGCACGGATCGTGCCGGGCTCGACGATCGACGCCAGGACATCGGCGAGGATCGTGTTGTGGGCGACCGCCAAGCCGACGGCGACGGCGCCGCCCTTGCCGCCCGCGAGGCTCACCGCCACCGAGGCGGCCAGCGCGTTGGCCGTGATCGTCGCGGCGTGGCGGGCCGTGACGGCGGCGCTCGCCCCCGAATCGACCGCGGTGCGGGTGGCGGTCGCCGCGATGCGGGCGGCGATCTTGTTCTCCACGAACAGCCCGGCGATGCCGACGCCGACGGCGTTCTCCGAGGACGCCGCGACCGCGAGCGCCAGGGCCTCAATGACCGCGGCGATGGTCTCGGTCCCGCTCGCCTCGAGCGAGACCCCCGTGCCTGCAGTGAGCGCGCTGTCGGTAGCGGACGCCGCCACGTCGAGTGCCACCGGCCCGCCGTACATGGTCCAGCCGATGAGGTTGCGCGCCACGGCGACGCCCAGGGCGATCCCTGCCGACAACCCCGAGCCGCTCAGGGCGGCCGACGCCGCCAGCGCCGCCACCGTGGCGCGGATCCCCGCCGCGGTGGTCGCGGTGATCGCCACCGAGTCGCGCGCGGCCGTGAGGGTCGCGCCTGTGACCGTCGCCCGGACGTGCCCGAGGACGAGGTTGAGCGCCACGGCGCCGCCACCGGAACAGGCAACGCTCTTGTCGAGGCCCGCAGCCAGCGCCACGGCCGAGGCCCGGGACACCGCGTCGATCGCGGCGCGGTCGCGGGCCGTCACCGCGATGCCGTCGGCCTGCGGGTCGGCGACCCCGCGGCTGGTGAGCGAACTCGCGTTCACCGTCGCGTCGGTGTCGGTCCGGACGTCGTTGCGCGCGATGCTGACCGCGACGCCCACCGCCACGCTCTTCTCGAACGAGGCCCCGATGGCCGTCACCGGCGCGACCACGTCGGAACGGATTCTCGCCGCATGGTCCGCCGCCACCGCGATCGGCCCGAACGCCATCACGTTGGCCCCCTGGAGGGAAGCGGTGGTCTGGGTGCTCACCTTGTTCATGGCCACCACCGCGCCGATCGCGACGGAGGTGGCGTTGCCCTGCGGCGCGGCGACCAGCGAGGCCACGGCCGTGCCCACGTGGGCGTCGAGGCTGGCGCGGTTGGTGGCTCCGATGTCCACGCGGCCTCCGGCCTGGATCCGGGTGGAGGTCGCGGACGCCGTGGCCGCCACGGGCGTCTGGGACCCAATGTCGGCACCCGAGATCGCCTCGGCGGTGTTGAAGACGATGTTGGCCGAGTGCCAGCCCATCGAGTTGAAGGCCAGCGTGACGCCCACGCCCACGCCCGCCGCGCGGGTGACCGACTCGATCGCAGCCACGAGCGAGGAGCCGTTGTCGGCGGTCAACGTCACGTGACCTCCGGCCGTGACGGTGGCCCGGTCCACGGTGGCGGTAGCGCCGCTCAGCACCACATTGGTGACGATGACGACGTTGCCGCTGTTCGATCCCGATCCGCCGTCCGCGGTGACCGTGCTGGTGTCGCGGGACTCGATGACGGCCCGTTCGCTCGCGGTGATCGACACGTCGCCCGCCGCGCCCACGTCGACCCCGATCACCTCGGCCTTGACGCCACCCCGGACATCGTTGACCACGACGAGGCCGCCACCCGCGGTCGCCTTCGTCCCGACCCGGATCCCCAGGTTGTCCAGGTTCGCCGGCTGGACGGGGAGCTTGAACCACAGGCCGCCGTCGGCGAAATCCGTGTGGCCGAGATCGACGATGCCGGCCGCACCGATGTAGGCGTAAACGGCGCCGTCGGGGGCGAGGACGAGCGAGCCGCCGGACCCCGCCTCGACACCCGGGCTGAGCATCTGGGAACCGGAGTTCTTCGTGTAGCCGTAGTCGAGATAGGCCGCGACGATCAGGCCCTTCACCAGCGACAATCCACCGTCGTTGATGGCCTGGGCCAGCACCTCGACCGTCGCGGTGGCGTGGATCTCGGCGGTCTCGTCCGCGGCCACCACGACCGACCCGGCCGCCACGGTGCGCCGCCCGCTCGGTGCGGTCACGGAGGCCAGGGTCACGACGCTCACCAGGTTCTTGGCGATCGCGATCCCGATCGCAAGCCCCTCCGACTTCATGACCATCAAGACGACCGCGGAGGCCTGGTTCGTCACGGTGGCGTTGACGATGGCGGCATTCACGGCCGCGACGGTGACGTCACCCGCGGCCGAGATGTCGCTGTCCGTGACGAGCGCGGCCACCTGGGCCGACTGCTGGGCTCCGAAGGCCGAGGCGATCAGCGGGTCGCCCAGGATCGTGTCGACCAGGTTGAACAGGATGTTTTGCGAGCGCCAGCCGATGGAGTTGAACGCCAGCGTCACACCGCCGCTCTTGGTGGCCGAGGCCACCGCCGCCTTGGTGATGGCGTCGAGCTGGGCCACGTAGGTCGCGTCCACGAAGACATCGCCCGTCGCCTCCACGCTGCTGTTCGTCACCGTCGCCGCCGCGCTCGACAAGATGATGTTGGTCGCGATCACGCCGCCTGCGGCGATGGAGTCGCCGTCGATGGGGAACGTGCTGCCGCCCGACGAGGTCATCGAGGCGTCCGCCGTAGCCCGCAGCCACGAAGCCTCGGACGCCGACACGCGGACATCGGTAGCGCTGAGCGTCATCAGGATCACCTGGGCGGTGGCCCCACCGCGCACGTCGTTCATGACGACGAGTCCGGCCGCCGCCGTCGACTCCGAGCCGCTGACGTTCATCCCGGTGGGCAGCAGGCCGGTCGTGGGCAGCGGCTTCCACCACTGCTTGTCGTCGTAGGGATGCACGGGCGCGCCGAGGTCGAGTTCCTCGGTCGTCCCGAGCCACTGGTAGATCACGCCGTTCGCGCCGCCCAGCGGCAGCCACGTCGCCGCGTCCGCGTAGTCCTGCAGGCCCAGGTCGAGGACGGCGTCCGGCCCCAGGTAGCGGTAGGCCCGACCGGCTTCGCCCCCGATGCGGACCCACGCGGGCGAGGTGTAGTCGAGCGTCCCCAGGTTCAGCCGCGCCATCGGCCCGACATAGCGGTACAGCGCGGTCGGCTCGCCGCCGGCGGCGTAGCCCGCGGCGAGCTGCACGACGTCGCCGGGCAGGACGATCCGGGGGCCGGACGCCGTGGTGAACGCCGGCGTCACGTAGTCCCGTTCCACGCCGACGCTCTCACCCGACGTGACCGCCACGGCACCGTCGGAGCTGGAGTGGGCGTCGGGCTGGCGGGTGACCCGGACGGTGTCTCCGAAGGCCAGCGTGCGGCGTCCCTCGGTCGACAGGTAGTCCGCCGGGGTCAGGGCGTTGATCTCGCCCTGGATCGCCGAGGCACCGCCGTCGTTGGTGGTCGTCGAGTTCGCGACCAGCTTCACATTGGCGAGGATGCCGGGATGGTCGGTGGCCGTGACCGCCACCCGGCCCGTCGCCTGGAGCGTCCGGCGCGTCGGCGTGGTGGAGGCCACCACTGCCTCGGCCCCGCTGGAGACCTTGTTGCTGGCGACGATGAACCCGCCCGCGGCCCCCTTGGCCCCGTACAGCGCCGAGACCGACGAGCTCGCCGCGTTGCTCACGGTGGCGTTCAGCAGCGCCTCGTTGGTGGCCGTCACGATCACGTCGTGCGCCCGGATGCCGGTGTCGAGGATCGCCGCGTACGCCTTGGCCGGGACCTCGCCGTGGAATGCCGACGAGATCAGGGGATCGCCCACGAGGGCGTCCACGGCGTGGAACAAGATGTTCTGGCTCTTCCACCCCAGCGTGTTGAACGCCAGCGTCACCCCGACGGCCGTCCCGGTCGCGGTCGAGGCGGTCAGGATCGCCGCATCGATGCCCGCGCTGCTCACGGCCGTGACCGTCACGTCGCCGGTGAGCGTCAGCTTGGACGCGGTGATCGTCGCCGTCGCCGACGCGAGGACGAGGTTGGTCGCGATCTGGCCGCCGACCCCCAGGACCGTCCCGGAGCCGTAGAGGCTGCCGCCGGACGCCGCCACGTTCAGCAGCGCGTGCGACCGCAGCCAAGCGTTCTCGTCGGCGGCGACCTGGACCGAGGCCGCGGCGATGTCCGCGTGCGCGATCCGGGCGACCACGGACGACCGGAGGTCGTTCGTCACCACGAGGATGCCGACGGCGCGGGCGTCCGAGTCGGTGAAATTCCCGATGCCGGGGTAGAACCGCTCGACGTTGTTGGTCGTGCCCACGACCCGCTCCCACAGGGTCGGGACGGTGAAGTCGGTCGCGCCCAGGTCCACGGAGTTCGCGGGGCCGACGTAGCTGTAGACGTCTCCGGTGGTCACACCCTGCCGCGTGGGATAGCGCGAGCCCACACGCACGGTGTCGCCGGGGGCGAGCGCGACGGTTCCGGACGCCGTGGTGTAGGTGTAGTCGCCCGGGATCAGGAACTGGTTCACGATCTTGACGACGCCTTCGAGGGTGTTCTTGGTCGTCACGTCCTGGACCACCGTGCTGGCCGCGGTGATGCCCGCGTCGTCGCGCGCGGAGACGCTCACGGCGTCCGCAGCCGTCACATGCCCCAGGCCCGACGCGAACTCCACGAAGGCCTCCGCGCGGCTCAGCCCCTTGTTGGAGGCCAGGATCCCGCCGCCGGCGAGCCCGCTGGCGCCGTAGCCGGCCTGCTTGCTGGTCGTCTTTCCCGTCTTGGCGTTGGTGGTGGTCTTGGTGAACTGGGCACCGACGAAGAGCAGGTCGATGGCCGCTTCGACGACGTTCTCGTTGCCCGCCACCGCGTTCACCTGCGACGAGGAGACCGCCGACACGACGATGCTGCCGCCGGCGTCCAGCGTCGTGTCGCGGATGAACGCCACGGCGTCCGCGGGCTGCTCGCCGCCGAAGGCCTCCGAGATCAGCGGGTCGCCGATGAGCGCCTCGACGGCCCGGAACAAGATGTTGGAGGGCTTCCACCCGATCGAGTTGAAGGCGACCACGGCGCTCTTGGCGTCCCAGGCGGTGATGGACGACGTGACGAGGGCGTCGATCCGGGCGCCGTTGCGGGCCGTCACGGCGATGTCCCCGCCGGTGACGGCCACGGCGTGCGAGCCCGTGGTGGCGATGGCGGCGGCATCGACCTCGGCGTGCGCCGACGCCAGGACGGTGTTGGTCGCGATGACCGCGCCCATGCCGGTCCAGGGGGCGATGACGCTGGCGTCGCTGGCGGCGATGGCGCCCAGACCGTCGGCGGTCACGGCCACCGACCGGGCCCGCAGCGCGATCCCGGTGAGCCGGGCGAGCACCGTGGAGCGCACATCGTTGTAGTCCACGAGCCCGTAGTAGGACTTCGCGTCGCCGGTGAGGCCCTCCTTGTCGAGATGCGTCCCGAGTTCGGACAGCAGGGCGTAGCTCACCGAGTCGTTGATGATCGTCGTGGGCGTGAGCACCTTCCACAGCTCGTAGTCGCTGTAGTCCTGCGCTCCGAGGTCGACGCCCTGGCCGAGCGCGGCGCTACCCATCCACTGGAACACCTTGCCGGTGGGGTCGAAGCCGGGCTGGACGATCGATGCCCCGGCGTAGCCCGCCGACACGCGCACCTTGTCGCCGAACGCGAGGTCGCGGACGCCGGACCGGTCGGTGTAGGCGTAGGTTCCGAGAAGCTGCTGCGCCCACCCGTTGAGGATGCCCGCGCCGGCGTCGTTGGTGGGCGATACCTTGCCGAGCATCGCGGTCTGCGCGCCGATGGTGGCCTCGTTGGCGGCCCCGATCGAAACGTCTCCGGCGACCTCGGCTGCGAGCAGGGCGGTCGCCCCCGCGGCTGGCAGGAGGGTCGCGGACGCCGTGGCCGACACCTTGTTGCTGGCCAGGACGAACCCGACGCTCGTCCCCTTCGCCCCGAACAGCGCCGACGGCGCGGACGTGGCGGCGTTCGACACCTGTGCGTCCACCCGCGCTGCGGTGGTGGCGGTGAGGGTCAGGTCGCCGGCGACCCGCAAGACCGTGCCGACGATGGTGGCGACCGTCGCGACCGGGGTCTCACCGGAGTAGGCGGTCGAGATGAGCGGGTCGCCGATCAGGGCGTCGATGGCGGCGAAGAACGTGGCGGTGGGTTTCCACCCGAGGGTGTTGAAGGCCAGCACCAGGCCGATGGACTTGGTGCCGCCCGCGGCCGCCACGAGGTTGACCGCGTCGATGATCGCCGTCGTCGTGGCCGACACCGTGACATCGCCGCTGGTGCCCTCGGGGGCGGGGGTGGCGGGGTCGTCGGTGCGGGTGGTGAGCGTGCCGCCCTCGAGGCGGGCGTCCGCGCGGGCCAGGACGCGGTTGGTGGCGATGATCCCGGCCTTGGCGGAGGCGCTGCCGGTCCCCCAGGCGCTGCCGCCGGACGCCGACGTGGTGAGGTCGGCGGTGGCGCGGATCACGGCGCGTTCCTGGGAGTCCAGCGTCAGGGCGCCGACCACGAGGGTGGAGCCGACGATCGTCGCGGCGACGCTGGAGAAGACGTCGTTGACGACCAGGGTCCCGCCGGTGGCCGAGGCGTTCGACTCCGAGAGATTGAGCGACGGCAGGAACGCGGTCTCCCCGACCGGGCGCCACAGCCCGAGGTCGGTGTAGTTCTGGGCCCGCAGGTCCACATCGTGCGCGGTCTGGCCGAGGTACTCATAGACGGTCCCGATCTTGCCCGCCAGCGGCGTCCACAGCGCCGCGTTGCCGTAGTCGGTCGCGTTCAGGTCGATGGCCGCGGCCCCCGCCAGGTCGCCCACATAGCGGTAGGTGGCTCCGGGCGTGCCGCCGACCGGACGCCACAGGTTCTGGTTCCGGTAGTCGGTGGCCCCGAGGTCGAGGCGGGCGTTGGGCCCGATGTAGCGGTAGACGGTGCCGGGGATGCCGCCGGGCTCGTAGCCCACGGCGACCTTGACCGCGTCGCCGAAGGTCAGCAGGCGAATGCCGGACGCGGTGGTCAGGTGGGACGCCCCGTAGGTGTCCGACAGCGTCACGACGTTGGCGGTCGGCGTGAGCGTCACGACCTGCCGTCCGTCCGTGGTGGCGGTGAAGGCCGGGGACGCGAAGCCGGTGACGACGCGGACCCGGTTGCCGTACGCCAAGGTCGCGGCGACCTCCGAGCTGGCGAACTGGGCCGCCACGGTGCTCGCGATCTGGCCGCTCACCACGTCGATGGCGCCGGTGTTGGTGGTCACCGAGGACGCGACGATCTTCACATTGGAGTAGATGCCGGCGTCGTCGAGCGCCCGGACCGTCATGGCGCCGCCGGTGGTGATGGTGGCGCCCGTCACCGTCGCGGACGTGCGCGTGGCCACCTTGTTCGTGGCGAGGATGGCCTCCGTGGCGCCGCCCGAGATCATCGCGAGGCCCTCCGCCACGGACCCGGCCGCGTTCGAGACGGTCGCGTTGAGGAGGGCGGCGTTGCGCGCCTCGAGGGTGAGCGTCCCGGACAGCGTCACGGTGCTGGTGGCGATCTCGGCGCTCACGGCGTCCGGATGCGCCTGCTCGGCCGGCGAGAGTCCCAGCAGCGTGTCGAGGGTGTTCATGAAGACGTTCTGGGAGTCCCAGCCGAGCAGGTTGAACGCCAGCGTCGCGCCCGTGGCCTTCTTCGAGGAGTGCGCGACGGACACCAAGGTCGCGTCGATGCCCGAGGTGTTGGCGGCCAGGACGCTCAGCGAGGCGGCCGTGACCGCGGCGTCCGCCACCCTCGCCGTCGCGCTCGACCGCACCACGTTCGTCACCAGTTCGATCGACTTGGCCGAGCTGTTGAGCTTGAAGATGGTCGCGAGAATCGAGGGGAAGCCGATGGGGGTGTCCCCCATCGCCGTCACGTCGCTGGACGCGCGCGCCGTCGACAACGCGCGCTCGGTGGCCCGGACACAGACGTCCCGGCCTGCGACGACGAGGGCGTGCGTCAGGCTCGCCGACACCTCGCCGCGGACATCGTTGAAGGAGACGAGGATGCCCATCGCCGACGCCTTCGACAACGTGATGCTGCCGATGCCGGGGTAGATGGTGTCGAGGTTGTCGACGGTCGCCTCCAGCATCGTCCAGGGGGCGGCGGTGTAGTCGGCGGAGCCGAGAGCGATGCTCGCACCGTCCGGGCCGCGGTACTCGTACACCTTGTTGGCCACCGCGCACGCGCCGGTGCCGCACCCCACATAGCCGGTCGGGATGCGCACGCGGTCGCCGGTGCGCAGGACGCGGGTGCCGGAGGCCGTCGTGTAGTCGTAGTCGGCGGGAATGAGTTCCCCGTTGACGGTCTGGACGAGCTTGTGCGGGTCGTTCTCCGCCTGGGCGTACATGACATTCGTGACGGACGCCGCGATGACGGCCGCGTCGTCGGCGGTGACCGCGACCGACCCGGACGCGTGGATCGTCGTCGAGAGTCCGACCTCGGCCCGGGCGCGGCTGGACACCTTGTTCGCCGCCAGCACCAGGCCCTTGACCGAGGCGGTCTGGCCGAAGCCGGTGACGGTGCCGGCCTGGCCGTTCGGTCCCGCCTCGGGCAGGACGACCCCGGCGAGGTTCGTGGAGTTGCCTCGGTTCTCCACCGTCGCCTCGATCCGGGTGATCGAGCTGGCCCGCACCTCCACCTCGCCGGTCGCCTCGACGCTGGACCCCTCGACGCGGGCGTCCGCGCGGGCGGGATCCTCAGTGCCCCACTGCTGACTCTGGCCGATCAGGGTCTCCAGCGCGGACAGCACGACGCCGGTCGGGGTCCACCCGATCGTGTTGAACGCCAAGATGATGCTGCTGGCGTCGCCGTTCTCGATCTGGCTCGCGGCGGTCGCGGTGACGCTGCCCGCCTGGTCGGCGCGGACCGAGAACCCGCCGGTGAGGATGTGGCTGTGGGTCACGCTCGCGGACGCCGCGGCCGACACCGTGTTCGCCGCGATGACGCCGCCGGTGCCCCCGCCGTTGACCGCACCGCTGTCGCTCGCGGCGATGACGGGGTCGTTGACGGACACCACGAACAAGCCGCCCGTACGCACCTCGACCCCGTCCACCAGGACGGTTGCGGAGCCCGCGATGGTGTTGGCGTCAACGAGCAGGACCACGGCGGTCCCGCCGCCGCCGACGAACAGCGAGGTGAGCACGACCGCGCGATTGGTCAGGTCGGCGTAGCTCATCGACTCGTTGAGCAGGTTGGTGGGGGTGAGTTCTTTCCAGTACGCCAGGTTGGTGTAGTCCACGGATCCGAGGTCGACGGGGGTGTCGGTTCCCATCCAGCGGTAGACGCGACCGGCGACGGCTGCGGCGGCGTCGTCGGCGACGCGGACCCGGTCGCCGAAGGCGAGGGTCTGGAGGCCGGACCGGCTGGTGTAGCGGTAATCCGCCAGGACGTCCTTGGCCCAGCGATTCAGGATGCCGGAGGCGGCGTCGCCCGTGGGCGACACCTCGGCGAGCAGAGCGGTGGTGGCGGTGATCCTCGGATGGTTTTCGGCACCGATCCCGACCACGGAGCCGGTCACCAAGTCGGCTCGACGCCAGTCGGGGGACGCGAAGTCCTCGGCGGCCAGTCCACCCGCCGGAGGCGCACGTCCTGCGCCCACGAAGACGTAGGTGTCCCCACTCGGGAGCCGCACGCGGTCGCCGGGACGCAGCGCGACGACCGACGAGGTGAGGCTGAGGTCGTCGGCGAGGGCGCTGTCGAGGAGCTGGCTCGAGGCCCCCGTGCGCACGCGGTTGGAACTAAGGGCACCGGCCGCGGTCATCGTTCCGGCCCCGAACAAGGTGGCGGGGGCCGAGGTCGCGTCGTTGCCGAGGGTGGCCTGGATGACCCCCAGGACGTCGGCCTGGACGATCGCCGCTCCCCCGGCGGCCACGGGCGAATTGCGCACCGTCGCGGTCGCGGTCATCGGCCGGACCCCGCCGAACGCGCCGGTTCCGGTCGTCCCGAGCAGGAACTCGGCCGCGGCGAAGAAGGCCCCACCGGGCTCCCAGCCCACAAGGTTGAACGCCAGGATGACGCCGAAAGCGTGCGTGCTGCCGGTGACAGATGCGTGGGCGGCGGATTCCACGACCGCGACGATCCTCGCCTCGACCGCCACACCGAGGATCGCCTCCAGCACCGAGCGATCGACCAGGGCGGTGGCGGTGCCCCACACCCGGTTGCTCGCCAGGATGCCGTTCGCGGCCAGCGAGAAGCCGGTGCCGAAGGTGTCGCCACCGGACGCCGTGGCCGTCACGTCGGCCAGCGCGCGAATGGAGGCGCTCAGCAGGGAGGCGACCCCGATGCTGTCTGCGGTGACGCGCGCCTGCTGCAGGGTGGCCGACACCTCGGAGTGGGCGTCGTTCACCACGACGACCGCGGCGACGCTGGCGGCCACCGAAGGGGTGATGTTCACGCTGGGGGCGCTGGAGGTCGCACCGACAGGCTTCCAGTAGCCGCGGTCGGTGTAGCGCTCGGTGCGCAGGTCGCGCCAGGTCGTGAAGCGCGGTCCCATCCAGCTGACGATCCCGCCGTCGGCCAGGCGCACGGTGTCGCCGTACACGAGACCGCGGACGCCGTCGGTGCTGGCGTAGGTGGCCGTGCCGATCTGGTCGAGCACCCGGGCGAGGGTGTGGATGCCACCGTCGTTGGCGGTGGTCGCCGAGGCGACCAGCTTCACATTGGAGTAGATGCCGGAGGAGTCGCGCGCGACGAGACCGACGGTGGCGCCCGGTGCCGACCACACCACCGGCACGCTCCCGCTGGCCCCGGCCAGCATGCTGGCCGCACTGCTGATCTTGTTGCTGGCCAGCACGGCACCCGCGCCGGCCGTCGCGGTGTAGGCGACCCCCTGGGTGGCCGCGACCGAGGTGTTGGCGACGGTCGCGTTGACGACCTCGCCCGCGATCGCCGAGACGGCGATCCCGCCGGCGACGGCGATCGGGGTGTCGAGGACGGACGCCGCGACCGGCCAGGTCTCCTCGGTGCCGAACGATGGGGCGAGGAGCCCGTCGATCGCCGCGAGCAGGAGCGACAGCGCCGACTGGTCCACGCGCCATCCGACGAAGTTGACCGCCAGCGTCGCGCCGAGGGTGAGCTTCGGCAGCACGTCGAGCGAACCCGTCGCGGTGGTGGCCACGGCGCTCACCTGGGACGTCGCATCCACGAGCGTCCGGTCGGTCCGCGCGGCCACCTCCAGCGCCGCGGCCGCGACGCTGCCGCCGGTCACCGACGCGCGCACCCAGCCGCGCAGCACGTTGGCGGCGAAGAGGCCAGCCAGCGCGACGACATCGCTGGTGACCACGGGCGTGGTGTCGCGGGCCACCGAGGCCGCGTTCGTGAGCGACCGCAGCGTCGCCTCCTGGGCTGCGACGACCGCGACCGCCCCGGTGGCCGTGAGGACGGCGTTGGTCACGGTGGCCGACAGCTCGCGGTGCAGCAGGTTCCAGGCGAGGGCGGCGCTCGCGGACACCAGTGGCGTCCCCGGCACCATCGCGACGTCCCCGCCGATGGCGCGGAGCACGCTGGCGTCCGTGGCCGTCACGTCGATGCCACCCGCCGTCGCCGTCGTCGCCGGCCCCGACAGCCGGGCGGCCGTGGCACCGGTGACATCGTTGCGCGCGTCCTTGGCGACGGCCAGGTACTCACCGGCGGTGTCGGCGGCGATCCGCAGGGCGGCCGCGGTCACCGACGCCGCGACCGACGCCGTCGCGTCGTCCTTCGTCGCCTGGGTGTGCGCGATGCCCACCAGCGAGGACACCACCCGCGCCTCGAGGGTCCCGGCGTTGCGCGCCGAGACCGCGACGATGCCGGACGTGGCGAGGTCGGCGTCCAGGCTCGCGGTGGTCGCGCGGGTCAGCCTCACCATCGCTTGGAGGCACGCGAAGGTGAACTGGGCGCCGCTGGCGAGCCCGGGCAGCAGGGACGACAGCCGCGCGCCGGCGCTGGCATCGGTGAGGGCCAGCCGCACCGTCGTGTCGTCCAGGGCCGACACCACGACGGCGGGCTGGGTCGAGGCGACCGCGCCGAGGAACAGGCGGGCTCCGGAGGCGATCTGTGCCGTGGTGGTGTGGACGACCGTGGCGGCCACCGCGGCGTCCACCACCGGGACGCCCACGCCAAGCCACGGGGTGGTGGTCGCGGCCGTGCCCGCGTAGCGCAGGTCGGCGACGGTCTGGGCGATCACCCGCAGGACCGCGGCGTGTACGACCGCGGACGCCCCGAGCTCGGCCACCGTCGTGGCGCGCGAGTTCAGGTCGGTGCGGCCGCTGGCGGAGGTCTGCTCGACGAGGGCCGTGTGCGTGGTGGTGGCGCTGAGGGTGAGCAGGTGAGCAGCGACCGACCCGGTGACCCGGACGACCGCGGACAGGGCGGCGTCCTGGGCGTCCGCACGTGCGCTGGCCTCTAGGAGGACGTCCCCGGTGGTCGTGAGGTCGCCTGGGACCAGGATCCGCTCGGCCCGCACGACCACGGGGAGGGCCCCGAAGTCGAGCGCGCCTTCGAGCGTGACCGAGTCCACGCCGCCGTCGGCGTCCACGGTCAACGAGCCCGTGGGCCGCTCGAACGTGATCGATTCGAACGTGGGCGTGGCATCGGTGGACGCGAACGTGAACCAACCCGGCTGGGCGGCGGCGGGGGCCAGGACGATGGTGTCGTCCGCCCCCGATCCGGTCAGCGTCAGGTTCGCCGGGGCGGCGACGGTGATGGGTTCCAGCCCAGCGTAGGCGACGAGTTCGGTGCCGACGGCCAGGGTCCCGGCATGCGCGTCCGTCGCGACGGCCCGCACGGGCCGTCCGGCCGCGTCCACGACCAAGCTGTCGTAGCCGCCCGAACCGCCGTCGACCACGCCGGCGACGCGCCCGCGTGGCCCGAGGACGAAGGTGTCCCGGTTGTCCGGGGCACCCACGAGGTTCTCGAAGTCGGTGAACTCGACGCCCGCGACGCTGCCCGTGCCGTCGCCGGTGACCTGCCACGTGGTGTCGCCGTCTGGCCCCAGCAGGGTGTCGACCCCGCCGCCGCCCCGGATCGCCACCCGCCACCCGGCGGGTAGGGACGTCACGCGCAGCGTGTCGGCGCCCTCGCCACCCTGGACCACATACGCCTCCGCGCCGGGGGCCACGTCGACATCGCCCGGATCGTCCAGACCCACGAGCGCGAGGCGGCCGTCCCGCTGGGCGACCTGGTGGCGGTACACGTGACCTGCGGCGAGCAGCGCGGTGGCGACGCCCCCCGTCAGGCTCCAGCGCGTGACGGCGGCCATCGCCAACAGATCGGGAGCAGGGGCGAGTGCGTCGTTCGGCGGGCCGGCCGTGCCGGGCCCGGACGCCGGGAGTCCCGCCTGGGCGGCATGCGGCGCCGCGGCTGTCCCGGGCGTCGCGGCGGGTGCGGCCTCCATCGGCGCGGTGGCCGTCGCCGATACCCCCGCGTCCGCGGGTGCCGCTCCGGC
>CAYZXQ010000005.1:0-73169 GCA_964482465.1 uncultured Nigerium sp. | reverse complement strand
ACCGACGAGGGCCGTCGCACTCCCGACCCACGAGGGCGGTCGCAATCCCGACCGACGAGGTGGAGGTTGCTGCCGCGTCACGTGGGCCGGCTTGCCTCAGCACACCAACCCACCCGGTGCGGATACTCCCTTCCGACACCAGCTGGCCTTCCGACACCGGCCGGCTCTCCGCACCTCGGGACACACGTGTCACCCCACGGGGCACGGTCCGCTGGCAGAGAACGCAACAGGGCCCCGCGCGGTTGCGCAGGGCCCTGTGATGGTCCAGAGGGGATTAGGCGGAAGCCTCGTCCTTGGACGCCCGGAGCTTCGTCGGATCGACGCGGACACCGGGGCTCATGGTCGAGCTGAACGTAACCTTCTTCACGTACCGGCCCTTCGCCGCGGACGGCTTGAGGCGGGAGACCTCATCGGCGGCCGCGTAGAAGTTCTCCGCGAGCTGCTTGGTGGTGAACGACGCCTTGCCCACGATGAAGTGGAGGTTGGCGTGCCGGTCGACGCGGAACTCAATCTTGCCGCCCTTGATGTCGGTGACAGCCTTGGCGACGTCCATGGTGACGGTGCCGGTCTTGGGGTTCGGCATGAGGCCGCGCGGACCGAGGATGCGGCCGAGGCGTCCGACCTTGCCCATGAGATCCGGGGTGGCGACGACGGCGTCGAAGTCGAGGTAGCCGCCGGCCACCTTCTCGATGAGCTCGTCGGCACCGATCTCGTCGGCGCCGGCGTCCGCGGCCTGCTGCGCCCGCTCACCGGTGGCGAAGACGAGGACCCGAGCCGTCTTGCCTGTTCCGTGCGGGAGGTTCACCGTGCCGCGGACCATCTGGTCCGCCTTGCGGGGATCGACGCCGAGGCGCATCGCGACCTCGACGGTCTCGTCGAACTTGGCGGAGGCGTTGCCCTTGACCAGAGCCAGGGCCTCCTCCGGGGTGTAGAGCTGCGCGCCGTTGATCTGCTCGTCGGCCGCGCGGTAAGCCTTGCTGCGCTTCATGACTGGTGTCCTTCTGTTGTGCGTCGGCTCGGATGAGCCGTACCAGGTGTGGTCCGGGCCGCGCCGGCCCTGCCACGGGATGGGGCTCAGCCCTCGACGGTGACACCCATCGAGCGGGCGGTGCCTTCGACGATCTTCATCGCGGCGTCCACGTCGTTCGCGTTGAGATCGGGCATCTTGGTCTCGGCGATTTCGCGCACCTGGGCGCGGGTGAGCTTGCCGACCTTGTCCTTGTGCGGCCGGGCGGAGCCGCTCTTGAGGCCGGCGGCCTTCTTGATCAGCTCGGCGGCGGGCGGCGTCTTCGTGATGAAGGTGAACGTCCGGTCTTCGTAGATCGTGATCTCGACGGGGACGATCGTGCCGCGCATGGCTTCCGTGCGAGCGTTGTACTGCTTGCAGAATTCCATGATGTTGACGCCGTGCGGACCGAGGGCGGTACCCACGGGCGGTGCAGGAGTGGCCGCGCCCGCGTTCAAGGCAACCTTGACGAGCGCCGCTACCTTCTTCTTGGGAGGCATGTTCGGGTCCTTGCTGTGGTCGTGGCAGGGTCGGGAACCCCCTGCCGGGTGTTGTCGGCCCGGCTCACCGGGCCACGCGAACGCGCGCGGGTGTCAGTCCTTCTGCACCTGCGCGAAGGTGAGATCCACGGGGGTCTCCCGCCCCAGGATCTCGACCAGGGCCTTGAGGCGCTGGTTGTTCGCGTTGATCTCGGTGATGGTCGCGTGGACGCCGCTGAACGGCCCCTGGACCACCATGACCGAGTCGCCGACCGCGAAGTCGGCCACCTCGATCTTCTTCTTGCGCTGCACGGGGCCGGACGCCGCGGCCACGGCCTTGGCGATCGCGGCCGGGGCGAGGGTCTTCTCGACCTCGTCGAGCGAGAGCGGCACGGGGGCGTTGGCGTGCGCCACGAACCCGGTCACCGACGGGGTGTGGCGCACCGCGCCCCACGACTCGTCGTTGAGCTCCATGCGCACCAGGACGTAGCCGGGCAGCACGGTCCGCGTGACGGTCTTCTTGGTGCCGTTGCGGATCTCCACCACGTCCTCGGTGGGCACGACGGACTCGAAGATGTAGTCCTCCATGCCGAGCGTGATGACGCGGGCGTCCAGGTTCTGCTTCACCCGGTTCTCCATGCCGGAGTAGGTGTGCACGACGTACCAGTCGCCGGGCTGGCTCCGCAGGCGCTGCCGCAGTTCCTCGAGCGCTGCCTCCTCGGCGTCGCCCGGCTGGGCCGCTTCGGGCTCCGGCTCCGGCTCGTCCTCGGCGCCCAGGTTCGCCAGCATGTCGGCGTCGCTCACGTCGGAGGACAGTTCGTCGAGGCCGAGGTTCAGGTCGAAATCGTCGGACGCCTCGGTCTCGACCTCGCCGAGGTCGATCTCGATGGCGTCGACGTCGTCGAACGGGGTGTCGGTTGCATCAGCCACTAGTCAGTTCCCTTTCGATGGTGCTCAGCCGAAGAGCTTCAGCAGCCCGAGGCCGAACAGGAAGTCGAGCAGGCCCACGTACGCGATGATGGCCAGGACGAACACGAGGACCACCACGAAGTACTGGCGGACCTGCTGCGCCGTCGGCCAGACGACCTTCTTGAGCTCGTCCACCGACTCGTTGACGAACATCGCCGGCGTGGTGCGCTTGGTGGCCACGGCGGTGGCGCGCTTGCGCTTGGGGGTCGGGGCACCCTTCCGGGTGGGCTCGGGGCCGGCGTCCGGCGTCCGGCGCTTCGGACGCGAGCTGCGCGCCTTGGCGGCCACCGAGGTCGCCTCGTCGAGCTGAGTAGGGTCGTCCACCTCGGCGTCGCCCACGGCGTCCGCGGCATCGAGTTCCTCGGCCTCGGTCTCGTCGTCCGACACGACGTACCCCTCGGGATCGACCAGATCGTGGGCCAACAGCTCGCCCGGAAGGTCTTCGTTCGCCTCGACCGCGTCGTCGGACGCGAAGGACTCCTCGCGGGAGTCGTCGGTGCGTGCCACTGGAGCGTCCTATCGTCGCGGTCGGTCTGCTTGCGAGGCCGCTCGCGACGGCCCAGCAGGGCAAGAGGGACTTGAACCCCCAACCTGCGGTTTTGGAGACCGCTGCTCTGCCAATTGAGCTATTGCCCTTCGGTGCCCCGGCCGCCACCCGATCGCGCCCCGCGAGGGCATGGCCGGATAGTGGTCAGTTCCACCAAGACCGCAATGATAGGGGAACTCGCGGCCCGAGTCGAACCGGCGTCAGTCGAGCGACACCCCCACCAGGACCGGCTCGGGCACCAGGGTGACGCCGAACCGGTCGCGGACGCCGTCCCGCACGGCCCGCGCCAGGGCCACGACATCGGACGCCGTGGCTCGGCCTCGGTTGGTGAGCGCGAGGGTGTGCTTGGTGGACAGGCTCACGCTCGGGTGGTCGGCGAGGGCGAAGCCCTTCCCGAACCCGGCGTGGTCGATCAGCCATGCCGCGCTCGACTTCACGGTGCCGTCCGGCTGGGGGAATCGGGGGGCCTCAGGCGGCAAGGCGGCCGCGGTGGCGGCGTCCAGCACCGGATTGGTGAAGAACGAACCGGCGCTCCAGGTGTCGTGGTCGTCGGCGTCCAGGACCATCCCCTTGCCGCGACGCAGGGCCAGCACCTGCTCGCGCACGCGGGTCATGGGCGCGCGTCCGCCACCGTCGAGCCCGAGCCGACGGGCGAGCTCGCCGAACCTGATGGGCATCGACAGGTCGCCTTGGGTGAACTGGAACGTCACCTCCAGCACGAGATAGCGGTCGGGTTCGGCCTTGAACCGGCTGGTCCGGTAGCCGAAGCGGCAGTCGGCGTTGGCAAAAGTCCGCTGGGTGCGCTCGACGCGGTCCCAGGTGCGGACGCTCCAGATAGTCTGGGCCACCTCCTGGCCATAGGCCCCCACGTTCTGGATCGGCGTCGACCCCACCAGCCCCGGAATCCCCGACAGGCACTCGACGCCGCGGAGTTCGCGGGCGACGCACCAGGCGACGAAGTCGTCCCAGGGCTCTCCCGCCGCCACGGTGACGAGCACGCCGCCGCAGGCCACCGGGTCCTCGGTGCGTCCGGTGTCGGCCGCGAACTCGCAGAAGGAGGCGTCCGACGCGATCCCCCGCGTCGCCACGTGGACGACCGTGCCGGGGACGCCGGCGTCCGACACCACGACGTTCGACCCGCCCGACAGGATCAAGACGGGCTCACCTGCGGCGTCCGCGGCATCGACGGCCGCGATCAGCTCGGCCTCCGTGGTGGCCTCGACCCAGCGGTCGGCCGGACCTCCGAGGCGGAACGTCGTGTGGTCGGCCAGCCGTTCAGTCAACGCGCACCTCGCACGTGGCCGCGCCGAGCACCTTGGTTCCGTCGCAGGTCGCCTCCAAGGCGATGGTGGCCACGCCGTCCGCGACGGCGGTCACGCGGCCTGCGAACTCGACGCGGGCACCCGCGTCGTCGTCGGGAACCGGCACCGGCTTGGTGAACCGCACGAAGTAGCTCTGGACGCGCGCCGGGTCGCCGCACCAGTCGGTGACGACGCGCAGGGCCGTCCCCATGGTGAGCATGCCGTGGGCGATGACCGAGGGCAGACCGAGCGCGGCGGCCGCGCGGTCGGACCAGTGGATCGGATTGAAGTCGCCGGACGCCCCGGCGTACCGGACCAGCGTGGCGCGCGTGAGCGCCACCGTCAGGGCGGGCAGCTCGTCGCCGACGGCGACGTCGGGGAACGCGGTCATGCCGATGCCTCCTCGCTGGTGTGGAGCAGGTTCGAGGTGGCCACGCAGAGCGTCTCGCCGTCGCTGGTCGCCAGCTCGACGTCGAGGGTGATCCAGGCGGCCGGCCCCCGCGTCCGGACCTTCGCGATGGTGAGCGTGGCGGTCACCTCGTCGCCGGCGCGCAGGGGCCGCCGCCAGGCGAACCGCTGGTCGGTGTGGATAGTCCGGGAGAGCTGAAGCCCCAGCTCGGGATCGGCGAACAGGGCACCCCAGGCGTCCGCGGCCAACACCGCGGCGAACGTGGGCGGCGCGATCGGCTCGGGACCCGCGTAGGACGCCGCGTCGTCCCCGAGCGCGGCGGCAAACTCCGCGATCTTGGCGCGGCTCACCCCGTAGGGCGCGGTCGGCGGGTACGTCCGTCCCGCGTGGGCGTCACTGATCGGCATGCTCGAAAGGCTAGTAGATTTCGCCCGTGTCCAGCCTCCGCCTCCTCTTCGTCTCGATGCACACCTCGCCCGCCGAAGCGCCCGGAGCCGGCGACGCGGGTGGGATGAACGTCGTCGAACTCCATCAGGCTCAGGCGCTCGCCGCGCTCGGGCACCGCGTCGAACTCGTCACCCGCCGGTCGGATCCGTCCCAGCCGGACATCGTCACGCTGGCCCCCGGGGTCTCCCTGCGGCACGTGAACGCGGGGCCGCAGACGCCCTTGGCCAAGAGCGCCATCGACGCCCACATCGACGAGTTCGCGGCGGGGCTGGCCTCGCTGGACTCCTACGACCTCGTCCAGTCCCACCACTGGATGAGCGGGATGGCGGCCATCGAGCTGGCCGCCCGGTGGGGCGTCCCGCACGTCCAGAGCTTCCACTCCGTCGCGGCGCTGCCCGGATCGCCGCTCTCGCACGGCGAGCCGCCGGAGTCGGACGCCCGCGTGGCCGGCGAGGCGCTGCTCGCCCAGCGGTCGGACGCCATCATCACCGTCAGCACCGCGGAGGCCCGGACCGTCGTCGAACGCTGCGGCGCCGACCCCGAACGCGTGCTGGTGATCCCGCCGGGGGTCGACCTCGTGCAGTTCCGTCCGGCGGCCCCCACCGACGAGCGTCCCGCCTGTCCCTGGTGCGGCTCCCAGGCCGGGTATGTGCTCATGGCCGCCCGCCTCCAGCCGCTCAAGGGCGCCGACCTGGCGATCCGGGCGCTGGCCGAGGTGCCGCCGACCCTGCGGCCCGACCTGATGATCGCCGGCGACCTGTCCGCCGACTTCGCCGACTACCGCAACGAGGTGGAGGAGCTGATCGGACGGCTCGGCATGCGCGACCACGTCCACTTCGTCGGGGCGCAGTCCCGCAGCCAGCTCGCTGCCCTGATGCGTCACAGCCAGGCGCTCCTGGTGCCCTCGCATTCGGAAACCTTCGGCCTCGTCGCGCTGGAGGGGGCGGCCAGCGGCGTCCCGGTGCTGGCCTCGTCGACCGGCGGGCTCCGGGAGGTCGTGGTACACCAGGAAACGGGCTACCTCATGCACGACCGCGAGCCGTCCACGTGGGGGACGACGCTGCTGCGGCTCCTCGTAGACGAGCCCTTGCGGCTCCGCATGGGCACCATCGCCCGGGTCCACGCGCGCCGGTTCGCCTGGAACGAGATCGCCGGACGGCTGGCGTCGGCGTACGTCCGGATCGTCCGCGCCCACGGCTGAGTCCGGACGCCGCGGGTGCGGCCGGCGGGCGTGGCGACCCCGCGTCCGGACGTCCGGGGCATCGCCGCGTCGACCCGGGTGAGGACACGCCACAGGGGGCCGTCCCGGCTGGGACGACCCCCTGTGGGCAATGGTCAGCGAGTCTCGCGGTGCGCGGTGTGCGTCTTGCAGCGGGGGCAGAACTTCTTCAGCTCAAGACGATCCGGGTCGTTGCGCCGGTTCTTCTTGGTGATGTAGTTGCGCTCCTTGCACTGCGTGCACGCCAAGGTGATCTTGGGGCGAATCTCGCCGGTCTTCTTGGCCATGGCCTTGCTCTCTCTCGTCGGACTGCGTACCGGTTCGGTAGCGGGAACGGGACTTGAACCCGTGACACAGCGATTATGAGCCGCTTGCTCTACCGTCTGAGCTATCCCGCCCCCGCCCGCCAGGTCTTGCGACCTGCCGGGCTCAGAGCCCCCATGCGGAATCGAACCGCAGACCTTCTCCTTACCATGGAGACGCTCTGCCGACTGAGCTATAGGGGCCGGCGACGGTCAAACATACCGTAGGGGGCGGGCCGGCCCAAAATCGGCGCCGAGCCTGCGCCGTGGGGTCGGCGTCCGGCCCACGCGGACCCGGGGGGAGAGCTGCACGCATGCGCGTGCCGCGAGGGCAGACGCAAACGGCCCGGACGAATCCGGGCCGTGGTGGCAGGTGTAGGGTTCGAACCTACGTAGGCTTTGCCGACGGTTTTACAGACCGCTCCCTTTGGCCGCTCGGGCAACCTGCCGTGCTGGCATCGCCAGCGAGGACCTACGATAGCAACTCGCATCGTTGGTGCCCAATCGAGGAGAGACATGGCTGCCGAGAACTCGTTCGACGTCGTGAGCAAGTACGACCGGCAAGAGGTCGACAACGCGCTGAACATGGCCGCGAAGGAGGTCGGGCAGCGCTTCGACTTCAAGGGGACGGGCGCGTCGATCCGCTGGTCGGGCGAGGCCATCGAGATGGAGGCCAACGGCGAGGAGCGCGTGAAGGCCGTCCTGGACGTCTTCCAGAGCAAGCTCGTCCGCCGCGGCGTCAGCCTCAAGGCGTTGGACGCGGGCGCCCCGCGTCTGTCGGGCAAGGTCTGGAAACTCACCGCGACCATGAAGCAGGGCATCTCGCAGGAGAACGCCAAGAAGCTCGCCAAGCTGATCCGCGACGAAGGCCCCAAGGGCGTGAAGACGCAGATCCAGGGCGAGGAACTGCGGGTCTCGTCCAAGAGCCGCAACGACCTGCAGGACGTCCAGGCGCTGATCCGCGAACAGGACTACGACTTCGCGGTCCAGTTCACGAACTACCGCTGACGGGCCTGGTCCGGCGAGGGCGGCGCATCCTAGGGTGAGCCCCCATGGAGCACCCGCGCCCCGCCGCCCTGGGCGGCCTCGATCACGTCGGACTGACGGTCCCCGATCTGGACGCCGCCGTCGACTTCTACGCCCGGGCCCTCGGCGCCCGCCAGCTTTACCGGATGGGCCCGTTCGACGCGCGTGAGTTGCCCCGCGGCGCGGACGGTCGCGACTGGACCGACGCCCACGTGAACGTCCCGGACGCCCGCCTGAGGATCGCCATGCTCGATCTCGATGGAGGCGCCCGGTTGGAGCTGTTGCAGTACGACCGTCCCGTCGACCGCGCGACCACTCCCCCGCGCAACAGCGACCTCGGCGGGCACCACATCGCGTTCGCGACCACCGACCTCGCGGGGATGGTGGCCCATCTGGCCGCCTGCGGCGCCACGCCGCTCGCCGGACCCATCGAGGTGGACGGCCACGACACCCCACTCGGCCACGTCGCCGCCCAGCGCGTCCACTACGTCCTCGACCCGTGGGGCAACCAACTCGAGCTCATCAGCTACCCCGACGGCCGCTGAGGGTCGGTCGCGGGGCCTATGCTGCGGGGGCCGCGGTCCCGCGGCGATCCCGAGCACGACGGGAGGACCGATGCGCCCCGACGCACCGCGCCGAGCCGACAGCGTCCGCCCATGACGCTGCGGATCGCCAGCTTCAACGTCAACGGCATCCGCGCGGCCGACCGGCGGGGGTTCCGGGACTGGTTTGCCGCGCGCGACCCCGACGTGCTCGGACTGCAGGAGGTCCGCTGCCCCGCCGACCTCGTGCCGGACGGGGTCTTCGGCCGCCACCACGTGGCCTACCATCCCGGCGACATCCCGGGGCGCAACGGCGTGGCGGTCGTCTCAAAGGTGGCGCCCACGGCCGTCCGCATCGGGTTCGGCAACCGCAGGTTCGACCACGAGGGCCGCTACGTGGAGGTCGACCTCGACCTGCCCGGACGCCCGCTCACGGTCGGATCGCTCTACCTGCCCAAGGGCGCGAGCCCGCACGACGAACAGCCCGACCTGGCCAAGTACCGCCGCAAGCTGGCGTTCATGGCGTCGCTGCGCGCCTACCTGACCGCCGCCCGGCGCACGGCGCAGCGCGACGGTCGGGAGTTCCTCGTCATGGGCGACTTCAACATCGCCCACGAGCGGGCCGATCTCAAGAACTGGCGCTCGGCCGGCCGAACCGAGGGCTTCCTGCCGGAGGAGCGGGCGTGGTTCGGGACGCTGCTGTCCCCCCGGACGCTCGTCGACGTCGTCCGGCGCGCCCACCCGGACGCCGAGGGCCCGTACTCGTGGTGGAGCTGGATGCCGGGCGCGTTCGACCGCGACACCGGCTGGCGCATCGACTACCAGCTCGCCACCCCACACCTGGCGGGGGTGGCGGCGTGGGCCGGGGTGGACCGCGAGGCGTCCGCGGACGCCCGCATCAGCGACCACGCCCCCGTTGTGGTCGACTACGACCTCTGAGTCCGGCTCACCCGAAGCAGGCCAGCACCTCGGCGCGGGTGACGTCCTCGACGCGGGCGTGCTGCCAGCGCGGCGCACGGTCCTTGTCGACGAGTTGGGCGCGGACGCCCTCGGCGAAGTCCGGTCCGGGGACGAGCGCGTCGACCAGGGCGGCGTCCTGGGCCAGCACCTCGTCCACGCTCAGCGTCGCCGCGCGCCGGATGGCCTCCAGGGTGACGGCCACGCTGAGCGGGCACCGCTCCCGCAGCACGGACGCCGCGGCACGGGCGTCCGGATCGGGGTGGGACTCCAGGCGGGCCAGGATCGCGGCGGGATCGTCCCCGGCGTAGCAGGCGTCGATCCACCCCCGCTGGCCGGCCAGCACTCCCGGACCGGCGTCGCCGGCCACCTCGTCGGCCAAGCCGACGGCGACGGCGTCCGCAGCCCCGATGGACGTCCCCGTCAAGGCGAGGTGGGTCCCCAGTTCGCCGGGGGCGCGGGCGAGCAGCGCGAGGATGCCGACGTCCGGGACGAACCCGATGATCGTCTCGGGCATGGCGAACACGCTGTCGGGGTAGGCGATGCGGCGCGACCCGTGGGCCGACACCCCGAGCCCGCCGCCCATCGTCACCCCGCGCTGGTGGGCGATGTACGGCTTCGGGTAGTGATGGATCGCGGCGTTCATGACGTACTCGGTGGCGAAGAACTCCCGCCAGGCGGGGTCGCCGTCGAGCACGCGCTGGCGCAGCGCCCGGACGTCCGCACCGGAGCACAGCCCGCGGTCGCCGGCGCCACTCACCTCGACCGACACGACGGCGTCGTCGGTCTCCCAGGCGCGCAGGCGCTCCAGGATGGTGGCGCACATGCCCTCGGTGAGGGCGTTGATGGCGCGGGGACGGTTGAGGACGAGGCGACCCACGCCGTCCTCGACCCAGGCCAGGACCTCGGGCTCAGCGGGTTGCGACATGGTCGGGGACCTCCTTCTGCGGCGAACGGCGGCCGACGAGCCAGATGCCCGCGGCGGCGAGGGCGGCCAGCGCGAGGGCGACGGCATCGTTGCGCCACGCGAGGTTGCCCGCACCATAGACGAGCAGGACGGCCGTGACCACCGCCGCGACGTGCCACACCCGCGGGGTGGGACGGGTCAGCGGCAGCAGCAGCCCGCCCCAGAGCAGGTACCACGTCTGCAGCGCCGGACCGAGAACGGCGAAGGCGATGTAGGACCACGACAAGAAGGTCAGCGGCTGCGTCCGGGCGCGCTTGACCAGCAGCCACGCCATGATGACCGCGCACAGCGCCAGCCCCAGGACCTTCGCCACGACCATCGCCGCCTGCCCGGACGGATCGAGCGCGAAGGAGTTCAGGACCGACTGCACCAAGAACGCCACGATGCTGAACGGCGCCAGCGTGACGATCATCCCCGGGACCCCCATCGCGTCCAGCCACCCGAACCCCAGGCCGGTCCCGAGCGAGACACCCACGAACACCCCGACACCCACGCCCGTCACGAACAGCAGCCGCGGCAGGAAGCGCAGCAGGTCGCGCCACCGCCACGACGCCCACCCCCCGTGGATCGTCGCCACGGTCAGCGCGGCCAGGATCGCCGGCTGTTTGACCGCGGCCGCCAACCCGATGACCAGCGCGGCGGCCAGCAACCTGCGGCGGAAGGCCAGGTAGATCCCCCACACGACCAGCCCCATCATGAGCGCGTCGTTGTGCGCGCCCCCCACGAAATCGATGACCAGCAGGGGGTTGATGGTCGAGAACCACGCGACGTCCGCCGCCGGGACCCTCATGTCGTGGGCGATCCGCGGCAGATAGTGGACGATGAGGAACACCCCGAGCAGGGCGGGCAGCCGCATCAAGACGGCCGAGTAGTAGGGGTTGAGCCCCGCCAGCAACACCAGCCAGGAGGAGATCTCCAGCGACAGCGGCCCGTACGGCGAGGGCGTGTACCGCCAGAACCAACTCACCTGGTCGGCGAACGCGCCCGGCAGCACCGCGGGGGCGGCCTGGTAGGGGTTGAGCCCGTTGTACATCAGCCAGCCGTGCGCGGCATAGCTGTAGGCGTCGTGGCTGAAGATCGGCGGCGCCACGAGCAGCGGCAGGGTCCACCAGAACAGCACCGCCCAATGCTTGACGTCCACGTAGACCGTCGGCCGCAATTGCAGCCACGCGCGGATCAGCAGGAACACCGACGCGATGACCAGGGCCGTCCCGAACGCCTTGGCCCCCCAGTTGTCGAGCCCGAGGGCGCGCATCGTGGGCCAGTAGGGGCTCGCCTGCGGCAGGTAGGCGGGGGTCAGCGAGCCCACCGAGAGCAGGACCGTCCCGACCAGCCCGTGCCACACCGGTCGCAGCCGGATCGCGGCGAGCACGTCGCGCAGCCAGCGCGCCACGACGCCCCGGAGCCAGCCCAGCGGGCCGCGGCGGCGCGTCGTCTCGGTCACGGGTGGCTCCTGCGGTCGTTCCTCCGGACCAGCCTATGGCAGGCTGGCCCGGTGCGGTTCTGGGACACAGGCGACGGCTCGACGGTAGTGGCCGGGCTGGGGCTCGCCTGCTGCGTCGTCGAGTTGGAGGCCGCCACCCTCGGCTATCGGCCCGTGCCTGCGCCGGGTCCGGACGCCCGCGTGGTGGCCGTCGTTGCCGGGACGGTCACGGACGCCGTCGCCCCCCACGTCGTCGCCGAACTCGCCGCCCTGGACGACCCGGTCGTCGTGGCGTTCGGCGCCTGCACCTGCTCGGGCGGTCCGTACTGGGACTCCCCCGTCGTCACCAAAGGCCTAGACCAACTCGTGGCCGTCGACCGGTTCGTCCCGGGCTGTCCGCCGCCCCCGGGCTCCCTGGCCGAGATCCTCGCGGAGGTGGGCCGTGGCTGACGAGGCGCGCCGGATCGATCCCGCCGCGTGGGCGGACGCCGTGGCCGCGGCCCTGGCCGGCAGCTGGACTTGGTTCGACCTGCTGACGTGCGTCGACGAACTCGGGCGCGAGCCGAGCCTGCGGGTGGTCCTGCGTCTGGAGCGGCCCGCCGACCGGGCCGGCCTGCGGCTGGAGACGCTCGTCCCCCGCGAGGCCGGGACGCTGGCGTCCGTCGCCGATCTCCTGCCCGGCGCGGCCTGGCGCGAGCGCGAGGTGGCCGAGTTCTTCGGGATGACATTCGTCGGCGGCGATCCGCGGCCGCTGCTGTCGCGTCCGGACGCCGTGGGTCACGTCCTGCGCAAGGACGCCGTCCTGGCCGCCCGGGCCCTGACGCCCTGGCCGGGCGCGAAAGAACCGGGCGAGCGGGGGGCCGGACGCCGTCGGCTCGCGCCCGCGGGCGTCCCCGACCCCGCGGTGTGGGGCGAGCGGACCGGGGCGCCGGCGTCCGCCGACGAGATCGCCGCCGCACTGGGCGGGCGGGTGCGGGGAGGCCGCCGATGACCGGGCACGGACGGATCGTCCTGATCGAGGAGCGCTGCACGGCCTGCGTGATCTGCGCGCGCGAATGCCCTACCTGGTGCATCTCCTTGTCGAGCCATACCGAGCCGCTGCCCGACAGCCCGCCGGGGCCGCGGCAGCGGACGCGGGCGGTCCTGGACAGCTTTGAGCTGGACTGGGCGCGGTGCATGTACTGCGGCATCTGTGTGGAGGCGTGCCCGTTCGACGCGCTGGCCTGGGCGCCGGGGCATGTCCGGTCGGCCTCGGCACCGGCGGAACTGACGCATGATCGCCACCAGTTGAGTTCGGTTCGCGAGGTCGATTCGTCGGGTTAGTCTGGGCCGACCCAGACGACAAGGAGCGACGTGACCGAAGTCAAGACCCTCGACCGCGTGGTCATCAGGTTCGCCGGCGACTCCGGCGACGGCATGCAACTCACGGGCGACCGCTTCACGGCCGACTCCGCGACCTTGGGCAACGACTTCTCGACGCTGCCGAACTTCCCGGCGGAAATCCGGGCGCCAGCGGGGACCATCGGCGGCGTGTCGAGCTTCCAGCTCCACGTGGCCGACTTCGACATCAAGACCCCCGGCGACGCCCCCGACGTGCTGGTGGCCATGAACCCGGCGGCGCTCAAGGCCAACCTCGGCGACCTCAAGCGCGGCGGGCTCATCATCGCCGACACCGCCGACTTCACCCCGAGGAATCTCGCCAAGGTCGGCTACGAGTCCAACCCGCTGGAGGACGGTTCCCTGGTCGACTACGACCTGCACGCCATCGACCTGACGGGCCTGACCGTGGCCTCCGTTGCGGAATTCGGCTTGGGCCGCAAGGACGCGTCGCGGGCGAAGAACATGTTCGCGTTGGGGCTGCTGACGTGGCTGTTCAGCCGGCCCGTGAACGGGACGCTCGACTTCCTCGACCAGAAGTTCTCCGGCCGTCCGGAGCTGGCGGCGTCCAACAAGGCGGCGTTCACCGCCGGCCACATCTTCGGGGAGAACACCGAGGCGTTCGCGGTGCGCTACCAGGTGGCGCCCGCGCCGATGGCGTCCGGCACCTACCGGCAGATCAGCGGCAACCGCGCGCTGGCGTACGGGCTGATGGCCGGAGCGGTGAAGTCCGGGCTGCAGTTGGTGATGGGCGCCTATCCGATCACCCCGGCCTCCGACGTGCTGCACGAGCTGAGCCTCGCGAAGGACTCGGGGGTCCTGACGCTCCAGATGGAGGACGAGATCGCCGCCGCGGGGGTCGCGCTGGGGGCGTCCTACGCCGGAGCGCTCGGGGTGACGGTCACGTCCGGACCGGGTATGGCGCTCAAGAGCGAGACGATCTCGCTCGCGGTGATGCTGGAGCAGCCGCTGGTCGTCTGCGATGTGCAGCGGGCCGGGCCGTCCACGGGGCTGCCGACGAAGACCGAGCAGGCCGACCTGCTGCAGTCGTTGTACGGACGCCACGGCGAGGCGCCGGTCCCGGTGCTGGCGGCGCGGTCGCCGGGCGACTGCTTCGACGCGGCGTTCGAGGCCTGCCGGGTGGCGCTGGCCTACCGGACGCCGGTGATCGTCCTGTCGGACGGCTACCTCGCCAACGGCGCCGAGCCGTGGGCGATCCCGGACATCGCGGCGCTGCCGAGCATCGAGCCGAGCTTCGCGACCGAACCGAACGGTCCGGACGGGCGGTTCCTGCCGTACCTGCGGGACCAGAAGCTGGCGCGGGCGCTGGCCGTCCCAGGGACGGCGGGGCTGGAACACCGCATCGGCGGCCTGGAGAAGGCCGACGGCACCGGCGCGGTGAGCTACGACCCGGCCAACCACGACACGATGATCCGGCTGCGCGCGGCCAAGATCGACGGGATCGTGGCCGAGGTGCCCGACGTCGAGGTGGACGATCCGACCGGCGAGGCGGCCACGCTCGTGATCGGCTGGGGCTCCACCTGGGGACCCATCCAGGCCACCGCCCGCCGCGTCCGGCTCGCGGGCCGCAAGGTCGCGACCGCCCACCTACGCTGGCTCAACCCGCTGCCCGCCAACGTCGGCGAGGTGCTGCGGCGCTACGAGCGGGTCATCGTGCCCGAGATGAATCTCGGGCAGCTCGCGATGGTCTTGCGGGCGAAGTACCTCGTGGACGTCGTCAGCTACGGCCGCGTCCGCGGCCTGCCCATCTCACCGGGCGAGTTCGAGCCCGACCTGCTGGCCTTCATCGACGGAAAGGACGTCTCGTGACCACCTCGGGCCTGGCGGGCGTACCGCTCGCGATCCAGCCGGTGAGCCGCAAGGAATTCGTCAGTTCGCAGGAAGTGCGCTGGTGTCCGGGGTGCGGCGACTACGCCGTGCTCGCGGCGTTCCAGTCGCTGCTGCCCACGCTCGGGCTGCGCCGCGAGAACACGGTCATCGTCTCGGGCATCGGCTGCAGCTCGCGGTTCCCCTACTACATGGACGTCTATGGGATGCACTCCATCCACGGACGGGCACCGTCGATCGCGACCGGCATCGCGGTGGCGCGTCCGGACCTCAACGTGTGGGTCGTGACCGGGGACGGCGATGCGCTGTCGATCGGCGGCAACCACCTCATCCACGCGCTGCGCCGCAACGTCAACATCACGATCATGCTGTTCAACAACCGCATCTACGGGTTGACCAAGGGCCAGTACTCGCCGACGTCGGAGCAGGGGAAGGTGACCAAGTCGACCCCGACGGGCTCGGTCGACCGGCCGTTCGACCCGGTGGCGCTAGCCCTGGGCGCGGGCGCGACGTTCGTGGCCCGGACCGTCGACTCCGATCGCAAGCACCTCACCGAGGTGCTGACGGCTGCAGTGCGGCACCGGGGGGCGTCGCTGGTAGAGATTTACCAGAACTGCCCGATCTTCAACGACGGCGCCTTCGACGCGCTGAAGGACCCGGGGTCCGAGGGCCTCATCAAGCTGGAGCAGGGCCAGCCGGTGACCGTGGGCGACCAGGTCGTGGTCCGGGATGCGATGGGCTCGCTGTCGCTGGTCCGGGCGGCCGAGGTGGGCAACGCCCAGGTCGTCGTCCACGACGCGCACCTGCCGGACACCGGGGCTGCGTTGGCGCTCACCCGGCTCACCGACACCGGGGTGATCCAGCGAGCACCCATCGGCATCTTCCGCTCGGTCGAGCGGACCACCTACGACGACGACGCCCGCGCCCAGGTGAGCACACCCGCCGACCGGGAGGGCGCCCTGCAGACCCTCGTGGCCGGTCCGGACACCTGGACGGTCTGACCGAAGGGCTTCGAGAGGGTCCCCGCCCTCGACAGGCCGCTTGCCGCTGCTCGTTTCGAGCTCACTCGGTTTCACGCGCCCCGAAGCCGATCGAGAAGCGGCTTGTGGCCTATGAGGCCCGCCCACCGGCGCCTGATGAGGTCGTTCGGTCACCGGTCGACATCGCGGCGAGGATCGATCCCGACCATGATCGCCTCGGGCTCCTCCTCGCAGGTCCGAGCGCGCCTCGGCAGCGTAGGCATGTGGGCTTCAGTGGGTTTTTCGTCATCGCGGACCCGCCGCGGCTGTAGGAGCGACACGGGCCCGCGCCGCCCGACCGTGGCGGACTCGAGGCTCCGACACCGCTCGCCAACGCCACTTCCCAGAACGAAAGTGCAGAACATCCACTCACCCCCAAACCCTCGAATCCTGTTGACGGCCCTTCTGCGTTCGTGTTGATTTGGGGTACCGATCGTGACCGTCCGGCCGATCGCCTCCCTGACGAAAGGTCGAGCACATGACGACTGTCCTGCCCGACGCGCGAGCCAACAAGAATCTCGAAGGACCCGGCATCCGGGCCCGCGTCCAGAAGTTCGGCGGCTACCTCGCCGGCATGATCATGCCCAACATCGGCGCCTTCATCGCCTGGGGCCTCATCACCGCCTTGTTCATCGAGAAGGGCTGGCTGCCCAACGCCACGCTCGCCGCGCTGGTCGCGCCGATGATCTACTTCCTGCTCCCGATCCTGATCGGCTACACCGGCGGCCGGATGGTCCACGGCCAGCGCGGCGCGGTCATCGGCTCCATCGCCACGGCCGGCGTCATCATGGGCGGCCTGCAGATCGTCGCGAAGCAGAGCGACGCGGGTGCCTGGGGCGTGTCCTGGGACGGCCCGCCGATGTTCCTCGGCGCCATGATCATGGGCCCGCTCGCCGCCTACCTGCTCAAGCTGCTGGACAAGTCCATCGAGGGCCGCGTCCCGTCCGGCTTCGAGATGCTCATCGATAACTTCTCCCTCGGCATCCTCGGCATGATCATGGCGATCCTCGGCCGCCTCGGCGTCGGCCCGATCGTCGAGGCGCTCGTGTCCTTCCTGTCGGTGGGTGTCGACATCCTCGTCAAGGCCGGTCTCTTGCCGCTGGCGTCGATCTTCGTCGAGCCCGCCAAGGTGCTGTTCCTCAACAACGCCATCAACCACGGCATCTTCAGCCCGCTGGGCCTGGAGCAGGTGCGCACGGCCGGACGCTCCATCTTGTTCATGGTCGAGTCGAACCCCGGCGCCGGCCTCGGGCTGCTCGTCGCCTACTGGCTGTTCGGCCCCAGGTCGCTGCGCCCCTCGGCCCCCGGCGCCATCATCATCCACTTCCTCGGCGGCATCCACGAGATCTACTTCCCCTACATCCTCATGCGCCCGGTGCTGCTGCTGGCCACCATCGCCGGCTCCATGTCGGGTCTGGCCGTCGGCACCGCTCTGGGCGCCGGCCTGGTCGCCCCGCCCGCCCCCGGCTCGATCCTCGCCTACGCCGCCGTGACCCCCAAGGACGGCTACCCCGCCATGATCGCCACGGTCGCGACCGCCGCCATCGTGTCGTTCGTCGTGGCGTCCGCCCTGATGAAGTTCGGTCGGGGCGCTGACGACGCGGACGCCGTCGCTCCCGCCACCGCCGCCGCCGGACCGCTCGGCATGACCTCCACGGGCGCCGTCCTGCTCGGCTCGGACGTCCGCAAGGTCATCATCGCTTGCGACGCGGGCATGGGTTCCTCGGTCATGGTCGCCTCGAACATGAAGAAGCGGCTGGCGCCGTACGGCATCGAAGTCACCCACACCCCGGTCGACCAGATCCCCGCCGACGCCCAGGTCGTCCTGACCCAGGAGGGCCTCGCCGAGCGCGCCCGCAAGACCAACCCAAACGCGGTCGTCGTGCCGTTCACCAACTACATGGGCGATCCGGCGTTCGCGGCGCTCGAAGACGCGATCGCCAACGGGCACCCGGTCGGCGGGTCGGCGTCCGCGGCCGCCGTCGCCGCAGCGCCCGTCGCCGCCGTCGCCGCCCCCGTGGCCGCAGCCGCGGCGTCCGCACCCCGCAAGCCCAAGAAGTCGCTTGCCCCGTCGGTCCTCCCGCGGGAGGCGGTCAAGTTGGGGCTGCGCGCGTCCGACAAGGATGACGCCATCCGCCAGGCCGGCGCGACCCTGGTCGCCATCGGCGCCGCGGACGAGGCCTACATCGCGGGCATGCTCGAGCGCGAGACGCAGGTCTCGACGTTCATGGGCAACGGCGTCGCGATCCCCCACGGCACCAACGAGGCCCGCACCCACATCAAGAAGGCCGCGCTCGGGTTCCTGCAGTTCCCCGAGGGGGTCGACTGGAACGGCCGGACGGCCTATGTGGCGATCCCCATCGCGTCCAACAGCGACGAGCACGTCGGCATCCTGTCGGCGCTCGCCACCGTGCTCGCGGACAAGTCCAAGGCCGAGCGGCTGCGGACGACCACCAGTGTTGACGAGGTGCTGGACCTGCTGGCACCGGAAGAGGAGTGATCCAGATGAAGGCATTGCGTTTCTACGCCCCCGGAGACCTGCGCGTCGAGGACGTCCCGGAGCCGGTGTGCGGCCCGCGTGAGGTGAAGATCAAGGTCAAGAACTGTTCGACCTGCGGCACGGACGTCAAGATCCGCAACAACGGGCATGTGAACATCACCCGCGTGACGACCATGGGTCACGAGGTCGCGGGCGAGGTCGTCGAGGTGGGCACCGAGGCGCTCGGCGGCTTCGCGGTGGGCGACCGCGTCCAGTGCATCGCGGCTGTCCCGTGCGGCGAGTGCCACGAGTGCGGCAAGGGCTGGATGGAGGTCTGCCAGAACCAGACGTCGGTGGGCTACCAGTACGACGGCGGGTTCGCCGAGTACATGATCGTCCCGGAGCAGGTGCTCAAGGTCGACGGCCTCAACCGCATCCCCGAGAACGTGGGGTACGACGAGGCGTCCGCCGCCGAGCCGTTCGCGTGCGCCATCAACGCCCAGGAGCAGCTCGGCATCGAGGAGGGTGACTTCACGGTCGTCTTCGGCGCCGGACCCATCGGCTGCATGCACATCCGGATTGCCCGGGGCGTCCACAAGGTCGGGACCGTCGTCCTGGTCGACATCAACGACGAGCGCCTCGCCATGAGCGCGGACGCCGTCCAGCCCGACCACGTCATCAACGCCGCGAAGGTGGACGTCGTGGCGGAGGTCATGAGGCTCACCGGCGGACGCGGCGCCGACGTGGTCATCACGGCCACGCCCGCCAACGTCACCCAGGAGCAGGCCATCGCGATGGCCGCTCGCAACGGCCGGATCTCGTTCTTCGGCGGCCTGCCGAAGAACAACCCGATCATCGCGTGCGACTCCAACCTGGTGCACTACCGGCAGCTCCACCTGCACGGTGCCAACGGCAGCTCGCCGGATCACAACAAGCGGGCGCTGGAGTACATCTCCACCGGGCAGGTGCCGGTCAAGGACCTCATCACCAAGCACATCCCGCTCACGGACGTCCTGACGGCGTTCGACATCGTCGCCAGGGGCGAAGCGATCAAGGTCACCGTCGAGCCCTGACCCCGATCCCGGTGGGCCTGTCGCAGTGCGGCGGGCCCGCCGGCGCGTCAGGGGGACGAAGTCACGAGTAGATGACAAGAGCGGCGACGCCCATCGCGGCGACCCCAGCCCGATCCACCCGACGAATAGGGCCCTGCCCCCCAAGCTTGGACACGGGGGTGATTGGTCCACGGGCTACTCCCGTCCTGGGATTGCGCCCCAAGGCAATAGTCGACGCGAACATATGCAGCCTGGCAAGCCGAATCGCCCAGCGGGCCATGCTCGCGAGCCTGCCACCTTCTTGGTTCGGGACGGAGCGGGAGACCGAACCGGCTGTCGCAGGAGCAGCGGGCGAGGCGGCGGTGGTGATCGATCAAGCCGTTCACGCTCTCGGTGCCCACGCTGGATGCCTCGACCACGACCGGCAGAAGAATCCAAGGCCAAACGCCAACGAGCACAAACCACGTGAGCACCAGGTACGAAGAGCCCGTCTACGCCTGTGCCCCTGCCACGATCTGCACACGCAGAGGGCAGGTGGGGTGAAGACCAGGCCGCTAACTGCTGTCGGCGACCACGAGAGGATGCCCGCTGCCGGCCATGCGGCGTCCGTCGTGAGGCTCTCGCCGACTACAGTCCTGGCATGGCAGCCGTGACATTCGAAGACCGGGCCACCGGATCCCTGCTGGGGGCGCTCGTCGGCGAGGCGTTGGGCGTCGGCCCGCACTGGTACTACAACCTGAACGAACTCCGCGCCCACTACGGCGAATGGATCGACGGCTATGTCGCGCCGCGCGAGGGCCGGTATCACGACGGCCTGCGGCCGGGGCAATCGTCGCAACCGGGTTGGCTGCTCGAGCTCACCATGCGCTCGCTAGCCGACTCGGGCGGCTACGACGAGGCCGACTTCTGCCGTCGCCTCGACGAGGACCTCTTTCCGCTGCTCGACGGCACGCCTCACCACGGCCCCGGCGGCTACACCAGCCAGTCGATCCGGGAGGCGTACCGGCTGCGGCAGCAGGGTCGGCCGTGGGGCGAGGTGGGCGGCTACGCCGACACCACCGAGGCGGCCGAGCGAGTGCTGGCGATCGCCGTCCGGTACGCCGGCGACCTGAGCCTGGCGGCCCGAGCGGTCGCCAGCAACACCGCGCTGACCCAGATCGACCCCACGGTCGCGGCAATGACGACCGCCTTCGGGGCGACGCTCGGCCTGCTGGTGCGCGGCGAACCCCTCGAGGCGAGGCTGTCCGGCACGCTCATGGGGCTGGCGTCCGACGGCACCCTGCCCTCCCATGCCTCCCCCGACGCGCTGCTGCTCGCGGGGACGGCGGCTGGTGCGGCCCACGACCCCGGCATCCGGATCGAGCCGGCCTGGAAGGTCGCGCAGGTCTACGGGATGCCGTGCGCGATCTACTACCAGTTGCCCGCCGCGTATTACCTGGCGGCTCGGTTCCCCGACGACTTCGAGTCGGCAGTGCTGCACGCCGTCAACGGCGGCGGTCAGAACCAGGCGCGGGCCATGCTGACGGGTGCGCTCGTGGGCGCGATGGTGGGGCTGAGCGGCATCCCGCAGCGGTTCGTCGACGGGCTCGAGCGCCGCGACGAGTACCTCGCGTTGGCTCGGCGGATCGCATCGCAGGCCGCAGCGAGCTGAGGCCGATCCAGTTCGCGATCGAGTTCGGACGCCGCCGGCTCGGCCACGCCCAGCTCGGCGAACGCACGACGGAAGAAGGGGTGGACGCCCCAACGACGATCATCACGTGAGGGCTCGGGACACACAGCAGGTGCGGGTCAAGCGCGTGGATCAGGCGGAACCACCGCTAGTAGCGCGGACGCTGCGTCACTAGGGTCATCCCCATGAGGATCCTCGTCGTCGGCGCCGGGATCGCGGGACTCAGCGCCGCGCACGCCTTGGCCGCAGGTGGCCACCAGGTGACCATCATCGAACGCTCGGCGTCGCTGCAGAGCGCGGGCGCCGGTATCATCCTGGCACCCAACGCCGTCCACTGCCTCGCGGCACTCGGGGTGGACGTGACGCCCCACGGGTGGGAACTCGACCGGTTGGTCGTCCGCACCCCCGACGGCCTCACGATCGCGCACGGCACCCCCACCCCCGAGTTCGGACCTCCCTACGCCATCGCGCGACCGCAACTCCAGGCGCTCCTCGCGGCCGACCTGCCCGGCTCGGTCGACCTGCTGTTCGGGGCCGCCCTCACCGCCCTCGTCGAAGAAGGCGGCGACATCACGGCTCACTGGCACGGCGGGGTCGGCGCGTTCGACCTGGTCGTTGGCGCAGACGGCGTCAACTCCCCGACCCGCCAGCAGATCGCGGGACCCCAGTCGCTGCGCTACTCGGGCTACACCTGCTGGCGCGGGCTGGCGTCCCTCGACGCCGGACGCACCGCCGTCGAGATCTGGGGAAGCGCCCCGTCGGGCGGGGCGGTCCGTGCGGGCATCGCGCCGGTGGGCGCCGACACCGCCTACTACTACCTTGTCGCGGACGCCCGCGCCGGAGACCCCGGACCCGACTCGCTCCCCGCGCTGCGCGACCGCTTCGGACGCCTCGGCGAGCCCGTCACCGACCTCCTCGCCGGCCTGAGCGAGCTCCCCCCGCTCCATCACGACCTCTACGAGGTCGCTCGCGTCCACTGGGGACGGGGCCGCATCCTGCTGGTCGGCGACGCCGCACACGCCATGACGCCCAACCTCGGTCAGGGCGCGGGCATGGCCATCGAGGATGCTCTCGGCCTGGCCTTGGCGCTCGACGAGGGTCCCGACGGCGCCCTGGAGCGTTACGAGGCCGAACGCGCCCGGCGGGTCAACGGCATCCGCCTCGCGTCGCGCCGGGTCGGCCAGCTCGGCCACCTGCCCACCCGGGGGCTGCGGCGGGTGGCCCAGCGGGCGATGGCGGCGGTAGGTCCGCGCGTGGAAGCGGCACAGTATCGCTCGCTGGTCGCGCCGGGGGTGACGCTGGCCCAGACGTGGCGTTCGGCCTAGGGAACCGCTGATTAATGCTGTTCTTGGCGAGGACGGGTCGGGCGAGATGAGCCGGAACCACTCGATTTTGGGCTCGTATCGAACATACGGGCCCAGATCGAGGGGGATCGGATCGCTCGATCCGGGCCGCCGCAGCCAGAACATGATTGATCAGCGTTTCCCTAGCATACGGGCCCAGATCGAGGGGGTTCGGATCGCCCGATCCGGGCCGCCGCAGCCAGAACATGATCGATCGGCGTTTCCCTACGAAACGGCTGCGGACGCCGCGGGCACGAGTTGCTTGACGTGGGTCACGCCCGGGGGGACCAGCGCGGGGGCCAGCTTGTCGAGCAAACGGTCGCGGGCGGAACTCGCGCGCCAGACCAGGGCGATGTCCCGGCTGGGGACCGGTTGGACGATCGGGCGGATCGCCACGGCGTCCGTCGCCGTCACCGGCGGCTGCACCGCCAGTGCCGGGAACAGCGACACCCCACTGCCCGCGGCGATCATGGCCCGCAGGCTCTCGATGGAGGTGGCGCGATAGTCGTCGCGGCGGCGTCCGCCCACGCGGAGCAGCCAGTCGTCCACCTGGTCGCCGAGGCAGTGGCCCGGTCCGAGCAGGGTGACCTCGGTGCCGGTGAGCCGCCGGGCGGCGACCGGACCGTCCCCGACGGCAAGGGGGTGCCCCGCGGGGACGGCGAGCAAGAACTCCTCGCGGAACAGCGGCCGGACCCGAAGATCGGCACCCCCCACGGGCAGGGCGACCACCACGGCGTCCAGATCCCCTGCAGCCAGCATGGCCATGAGGTCGGCGGTCTTCTCCTCCACCAGCAGGAGCTTCACGTGCGGGAAACGCTGCCGGATCTGGCCGACCACGTGCGGCAGGAGGTAGGCCCCCAACGTGGGGAACAACCCGAGGCGGAGCGTCCCCGCCTCGGGCGCGGCCTCGGCCACGACCGCCCGCCGCAACTGGTCCACGTCGGCGAGGATCGCCCGCGCCCGCCGCGCCACCTCCTCGCCCACGGCCGTGAGCCGGAGCGGGGCGCTGGCGCGGTCCACGAGGACGGCGCCCAGCTCCAGCTCCAGCTTCTTGACCTGGGTCGAGAGCGTGGGCTGCGAGACATCGCAGGCCACGGCAGCCCTGCGGAAGCTGCCATGGTCGGCGACGGCGACGAGGTATTCCAGATCGCGGAGGTTCATGCCCGCCCCGATCAGCCCTTCGGCGCCGAGGTGCGGATCAGGTGGTCGAACGCCCCCAGCGCGGCCGTGGCGCCGGAGCCCAGCGCGATCACGATCTGCTTGTAGGGCACCGTCGTACAGTCGCCGGCGGCGTAGACACCCGGGACGGACGTCTTACCGGAGGCGTCGATGACGATCTCCTTGCGCGGGGAGAGTTCGACCGTTCCGTCCAGCCACTCGGTGTTCGGCAGCAGGCCGATCTGGACGAAGATGCCGGACAGTTCCACCTGCTTGATCTCACCGGTCGTGCGGTCCTCGTACGCCAGGCCCGTCACCTGCGTGCCGTCGCCGTGCACCTCGGTGGTGCGGGCGCTCATGATGATGTCCACGTTCGGTAGGCTCTTGAGCTTGCGGACGAGCACCTCATCGGCCCGCAGCACATCGAGGAACTCGATGACCGTCACGTGACCCACGACGCCGGCCAGGTCGATGGCGGCCTCGATGCCGGAGTTGCCGCCGCCGATCACCGCGACGCGCTTGCCCGCGAACAACGGACCGTCGCAGTGCGGGCAGAACGTCACGCCCTTGTTGCGGTAGTCCTCTTCGCCGGGGACGCCCATGGTGCGCCACCGCGCCCCGGTCGACAGCACCACCGACTTCGCGCGCAGCGTCGCGCCGGAGGCCAGCTCCACGCCGATGAGCCCGTCCTCGCCGGCGGGGATCAACTTCGCCGCCTTCTGCTGCTTCATGACGTCGACGCCGTAGCTGAGCACATGCTCCTCCAGCGCCGCGCCCAGCTTCGGGCCCTCCGTGTACGGCACCGAGATGAAGTTCTCGATGGCCATCGTGTCCTGGACCTGCCCGCCGAAGCGCTCGGCGACGACGCCGGTGCGCAGCGCCTTGCGCGCGGTGTAGACGGCCGCCGCGGAGCCCGCCGGCCCGCCACCCACGACGAGCACGTCGTAGGGGGCCTTGGCGCTGAGCTGCTCGGCGACCTTCGCCCCGGCGCCCGCGTCCAGCTTGCCGACGATTTCGGCCAGCTCCATCCGACCGGAGCCGAAGAGCTCGCCGTCGCGGTAGACCGTCGGCACCGCCAGGATGTTGCGGGCGGCGACCTCCTCGGGGAACGTCCCGCCCTCGACCGCGACGTGCTTGATGGCGGGGTTGAGCACGGCCATCGCGTTGAACGCCTGGACCACTGTCGGGCAGTTCTGGCAGGACAGCGACATGTAGGTGACGAACTCCATCGGGCCGAGCGCGCGGACGGCCTCGAGGGTCGTCTCGTCGGCCTTGACCGGGTGTCCGCCGACCTGCAGCAGCGCGAGGACCAACGACGTGAACTCGTGTCCCATCGGCAGGCCCGCGAACCGGACCTCGATGTCGGTGCCCGGGCGGCGGATGGCGAACGACGGCGTCCGCTCGTTGGACTCGCGCGTCACGCTGACCTTCGGCGACAGCGCGGCGATCTCATCGAGCAGGGTCAGCGTGTCGGCGGACTTCGCGGAGTCGTCGACGGACGCCGCGAGCACGATCGGCTCGCGGAGCAACTCCAGGTACTGCTTCAACTGGGCGGTCAGGTTGGCGTCAAGCATGGGGGCCTTCTTTTCGGGCGCGAGTGATGAGGACGAAGCGAGGGGGGAACCGCCCCGGACGAACGGGGCGTGAACGCGCACGCGGCGGGCGGCCAGGGGCCACCCGCCGCGTGTGGCGATGCGTTGGACTCAGATCTTGCCGACGAGGTCGATCGACGGGGCGAGCGTCTCGGCGCCGTTCTCCCACTTGGCCGGGCAGACCTCGCCCGGGTGGTTGCGCACGTACTGCGCGGCCTTGACCTTGCGGACGAGCTCGGCGGCGTTGCGGCCGATGCCCTCGGCGGTGGTCTCGAGGAACTGGATCACGCCGTCGGGGTCGACCAGGAACGTCGAGCGGTCGGCGAGGCCGGAGTCGCGCAGGGTCTCGAAGGCCCGGGAGATGTTGCCGTTGGGGTCGCCGATCATCGCGTAGGTGACCTTGCCGACCTCCTTGCTCGACTCGTGCCACGCCTTGTGGGTGAAGTGGGTGTCCGTGCTCACCGAGAAGACCTCGACGCCCATGCCCTTGAGCTCCTCGTGGTGATCCGCGAGGTCGGACAGCTCGGTGGGGCAGACGAAGGTGAAGTCGGCCGGGTAGAACAGGAAGATCGACCACTTGCCCTTGAGATCGTCGGAGTTCACCTCGACGAACTCGCCGTTGAGGTAGGCGGTGGCGGTGAAGGGGACGATCTCGGTGTTGATCAGGGACATGAGGGTTCCTCTCGACATTGGGGTACTTCCTGATAGGAACCCTATATCACCCACCCGCCGAAGTAAAGCCTGTGCCTATCGCGACAGCCGCTCCTCGATGAGATCGCGGAGGGCCTGGACGTCGTTGGGCAGATCCACGACGTGGCGCGGCAACTCCTCGATCCCGACGAAGGCGTCCGGACGCCCCGGCTCGCGTCCCAGCGCCTCGACGAGGGTCTCGGCGAACTTGACCGGCAGCGCCGCTTCCAGCGCCACCAGGGGCGTTGCGACCCCGGCGTCCGCGGCCAGCACGTCGCGCGCGACCTTCACGCCGTCCGCGGTGTGCGGATCGACGACGACGGCGCGGCGGGCGTCCAGGTCGCGGATCGTGGCGACTCGGTCGGCGTGCGTGGACGATCCCGCCACGAACCCCCAGCGCTCGCGCAGGTCGGCGAACTCCGGCGTGCCGGACAGGTCGAACTGCCCCTCGTGGACGAGCCGGCGGCCGAACAGGTCGGCGAGGGCGTCGCCGTCGCGGGCCAGGAAGTCGAACACGAACCGCTCGAAGTTGGAGGCCTTGGAGATGTCCATCGACGGGCTGGACGTCGCCGGGGTTTCGGACGGCGCCCGCACCCGATACACGCCCGTGCGGAAGAACTCCTCCAAGACATTGTTCTCGTTGGTCGCCAGGACGAGCGTGTCGATCGGGACGCCCATGCTGCGCGCCACGTGACCGGCGCAGATGTTGCCGAAGTTGCCGCTGGGCACCGCGAACGAGACGCGCTGGTCGTCGGCGTCGGTGGCGTGCAGCCACAGCGCCACGTAGTAGACGACCTGCGCCACCAGCCGGGCCCAGTTGATGGAGTTGACCGCGCCGAGGCGGTGCCGGGCCTTGAAGTCGGCGTCGGCATTCAGCTCCTTGACGAGATCCTGGCAGTCGTCGAAGACGCCGTCGACGGCGATGTTGACGATGTGCGGGTCGTCCAGGGAGAACATCTGTGCCTGCTGGAACGGCGTCATGCGGCCAGCCGGGGTGAGCATGAACACCCGGACGCGCTCCTGCCCGAGCATGGCGTGTTCGGCGGCCGAGCCGGTGTCGCCCGACGTGGCGCCGACGACGGTCAGGGTCTCGTCGCGCCGCTCCAACACGTACTCGAACAGCTCGCCGAGCAACTGCATCGCCATGTCCTTGAACGAGGCGGTGGGCCCGTTGCTCACGTGGCCGAGCGCGAGGCCCTCGCCCAGATCGGTCAGACCGACGATGTCGGGGCCGGAGAACTTCTCGGCGGTGTAGGCGCGTGCACAGATCGCGCGCAGGTCGGCGTCCGGGATGTCGTCGACGAACAGCCGCACCACAGCGTGCGCCAGCCCCGCGTAGCCCTCCTCGGTCAGGATGCCGCGCCACGCGGCGAGCGTCGCAGCGTCGACCACCGGATACCGCTCGGGGACGTACAGCCCGCCATCGGGCGCCAGCCCCTCCAGCAGGATGTCGCAGAACGGCCGCGGCCGATCGCCGGGGCGGCGTCGGGTCGAGACGTACTTCACGCGCCGAAGCCTACCGCAGACCTCCGACGCCCCCCTCGGCACGGACGGACGCCACCCACGCCGGGCTGATGCCGGGCCACGGATGGGCGGCCTCGAGCTGGGCGGCCAGGGCCAGCAGGACGGCGTCCGCGCCATCGCGTCCGGTGAGCATCGCGCCGATCGGCAGCTCGGTGCCGTCGATCCGGGCGCGGTGGAGGGGCAGGCTGATGGACGGGCGTCCGGTGAGGTTGGCCACGGACGTCCAGGGGGTGTGGCGAATCTGCGCCGCGAAGTCGGCCGCCGGGTCGGCGTCGTCGCGCAGCCCGCCGACCGGGGCGGGCGGCTGGGCCAAGGTGGGGGTCACGACGATGTCGAACCCACCCCACGTCCGTTCCACCTCGTGCCGCAGGCGCTGGATCGCCGCGAGCGCCTCGGCGTACGCCACGCCGCTCACCCTCCGGCCCCGCTCGCGCAGCCAGCGCGTCATGGGCGACAGCGCGGGCTCGGCCGCCGCCGGCAGCGGGATGGAGGCCGCCCCGGTCGTCCAGACCGCGTCGAACGCGGCCCACCGCTCGGCGGCGAACGCCACGGGCGCCTCGGCCACGTCGTGGCCCAACTCCTCCAGCCAGCGCGCCGTCTGAAGCGCCGCCTCGCGGCACGCCGGGTGGACCGGCGCGTCGTCGGAGATCACCGGCGTCACCAGGACGCCGACCCGCAGCCGCGCGGGCGACCGGTCGCACGCGGCGAGGTAGCCCCCGGGCTCGGGACGCCGCCGGAAGGTCTCCCCCGGCTCGTCGCCGGCCAGCACGTCGAGGGCCAGGGCGGTGTCGCGGACGGTCCGGCTGAGGACGCCGTCGCTCACCAAACCCGGCCCGGGCACACGCCCGGGACCGGTCGGCACCAGCCCCCGGGATGTCTTGAGTCCCACCAGCCCGCATTGACTCGCGGGGATGCGGATGGAGCCCCCGCCGTCGCTGGCATGCGCCAGCGGGACGATGCCGGACGCCACCGCGGCGGCCGCGCCTCCGCTGGAGCCCCCGGCGCCACGCACCAGGTCCCAGGGGGTGCGGGCGGGCGGCAGCGCCGGACCCTCGGTGTAGGCGGGGAAACCGAACTCCGGCGTCGCGGTCTTGCCCACGACCAGCGCCCCGGCGGCGAGCAGCCGGGCCGCCACGGCGTCCGTGACTCGCCCCACGGTGCCGCGCAACGCCGCCGACCCGGCCTCGTACGGCAGGCCGGCGACCTCGGCGAGGTCCTTGATCGGGCACGGCACCCCGGCCAGCGGCGCAAGCGGCTGCCCGGCCGCCACCGCGGCGTCCGTCACCGCCGCCTGCGCGAGCGTGTCCTCGGGCGCGAGCGACGCGAACGCCCCCACCCGCGGTCCCCACTCCCGCGCTCGGGCCAGCGCAGCCTCGGCCACCTCGCGGGCCGAGACGCGTCCGGAGGCGACGGCGTCCGCCACCTCACGCGCGGACCAGACGGCCTCGGCCCTCATGCGTCGTCCTGATGCGCGTCGAGGAACAGGTAGACCTCCGTCTCGTCCACGCCGGGGAAGGCCCCCGGCGGCAGCGCCGCCATCATGTGCGTGCGCGCCCGCGCGCTGGGCCACGCATAGCCGCCCCAGGTCTCCAACAGGCCGGCCGGCGGACGCCGACAGCACGCCTCGTCGGGACACGTCGACTTCTCCCGCACGCGGGTGTCGCGTCCGCGGAACCACTTGGCGTGGACGTAGTCCGTCCCGAGACCGAGGCTGTAGACGCCGGCGGGTGTCCGCTCCACGCGGGTGGTCCCCCAGTACGTGCCGACCGGCGTGTCGGTGTACTGGTAGTAGGGCTGTCCGGGTTCGGCGCGGTCGAAGACGGTCCGCGAGACCCAGAACCGGCAGACCGGCTGGCCCTCGATGGCGCCGGTCGGATCCATGGGGAACCGGACGCCGTCGTTCTCGTAGGCCTTGTAGATCGTCCCGGTCTCGTGGACCTTCTGGAAGTGGACCGGGATGTCGAAGTGGTGCGTCGCCAGGTTGGTGATGCGGTGGGCCGCGTTCTCGTAGGAGACCCCGAAGGCGTCCTGCAGTCCCTCCACGCTGAGGTCGCGGGCGGCCGTCGCCTCGCGAAGCTTCGCCACCACGGCGGCCTCCGGCAGGGAGAAGGCTCCGGCCAAGTAGTTGGTCTCTACGCGCTGGGCGAGGAACTCGGCATAGTCGCGCGGGGGCTGGTGCCCCAGCACGTGATGGCCCAATGCCTGCAACAGCACCGACCGCGGCTCCTGACCCACGCTGGAGGGGTGCTTGGCGAGGTAGATGCGGCCGTGGCGCAGATCCGTGACCGACCGGGTGGAGTGCGGCAGGTCGTCGACATGGACCGTCGTGAACCCCAGATGCCGAGTCAGCGCGCGCACGTCGCGGGTGGTCACCGGACCGCCCTCGTAGCCGGCCGCGCGCAGCAACTCGGACGCCTTGGCTTCCAGTTCGCCGTAGTAGTTGTCGCGGGCGCGCATCTCGGCGCGGAGCACCGTGTTCGCCCGCCGGGCCTCCTCCGGCGTCGCCATGTGCTCCTCCGACGACCGCAGCAGCTCGCGGTGCAGCGCGACCATCGCTTCGAGCACATCGATGGGGGTCCGCGGCCCGACCCGGATCGACGGCAAGCCCCGCGACGTCGCCAGCGGCGAGCGCATGTAGCCCTCCAGCTCGATCTCGAGCTGGGTACGCCGGCTGGTCGGGCCGCGCAGCACGTCGTTGAGGCTCACCCCATAGAGCTGGGCGAGCTTCTGGACGGTCGCCAAGCGGGCCTCGCGCTTGCCGTTCTCGATGAGGGACAGCTGCGACGGGGCGATGCCCGCGGCGTCCGCAACCTGGGCGAGCGTGAGGCGCCGCTGCTTACGGAGGGCGTTGAGGCGGCGTCCGAGGGTGAACGCGTCGGCCGCCGGCTCCGGCCGGGGAGCCTCGCGGCGCCGCTGCCATGGCGATGTGGTCACTTCTTCACGATAGGGAAATGTTGCGGCTTTTGACACCCCAGGCCCCTAGGGCCGGACACCGGCGGAGGACGACGATTAACCCAGAGCCGGAAGGACGGCCTTCCGGAGACGTTGCAATGGAGGAACGAACAATGGCCGACATCACCGCCGAGAGCCTCGAGCAAGACTGGCAGTCCAACCCCCGCTGGGCGAACGTGAAGCGTGACTACAGCGGCGCGGACGTCATGAGCCTGCGCGGCACGGTTCAGGAGGAGTTCACCCTCGCCAAGCGCGGCGCGGAGATCCTCTGGGACGAGATCAACAAGGGCGACGGCTACTACATCAACGCCCTCGGCGCGCTGACCGGAAACATGGCCGTACAGCAGGTCAAGGGTGGCCTCAAGGCCATCTACCTGTCCGGCTGGCAGGTCGCCGGCGACGCCAACCTCGCGGGCCAGACCTACCCCGACCAGAGCCTCTACCCCGCCAACTCGGTCCCGGCCGTCGTGCGTCGCATCAACAACGCGCTCCTGCGTGCCGACCAGATCGAGCACCTCGAGGGCGTCAAGAGCGTCGACAACTGGCTCGTGCCGATCGTGGCGGACGCCGAGGCCGGCTTCGGCGGCCCGCTGAACGCCTACGAGCTCATGAAGGGCATGATCGCCGCCGGCGCCGCGGGCGTCCACTGGGAGGATCAGCTCGCGTCCGAGAAGAAGTGCGGCCACCTCGGCGGCAAGGTGCTCATCCCCACCAAGCAGCACGAGCGCACCCTCAACGCCGCCCGCCTCGCGGCCGACGTGTCCGGCGTCCCGTCGGTCATCATCGCCCGCACCGACGCCGAGGCCGCGACCCTCATCACGTCCGACGTGGACGACCGCGACAAGCCGTTCCTGACCGGCGAGCGCACGTCCGAGGGCTTCTACAAGGTGAAGAACGGCCTCGCGCCGTCGATCGCCCGGGCCAAGGCCTACGCGCAGTACGCGGACATGATCTGGATGGAGACCGGCACTCCCGACCTCGAGCTCGCGAAGAAGTTCGCCGAGGGCGTCAAGGCCGAGTTCCCCGACCAGCTCCTGGCCTACAACTGCTCCCCGTCGTTCAACTGGAAGAAGCACCTGGACGACGCCACCATCGCCAAGTTCCAGCGCGAACTCGGTGCCATGGGCTACGCCTACCAGTTCATCACCCTGGCCGGCTTCCACGCCCTCAACTACTCGATGTTCGATCTGGCCCACGGCTACGCCCGCGAGGGCATGAGCGCCTACGTGAAGCTGCAGGAGGCGGAGTTCGCTTCGGAGTCCCGCGGCTACACCGCGACCAAGCACCAGCGCGAGGTCGGCACGGGCTACTTCGACGCGGTCGCGACCATCGTCAACCCGGAGAGCTCCACCACGGCGCTCGCCGGCTCGACCGAGGCCGAGCAGTTCCACTGATCGAGGAGCCGCGAGGCGCCGGCCGGGCCGCACCACCCGGCCGGCGCCTGCCGCGTCCGACCCCTGCAGCCGAGAAAGGAAACCACACGTGAATCCCCGACTCACCATCACCGAGCCCTCGAAGGCCCCCGGCGAGGACCTGATCCTCTCCGACGAGGCCGTCGACTTCATCATCGCCCTCAACGACCTCGCGGCGCCCCGCCGGGCCGAACTCATGAAGGCCCGCAAGGAGACCCGCGACCGCATCGGCGCAGGCATCGATCCGACCTTCCTGCCCGAGACCAAGCACATCCGCGACGACCTGTCGTGGCGCGGCGCGCCGCTGGCCCCCGGCCTGGAGGACCGCCGCGTGGAGATCACCGGCCCCACCGAGCGCAAGATGACCATCAACGCGCTCAACTCCGGCGCGAAGACGTGGCTCGCCGACCAGGAAGACGCGAACACGCCGGCGTGGGAGAACATGATCGGCGGCCAGCTCAACCTGTACGACGCGATCCGCGGCCAGATCGAGTTCACCTCGCCTGAGGGCAAGAAGTACGAGGTGACGGCGTCCGAGACCCCGACGATCATCGTCCGCCCCCGTGGCTGGCACTACGTCGAGAAGCACATGCTCGTCGACGGCGAGCCCATGGTCGCCGGCGTGGTCGACTTCGGCCTGTACTTCTTCCACAACTGGGCCAAGCTCATCGAGATCGGACGCGGGCCGTACTTCTACCTGCCCAAGACCGAGAGCTACCTCGAGGCGCGGCTGTGGAACGACATCTTCGTCAAGGCCCAGGATCTGGTGGGTTGCCCGCAGGGCACCATCCGCGCCACCGTGCTCATCGAGACGATCACCGCCGCCTTCCAGATGGAGGAGATCATCTACGAGCTCAAGGAGCACAGCTCGGGCCTCAACGCCGGCCGTTGGGACTACCTGTTCAGCATCATCAAGAACTACCGCGACCGCGGCAACGACTTCGTCCTGCCCGACCGCGGCCAGGTGACGATGAAGGCGCCGTTCATGCGTGCCTACACCGAGCAGCTCGTCCGGGCCTGCCACCGGCGCGGCGTCTCGGCGATGGGCGGCATGGCCGCGTTCATCCCGAACCGCCGCGACTCCGAGGTCACGGAGCGCGCCCTGGCGGCCGTCACCGCCGACAAGGAGCGCGAGGCCAACGACGGGTTCGACGGCTCGTGGGTCGCGCACCCCGACCTGGTGCCCGTCTGCATGGCGGTCTTCGACGCCAAGCTGGGCGACCGGCCGAACCAGATCGACCGCCTCCGCGAGGACGTCGTCCCCGACGACAAGGCGCTCATCGAGTTGGCCATCCCCGGGTCGACGATCACGGAGAAGGGCGTCCGCACCAACATCGAGGTCGGCATCCGCTACCTCGAGGCGTGGCTGCGGGGCAACGGCGCGGTCGCCATCCACAACCTCATGGAGGACGCCGCCACCGCCGAGATCAGCCGGTCGCAGCTGTGGCAGTGGAAGAACGCGCAGGCGAAGACCGACGAGGGCCACGTGATCACGACCGCGTGGCTCGAGCAGCTCTTCAACGAGGAGGTCGAGGGCCTCGAGCGCTTCGAGGGCGACCGCTTCGATGACGCGATCACCCTGTTCGAGAAGGTCGCCCTGGACGACGAGTACCAGGACTTCCTGACCCTGCCGGCCTACAACACCTACGTGCCGTGATCCGCTGACAACGGCGTCAGCGTCGCGTCACCCCCTCCGCGGGCCCGCCCCTTCCCGGGGCGGGCCCGCTTGTGGTGGGTCACTCGACGGTGGTCGTGCCCTCGTAGAGGCCGATCACGTTGCCGTCCGGGTCGGCGAAGAACGCCCACCAGCTCGTCTCGGAGATGTGCTGCTTGCCCATGACGACCTGGCCGCCCTCGGCCGTCACCCGCGCCAGGGTGTCGTCGATCGAGTTGACCTCGACGTAGCTGCGGGGCTGCGTGAAGTCGGCCGAGCGCGGCGCGAGGCCGCCGCCGCTGATGCCGTTGGGGGCCCGCCACATGGGGTAGCCCTCGAAACCGGGGGCCTCGCGGGGCTCCCAACCGAACAGGGCGTGGTAGAACGAGGAAGCCTTCGCGGTGTCGGACACCGGGATGTCGATGTGCGTGATGTCGCCGTGCGCCATGGGACGCCCCTCTCTCGGGTAGGTGTCCTGGCCCTACCCGGTGGAGCTCGTCCACGGGCAGCAGCTGTTCGAGGTGCAGGTTCCGCAAATCAGACGGGTGTAGGGGAAATCTCGACTAATCCTGGTATAGGAAACCCTTGACCGGCTTTGCGATGAGAGCTAGATTTCACCTATCTACCCCTTAGGCCCCCCGTCACCAGGTGGACACTTCACCCTCATGGCGGAGGGAGCCTCATGGACGTATAGGAGCGTCCCATGAGAAGAATCCATCACCACCGACTCGGCCTTTTCGCCGCCGGCACCGCACTGGTGGTGGCGACGACGAGCCTGACCGCAATCGCCCCGACTGCCCACGCCAGCGGTTGCACCGTACGAAGTGGTGCGAGCTACACCAGCCACACGGCTTGGGTGATGGGCGTGAGCTTGGCCTGCAACTACATGGGGGTTCGCCATCGCTACGATCCCGTGTGGAGCAACTCCAACTACTACACATCGTGGAGTGGCGGCTACGTCGAAGGCACGCCGTACTACAGCGAGTACGCGCCATCCCTCCTGTGGCACGAGACGAAGTACTGGTGAGGCGCGATGCGCAGAGGCCCGTCCGAGCTCTGGTAAGCGTGCTTTTCTGCGCCCTGGCTGGCGTCGTGCTTCTCAGTGCGTGCGGGGCCTCGGGGCAGGCACCCCGACCCCCCACGCGGCTTTCGTGGGACGAGATCCTGCGCAAGACCACCGTGGCCGCGACAAGTCACGGGGCAAGCCCCGAGCAGCTTGCCGTCATCGCGAGCGGACGGGTCACCTTCGAGGACTACGAAGTGGCCGTGAGAAGGACGTTGGCATGCCTTGAGTCGAACGGCATTGACACCATCGGGAGCGGGGTGACGCGCGCCAAGGGCTACCCTGAGATCGCCTATTCGTACGCCGCCAGCTCCCCGGGTCGCACTGATGAGCAGACGGACGAGGTGGCCCAACGCTGCATCAATCAGCATTCCCTCTTCGTCGAAGGCCTCTATCGAGATTCTCCTGAAGTGCAGGCAGCCATGGATCAGGCTTTCGAATCCAGGAGAACCCGTGTCATCGAATGCCTCGAGAAGCAGGGCCTCCGAGTAGCAGCCACCTCCACCCGGTCCGACCTCGAATTCTACGCCGTCGATGTTCTTTCCAGGACCGGTGTTTCGTGCATGAACCCCTGAGCCTTTCCCATGACACCAAGAAGGAAGAAGTTCGCCATGAGCAAGAACTCGATGACCCTACCAACACGAATCTGCCTCGCAGCGGTCGCCCTGGCCAGCCCCGCCTGCGTGCTCGTCCCAGATGCCCACGCGGCTGGCTGCGACACGATTACAGGCAGTGGAGACCACTACGCCTACATCCAGGAGTACGGCAATCAATGCACGTGGATCCAGGTCCGCCACCGGTACGACCCCGTGTGGAGCGCCAACAACTACTACACGGCATGGGCGGGCGGCACGGGCAGCTACTACCGGGATGAACGGGCCCCGTCCCTCCTCTGGGCCGAGGGTTACGCGTACTAATGATCGGGACTGAGTCGGGCCGCGGGAAGCGCGTGTGGCGTGGCATCCTCGTGACACTCCTTGCCTTTGCCGCCGGGGTTGCGGTCGCCGATGCCCGCGGAGTGCTCTTTCCCTCGCCCATGCACGAGAGCGCCTCGACGCAGCCCCTCCATCTCGTGCCCCGTCCGGTGACGATGCGCGCGACAGCAACCGGAGCTCTGACGGTGCAGTTCCAAGGTGGCCGTGAGATCACCAGTCCACGGGGCGGCACCACGACGCAGGTCGTCGTGACAACCGGTTCGACCGTTCAACCCGGGAGTCACGTCCTGTCGGTCGACGCGTCACCCCTGTTCGCGTACACCGCGGCCTACCCGCTGTTTCGCGACCTGTCGCCGGGCGACAGCGGCGATGACGTCGCCCAGCTGCGGGCCTTCCTCGTCTCCGTGGGTGAGGTGCTGCCCGCCCAGGGGGCGAGGTTCGACGCCGGACTCGCGCGGGCCGTCCGATCTTGGCGCGCCAAGGTGGGGCTGCCCCCGAGTGCCGGGGTCCCGAGGTCCTCGTTGGTCTGGATCGGGCCAGCCCCCGTCACGGTCGGTGAGGTCGTCCGGAGCGTTGGCGACCCGGCCGACGGTGTCATCTTCCGGACGGCGAGAACACCGCAGGCGATTGCCGTGGCTGAGGGGGCCCGCCTCGGCTGGGATGGGCAGGATCCCGCCGCCACCCTCCGGGTCGGCAGCATCACCGCGCCCTACTCGGCGGGGTCAGGGCTCATCACGGAAGCGTCGGCTGTCGACGCGCTCGCCGCTCACCTGGCCACCCATCCCAAGGACCAGGCGACGATCGAGAGCACTGCGGGAACTGCGACCCTTGCCCTGCCGGCGGGATCCATCCTCACGGACGCCGAGGGAGACACCTGCGTCTTGGTGGCCCCCTCCGACACGCCGCTTCCGGTGACCGTCATCGGTGGCGCCGTGGGAACCGTGTACTTGGCACCGGCCGATGGGCTGGCCGACGCACGCGTCGCAGCGCATCCGGATGGAACGAAGGTGGTCAACGGATGCGGCTGATTGTGGAGGGGGTCAGTCACAGCTTCGGGGAGCGCCGCGTCCTTGACGGGGTCGGGCTCACCGCAAGCACCGGCGAGGCTCTCGCGATCCTTGGCTCCTCGGGCTCGGGAAAGACCACGCTCCTCGCGATCGTCGGCGGCCTGCTCCATCCCGACCAGGGGTCGATCTCCACCGAGCCGATGGTCGACCCCATCAAGGATCACGTGGCTTGGGTCCCCCAAGTGCCCAGCCTTCTTCCCAATCGCACGGCGGCCGAGAACGCCGCCCTGCCGCTGTTGTTGGGTGGGCCGAGCGTGGCTGACGTGGAGCTGGTCGGAAGCATGTTGGCCGACATCGGACTGTCGGACGTGGCCCACAAGCGTGCGCGCTACTTGTCCGGGGGGGAGCAGCAACGTGTGGCCATCGCAAGGTGCAGTCTGTCCGGACGGGCGATCGTCTTGGCGGATGAGCCCACGGGGCAATTGGACCGGGTCACCTCACGCGCGGTCACCGATCTCCTGCTGGGCCTGAGATCGAACGCCATCGTGCTGGTCGCGACGCACGATCTGGACGTGGCCCAAGCTTGTGATCGCGTCCTGGACCTCCAGCACGGGAGGCGATCGTGAAGGTCGGACGCGCCGCGCTCCTGCGCGAGGCGCTGCAAGCCTTCCGTACGGGCCGGTGGAAGACCGTCTCTGGCGTGGTCGTCGTCATCCTCTGTACCGTCGGGACCTTTGCGGCCGAGCTGAGCGCGGTCGGCGCACTCCGGGCCGCCGAGGATGCGTGGATCGAGGGGGGCGGGCGCCTGCTCATCGCGTCCAGCGACACCGGCATCACCTCAAGATCCTGTGAGGCGCTCATGCAGCTTCCCGGGGTGGCGGGCGCGGTGTCCGTCGAACGCTCGCCCCAGGTGTTCGAGAGTACGGGCGCGCCGGCCGAACCCTTCGGACTCGCGATGGCCAGCCGTTCTACGTTGGACTTCTTCGACCTCCCCGAGGCCACAGGGGCGGAACTGCTCCTCTCCCCACGCGTGAGCGACTTCGTGCCCGGGCCCATGGTCGTCGTCCGCCCTGCCACGTTCCTCGACAGGGCGGACGGCCCCCCGATCGCACAGCGTGAACTAGCTCGCAGCCCCCACCCGGTCATCCGTTCGGTCCCGCTCGGCGACCTGGGGCCCGAGTTCGAACGTTCGGCCCTGGTCATCGACCCCACGCAGCGAACGCGTGCGCTGTGCGTGGTGCGCGCCCAGCCCGGCTGGGTCACGCACCTCGAACCCGTCCTCGCGTCGCAGTTGGAGACGGTGGACGCCAGAACGCTCACCGTGAGCCGCGCGGTGGCGTTGGGACGCTTCGAACGCAACTTCGGGGCAGAGTTCGATGCCAGGGCGATCCGGACGCTGCCGTGGCTGGCCGCCCTCGTCGTCGGCCTGTTTGCGGTCGGCACCCACTGGGCCAACCGGCGCGAGGACGCGGTCTATGCCATCGTGGGGCTCTCCTCCCACCAGATCCGGTGGCTGCGCCTGGTTCAGTGGCTCAGCACCTGGGCGGTGGCAGGCGCCGTCAGCCTCGTCGCGTGCTGGGCGCTGTGGAGGTTCGCGTTCGGAGCCCCGGGTTGGGGGCCGGCAGCGCTGTGGCGCTCGACCCTGTGCATCTTCAGCGGCAGCACCCTGCTCGTCGCCCTCGGTCTGGGGCTCTTCCGCACCGACCTCATGACAGCGCTGAAGGACGGCTGAGGCGTCTGCGCTACGAGGAGCGGCTGACGACCTGGTCGCACAGCAGCGCCAGCGCCGTCTTCGCCTCGCCCTCGGGCAGGGGGGCCAGGTGGGCCCGGGCCACGTCGGCGCGGCGGGCGACCTCGTCGCGCGCCTGCTGCAGCACGGGGTGGACGCGGAGCGCCGCGAGCGCCTCGGCCACCTCTCCCTCGTCGGTCAGCGGCCGCGACACCAGGTCGCGCAGGCGGGCGTCCGCCGGGTCGCCGGCGGCGAGCAGCAGGTGCGTGGGCAGCGTCAGGACGCCCTCGCGCAGGTCGGTGCCGGGCGTCTTGCCCGAGGTGTCCGAGGCGATGTCGATGATGTCGTCGGACAGTTGGAAGACCGTGCCGATCTCCTCGCCGAAGCGCCCCAGCGCGTCGAGCACCTCGGCCGGGGCGCCGCAGACCATCCCGCCGAAGACCGCGGACGCCGCGATCAGCGACCCCGTCTTGTCGGCCACCACGTCGAGGTAGTGGCGCAGCGGGTCGTCGCCCTCGGCGGGGCCCCGCGTCTCGAGGATCTGCCCCTGGACGAGCCGCGCGAACGTCTCGGCCTGCAGGAGCACGAAGTCGCTGCCGAGCGTGGCGACCGTCGAGGACGCCCGGCTGAACAGGTAGTCGCCGACCATGATCGCCACCGTGTTGTCCCAGCGGCGATTGGCGCTGGGGACGCCGCGGCGCACGTCCGCTTCGTCCATGACGTCGTCGTGGTAGAGGCTCGCCACGTGGGTGAGCTCCATGACGATGGCCGCCCGGTCGACACGATCAGCCTCCGCCCCCGGATAGAGCTGGGAGGCCAGCACCACCAGCAGGGGCCGGAAGCGCTTGCCTCCGGCCCGCAGCAGGTGCGTGGCGGCGTCCGTCACGAAGGGCGTGTTGGCCGCCGCGGTCGACATCAGCAGGGACTCGATGGCCTCCAGGCGACCGGTGACGGTATCGGTGAAGGCAGGGTCGACAGCGCCGAGGTCGGTGTCGGGCACAGCACTCCTTGCGTCGTAGGGAACCGCCGCGAGACTACCCCAGGAATCCGCCCGAGAGCGAAGCGAGGGTCATGATGGTGTCCGGGACGAGGCCGAGCCACAGCGTGGCGACCGCGCCCAGGATGACCGGGACCCACGTCCACGCGCTGGCCTCGCCGACGAATGTGCCCTCGGCGGGCTCGCCCACGAACATGACGCCGATCATGCGGAGGTAGAAGTACGCGGCCACGAGGCTCATGAGCACCGCAACGACGACGAGCCAGCCGTAGCCGCCCCGCCACGCCGCCGTGAACACGGCCCACTTGCCAATGAAGCCACCGGTCAGCGGGATGCCCGCGAAGCTCAGCAGGAACAGCGCGAACAGCCCGGCAACCCACGGATTCTTGCGAGCCAGGCCCGACCATCCGGCGATGGCGTTCTCCTCGCCCGCGGCGTTGCGGACCATCGTGACGAGGGCGAACGCCCCGACCGTCGCGAAGCCGTAGGCCGTCAGGTAGAACAGGATCGAGGCCACCGAGGTGGACTGCCCGGCGGGCACGAGCTGGTTGGCGCCAACGACGGCGGTCAGGATGAAGCCGGCGTGGGCGATCGAGCTGTAGGCCAGCAGCCGCTTCACGTCGGACTGCGTCAGGGCTACCACGACGCCGACGAGCATCGTGACCACCGCGAGCGTGGCGAACAACGGCTGCCACGTCCAGCGCTCGGCCCCGAGCGCCACGTAGAAGACGCGCAGAGTCGCGACGACGGCGGCCAGCTTGGTGCAGATCGCCATGAAGCCGGTCACGGGGGTGGGAGCCCCCATGTAGACGTCGGGAGTCCAGCTATGGAACGGCACCACGCCGACCTTGAACAGCAGGCCGATCGCGAGCAGGCCGAGGCCGCCGTACAGCAGGCCGGGGCCGGCGATCGGGTTGGCGATGGCGGCGTCGATGCCGCGCAACTCGAAGGACCCCGAGTACACGTACAACAGCGCGGCGCCGAACAGGAAGAACGCCGAACTGAAGGCACCCAACAGGAAGTACTTCAGCGCAGCTTCCTGCGACAGCAGGCGGCGCGTCCGGGCCATGCCCGAGAGCAGGTACAGCGGCAGCGAGAAGACCTCGAGCGCCACGAACATCGTGATGAGGTCGTTGGCCGCCGCGAAGACCATCATGCCGGTCAGCGCGAACGTCACCAGCGGGAACACCTCGGTGTGCTCGAGGCGGGCCTGGGTGGCCTCGGCCTCGCCCACGCTCCCAGGGACGGACGCTGCGGATGCCGCGAAGGCCGTGGCCCCACCGTTGAGCTGACGCTCGGCGAAGACCAGCAGCGCAAGCAGGCCGAAGACGAGCAGCGCGGCCCACGTGAAGTAGGACGGGCCATCCAGCGTGATCGACCCCATGGCCAGCAGGCCACCGACGCCCTTGCGCCAGTTGACCACCACGAACGCGAGGGCGATCACGATGGCGGCAAACGCGAGGCTCGCCTGCGCCACATAGCGGAACCGGCGCGGGAGCAGAGCCTCGACGAGGATCCCGAGGCAGGCCGCGGTGAAGGTCAGCAGCACCGGCGCGAGGAGCTTGACCTCGATCGTCGGGGCGGCGATCTCCAGGATCGGGAGGAACGTCGTCATCACTTGGCTCCCTTCACGACCGGCGCAGGATCGGTGACACCGACGTGCTGCATCGTCGCCTTGGCAGTGGTCTCAACCAGCCCGACGGCCGGCTGGGGGAAGAATCCGAACAAGAGCAGGAAGCCGATGATCGGCACCATGACGAGCCGCTCGACGGCGGTGAGGTCGCGGTGGACGAACGACTTGTCCGCGTCCGGGGTGACCGGGCCGGTCATCGTGCGCTGGTACATGCGCAGGACGTAGACCGCGGACAGGACCATGCCGAGCGCCGCCACGGCCGCGACGGCCGGGTAGCGGCTCCACGTGCCCGCAAGCACCTGGAATTCGCTGATGAAGCTCGACATGCCGGGCAGGGCCAGGCTGGAGAGGCCTCCGAGCAGCAGCACCCCGGCCGCGACGGGCGCGACCTTCTGTACGCCACCGAACGCATCGATGTCCGCGCTCCCCCGCCGCTTGATGAGGTAGCCGACGGCCAGGAACAGCGCGGCGGTCGAGAAGCCGTGGTTGACCATGTAGAACATGGAGCCGGTCAGCGAGACCGTGGTGAAGGCGTAGATGCCGAGCACCATGAAGCCGAAGTGGCTGACCGAGGTGTAGGCAATCAGGCGCATGAGGTTGCGGCTGGCCATGGCACCGAAGGCACCCCACACGATGGAGACGACCGCGAACCACACCATGAAGGGCGCGACCCACACCGACGCCTCGGGGAACAGCCCCAGGCAGAACCGGATCATGCCGAACGTGCCGATCTTGTCCAGGACGCCCACGAGCAGCGTGGCAGTGCCCGGCGTGGACTGCTCCGCGGCGTCCGGGAGCCAGGTGTGCACCGGCACCATCGGCGCCTTGACGACGAACGCGAACAGGAAGCCCAGCATCAGCCAACGGGCGAGGTCGCCGGACAGGTTCAGGCCGGCTAGGTCCGCGATCAGGTACGATGGCTGGCCCTCGGCCGCCGACACCCCGAACAGGCCGACCACGGACGCCAGCATGACGAGTCCGCCGGCCAGGCTGAACAGCAGGAACTTGATCGCCGCGTACCGCCGCCTCGGGCCGCCGAAGCCCGCGATGAGGAAGTACATCGGGATCAGGGTGGCCTCGAAGAAGAGGTAGAACAGCAGGACGTCGGTGGCGGTGAACACGAAGATCGAAAGGCCTTCGAGCACCAGGACCAGAGCGAAGAACGCCTGCTCGCTCCAGCGGGACTCCGCACCGAGCTTCCACTCGGCGATGAGCACCAGCGGCGTCAAGACGACGGTCATCAGGACCATCGTGAGCCCCATGCCGTCTAGGCCGAGCGCCCACCAGGCGCCGAAGGTCCGGATCCACGGCACCTTCACCGCGAGGTCGGCGCCGGCGACGTACAGTCCGGCGACGCCGATTCCGGCGGCGAGGGTCAGCAGGGCGAAGAACATGCCGAGCCCGCGGGCGGCGCCCTTCCCCATGGGGAGCAGGAGCGCCAGGCCACCCACGATCGGCAGGAGGCCGAGGACGGTGAGCCAAGGGAATGTCATGTCAACTCCTCCCTCAACCCAGGTGGCTGAGGATCAGTACGAGCCCGACGAGGATGGCTCCCGCCACCATCGTGAGCGCGTAGGACCGTGCATAGCCCGTCTGCAGCCTGCGCAGCTGCGTCGAGAGCCCTCGGAAGGCGTAGCCCGCCCCGTCCGTGGCACCGTCGATGCCGGTGCGGTCGAACGACTCGAAGCCGCGCGCCAGCGCCTGCGTCGGCTCCACGACGACGGTGTCGTTGATCTGGTCGCCGTACAGGACGTTGCGCCCGACCAGGGTGAACGGGTTGCTGGAGGCCGGGGCCTCGGCCGGGATCGGCTTCTTGCCGAAGACCAGCCATCCCACGACGACGCCGACCGCGACGACCGCGATGGTCAGCAGGCCCACCGGCGTCGGGATCAGGCTCACCTCGTGCGCGTGGTTTCCGGCCACGGGCTCGAGCCAGGTCTGGATCCACCAGTTCATCAGCGCGCCACCGACCAGCGACAGGGCCGCCAGCACGACGAGCGGAAGGGTCATCACCTTCGGCGACTCGTGCGGGTGGACGCCCGGCAGCCAGCGCTTGGTGCCCCAGAACGTCATGAACATCAGGCGCGTCATGTAGAAGGCGGTGATGCCGGCGCCCAGCAGCGCGGCCACCCCGACGACCACGTTGGTGTGGAACGCGGCCTCGATGATGTGGTCCTTGGAGAAGTAGCCGGCGGTCAGCGGGAAGCCGATGATGGCGATGTAGCCGCAGAAGAACGTCCAGTAGGTGAACTTCATGTACTTCGCCAGCGCCCCGTAGTGGCGCATGTTCACGTCGTCGTGCATGCCGTGCATGACCGAGCCCGCACCGAGGAACATGTTGGCCTTGAAGAAGCCGTGCGTCAGCAGGTGGAAGATCGCGAAGGCGTACCCGACCGGGCCCAGCCCCGCGGCCATCATCATGTAGCCGATCTGGCTCATGGTGGAGCCCGCGAGCACCTTCTTGATGTCGTCCTGGCTCGTGCCGATCCAGGCGCCCGCCAGCAGCGTGACGGTACCGACGATCACGACGGCCATCTGCGCGGTCGGCGACTGCTCGAACAGCACGTGGCTGCGGACGACCAGGTAGACGCCCGCGGTGACCATCGTCGCCGCGTGGATGAGCGCCGACACCGGGGTCGGGCCCTCCATGGCGTCCAGGAGCCACGCCTGCAGCGGGACCTGCGCCGACTTGCCACAGGCGCCCAGCAGCAGGAACAGTCCGATCAGCGTCGCCCACAGCGGGGAGAGCTGGGCGGCGCCCGCGTTGACGTCGGTGAACTTGACCGAGCCGAACATCGCGAGCATCGAGAAGATCGCGAAGGTCATCCCGAGGTCGCCGACACGGTTCATGACGAACGCCTTGGTACCGGCGGCCGCCGCGGACGGCTTGTGCTGCCAGAAGCTGATGAGCAGCATGGACGCCAGGCCCACGCCTTCCCAGCCGACGAAGAGCACCAGGTAGTTGTTCGCCAGGACCAGCAGCAGCATGGCGGCGACGAACAGGTTGAGGTAGGCGAAGAAGCGACGGCGACGGTCGTCGTGCTCCATGTAGCCGATCGAGTAGATGTGGATCAGGCTGCCCACGCCCGTGATGAGCAGGGCGAACAGGATCGAGAGCTGGTCGACGCGCAGGCCGACGTCGAACGTCCACGCACCCGCCCGGAAGAGGGTGAACTCGAACGTGTCGACGATCCGCTCATGCTCGGACTTGCCGAGCATCTCGCCGAAGAGGCAGGCGGCGATGCTGAACGACCACAAGACGGCGGCCACCGCCAGGAAGTGACCCCAGGCGTCGGCCACCTTTCCGGCGAGCAGCAGCACGCCGGCGACGACGAGCGGCACCGCGATCATCGTCCATGCGTAGTTGAACATGCCCGCCGCGGCCACGGGTTCGAGGGTTTCGAGAAGGTTCACCGTCGACTCCTCAGAGCTTCAGCAGGTTGGCGTTGTCGACCGAGGTCGAGCGGCGCGTGCGGTAGATCGTCACGATGATCGCCAGGCCCACGACCACCTCTGCGGCAGCCACGACCATGACGAAGAAGCTCGCGAGCTGGCCGTCGAGCTCTCCGTGCATCGACGACCCCGTGACGAAGGCGAGGTTGGCGGCGTTCAGCATCATCTCGACCGACATGAACGCGACCAGGGCGTTGCGCCGCGTCAGGACGCCGACCGACCCGATGGCGAACAGCAGCGCCGCCAGGATCAGGTAGTTCTCGGGGGCCATCACTCATCCTCCTCGTCGTGGACCGACTCGATGGCGGCGAACCGCTCCGCGGTGATCGCGGCCGGCTCGAGCGGATCGAGGGTGGCGCCGCGCAACACGAGCGTGTGGGACACCGACTTCTCGGCCACCGTGCCGTCCGGCAGCAGCGCCGGGGCGCCGATGGAGTTGCTCGAGGCGTACACACCGGAGTTCGGCAGCGGACCCGGGTGCTCGCCCTTGGTTGCGTAGGCGACCATGCGCTCGTCCGCCAGCTCGCGCTGCCCCTTCTTGGGGGACACCCGCTCGTGGTGTGCCAGCACCATCGCCGCTACGGCCGCCGTGATGAGCAGGGCCGAGGTGAGCTCGAAGACGAACACGTACCGGCCGAACAGGAGGGCCGCGATGCCCTCGACGTTGCCGCCGGCGTTGGCCTTGTCGATGCCCACCGGGGTCCCGACGATCGAGCCGCCGATGGAGAAGACCAGCAGGGCGGCGATGCCGATCCCGCCGACGATCGCCATGGGCCGCTGGCCCTTGATCGTCTCGATGGCGGAGTCGGGCGTGTCGATGCCCACCATCATCAGGACGAACAGGAACAGCATCAGGACGGCGCCGGTGTAGACGACGATCTGGATCGCGAAGAGGAACGGCGCACCCAGCGAGGCGTAGAGCGCGGCGAGCGACAGCATCGTGATGCCCATCGAGAGGGCCGAGTAGACGGCCCTGCGGAAGAACACCAGACCGAGCGCACCCAGCAGGGCGGTGATCGCGCAGACCCAGAACGTCACCTCCACCCCGGTCAGCAGGGGAATCAGCGCGGCGGTCATTTCTTCGCTCCCTTGGTCTCGGCGGGACCCGTGCGGGTGTCGGGGACCCCGGTGGGCGGCAGGCCCAGGAAGTAGTCCTTCTCGTCGTCACCCAGCAGGCGTGCGTGCGGCGGCGCCTCCATGCCCGGCAGCAGCGGCGCGAGCAGGCGATCCTTGGTGTAGATCATCTTCTCGCGGCTCATGTCGGCCAGCTTGAAGTCGTTGGTCATCGTGAGCGCCCGGGTGGGGCACGCCTCGATGCACATGCCACAGAGGATGCAGCGCAGGTAGTTGATCTGGTATACGCGGCCGTAGCGTTCGCCGGGGCTGTAACGCTCCTCGTCGGTGTTGGCCGCGCCCTGGACGTAGATGGCGTCCGCCGGGCACGCCCACGCGCACAGTTCGCAGCCGACGCACTTCTCCAGGCCGTCCGGCCAGCGGTTGAGCTGGTGCCGGCCGTGGAACCGCGGCGCGGTGATCTTCTCCTTGCCCTTCTCCGGGTAGCCCTGGGTGAAGGTCTTCCGGAACATCGTGGCGAATGTCACCCCGAAGCCGGCCCAGGGGGCAGTCAGCTCGGACAGGAATCCCATGATCACTGCTCCTTCTCGGACGCCGCGGCGACCGGTTCGGGGGCCTGGACGGCCACCAGGTCCGCGAGCTCGGGCAGGACCTGCCCGGGCATCGGCGGAACGGGGAAGCCGCCCGCGAAGGCATCGAATGGACCCGTCGGAGCGGGTTTGGGTTCCTCGACCCGGTCGCCCCAGAAGAGGACGGCCACCAGCCCGAGGAGGGCCACACCGATGATGAGGGCGAGCCCCCAGAACGGCAGGATCGGAACGACCTTGCGGAACGTCGCGATGACCATGAGCCACACCACGGAGAACGGGATCATGATCTTCCAGCCGAGATCCATGAACTGGTCGTAGCGGAAGCGAGGCAGCGTGCCGCGCAGCCACACGAAGAACGAGATCAGGAACTGGACCTTGATGAAGAACCACAGCAGACCCCAGTACCCGGTGTCCGGGATCACCAGCGAGAACGGCCAGATGCCGTGGTAGCCGCCGAGGAACAGCGTGGTCGCCACGGCCGAGACCGTCGCCATGTTGATGTACTCGGCTAGGAAGAACACCGCGTAGCGGAAGCCGGAGTACTCGGTGAGGTGACCGGAGACGAGTTCGGACTCGCACTCCGGCAGGTCGAACGGAGCGCGGTTGGTCTCGCCGACCATCGAGATCACATAGATGACGAACGACGGCAGGAGCAGCAGCCAGTACCAGCTCTGCAGACCCAGCGGGTTGCCGCCGAGCATCGGCTGCGCCTGGGCGTCCACGATGTCGACCGTGGACATCGACTGCGCGTAGAGGAACACCGCCACGTACGACAGGCCCATCGAGATCTCGTAGGAGATCATCTGGGCGCTGGAGCGCAGCGCGCCGAGCAGCGAGTAGGGCGAGTTCGAGGACCAGCCGGCGAGCACGAAGCCGTAGATGGCGACGGACGCCACCGCGAGGATGACCAGGGTCGCGACCGGCATGTCGGTCACCTGCAGGCGGGTGTGGACGCCGAACATCTCGACCTCGCCGCCGAGCGGGATGACCGACCAGGCAGTGAAGGCGCAGGCGCCGGCGATGAGCGGAGCGAGGCTGAACAGGAACTTGTCCACCATGCCGGGGGCGAAGTCTTCCTTGAACAGCAGCTTCATGCCGTCGCCCACGGCCTGGCCGAGGCCGCCCAGCCACGTCGGGTTCATGATCGGGCCGAGGCGGTGCTGCATCTTGCCGACCAGCCGCCGCTCGTACCAGACGTTGAAGATCGTCCAGGTCAGCAGCAGCAGGACCACGCCGATGACCTTGATGAGGACGATCCACCAGGGGTCGTTGAAGAAGATCGACGGGCTCATGCCGCACCTCCCGAAACCTTGACCGATCCACCGGCACTCACGCGGAGCTCTCCGAGCCCCCCGTCGCCGAAGTTGCCCGGCACCCACACGACGCCGTCGACCATGGTCGGCTCCACCGCGACCGGGAGCGTGCGCTTCCCGCCCGCCGCGACGACCGTGACCGTCCCGCCGTCCGCGACGCCGAGGCCTGCCGCGGTGGCCGGGCTGATCCGCGCCACCACGGGCTTGGCGGTAGCGAGCAGCGCCTGCGCGCCGTCGTTGCCTGCCGAGCCGTCGATCAACTGCCGCCAACTGGCCAGGACCAGGGCGTCCGCGGCCACACCGTCGTTGCGGTCGTCCGCCCGCGGCGCAGCGGCCCGCTCGCCCTCCCAGACGCCGAGCTCGTCGAACTCGGCGCGGGCCGCCTTCGACGACCGGACGCCCAGGTCGGAGCCCATCGCGTCGGCGAGGATCGCCAGGACCCGCAGGTCGGTCATCGGGGACGTCGCCTGCCGATTGACCCGGTTGACGCGACCCGCGCGGTGCTCCCAGTTCCAGAACGTGCCGGCCTGCTCCTCGACGAGGCAGACGGGGAAGACCACGTCGGCCCGCTCGGTCACCTCGCTCACGCGCTGCTCCAGGCTCACCACGAACCCGGTCGCCTCCAGGGCTGCCCGGGCCGCCACGGCGTCCGCGCAGTCGGTCGGCTGAACGCCGGCGACGACCAGAGCCGCCAGCTTGCCGGACGCGGCGGCCGCGAGCATCGCGGCGGCGTCCAGACCCGGGGCCGTGGGCAGGGACGACACGCCCCACGCCGCGGCGACGTCCACCCGCGCCGCGGTGTCGGCGACCGGACGCCCGCCCGGCAGCACGTGCGGCAGACAGCCGGCCTCGATCGCCCCGCGCTCGCCCGCCCGACGCGGCACCCACGCGAAGCGGGCGCCGGTGCGCTGTGCGAGTTCGGCGACCGCGGACAGCGCGCCCGCAGCTCCGGCCGCACGCTCGCCCACCAGGACGATCGTGTCGGCGTCGGCGGCGAGCCGCGCGAGGGCGTCCGCCTCGCGACCGGGAACGGTGGCGACCAGGTCGGCCCCCAGCTTGCGGGCACCGTTGGACAGGTAGGGAGCGACGCTCGTGACCTTCAGGCCCTTCTTGCGGACGGCCTTGCGGAGCCGCAGGAAGACGATCGGGCTCTCCTCCTCGGGCTCGAACGCCACGCACACGACGCGCTTGGCGGCCATGAGGTCGTCGTAGGTGACGCCCTCGCCGAGGGTCCGTCCGGCCACCGCGTAGGCCAGGAAAGCGGCCTCCTCGGCGGAGTGGACGCGGGTACGGAAGTCGATCGAGTTGGTGCCCAGGACGACCCGGGCGAACTTGGCGTAGCCGTAGGCGTTCTCCAGGGTGAGCCGACCGCCCGTCAGGACGCCGACGCTGGAGCCCGCAGCCTTGAGGCCGGCCACGGCGGCGTCGATGGCCTCGGGCCAGGACGCCGGACGCAGCACCTCGCCGTCACGGACGAGGGGCGTGGTGATGCGGTCGCCCTGGCGTCCGGAGTGGAAGGCGAACCGGCCGCGGTCGCAGTTCCATTCCTCGTTGACCTCGGGCGCGTTGCCCGCGAGGCGGCGCTTCACCTCGTAGTGCCGGTGGTCGCTCCGCAACTGGCAGCCCGCCGCGCAGATCTCGCAGGTGGTCGGCGTCGACACGAGATCGAACGGCCGGCTCTGGAACCGGTAGTCGGCGCTGGTGAGGGCGCCCACCGGGCAGATCTGCACGACATTGCCGGAGAAGTAGCTGTCGTAGGGGTGGTCGGCGTAGAAGCCGACCTGCTGGAGCGCGCCGCGCTCGACGAGCGCGATGAACGGGTCGCCCGAGATCTGCTCGGAGAACCGCGTACACCGCGCGCACAGGACGCAGCGCTCGCGGTCGAGCAGGATCTGCGCCGACACGCTCACCGGCTTGGGGAATGTCCGCTTGACGCCGTCGTAGCGCGACTCCGCGCGCCCGTTGGCCACAGCCTGGTTTTGCAGGGGGCACTCGCCACCCTTGTCGCAGATCGGGCAGTCGAGCGGGTGGTTGATGAGCAGCAGTTCCAGGACGCCCTCCTGGGCCTTCGCGGCCTTCGGGCTGGACACCTGGGTGCTGACCTTCATGCCCGGCGCCACCTCGAGGGTGCAGGCCGCCTGCGGCTTGGGGAAGCCGCGGCCGTTGCCGGCGTCCGGAACCTCGACCATGCACTGGCGGCAGGCGCCCATCGGGTCGAGCAGCGGGTGGTCACAGAAGCGCGGGATCGCGACGCCGATCATCTCGGCGGCGCGGATCGCCAGCGTGCCCTTCGGGACGCGCACCTCGATGCCGTCGATGAAGACGCCGATCAGATCCGACTTCTCGACGGCGCCCGGCTTGGCTTCGACGCTCATGCGTGGCCTCCTTCGGACTTCACGGGGAACAGGGCGCTCTTCCCGTACGGGAACAGCTCCCACGCCGGGGTGGTGTAGCCCTGCTCGAACTCGGAGCGGAACTCCTTGACCGCGCTCGTCACACACGCGACGGCGCCGTCGGCCAGGGCGCAGAAGGACTTGCCGCCGATGTTGTCGGCGACGTCGAGCATCTTCTCGATGTCGCCCGGCTCGGCGGTGCCGGCCTCGAACTTCTTGAGCATCTGGACGAGCCACCAGTTGCCCTCGCGGCACGGCGTGCACTTGCCGCACGACTCGTGCTTGTAGAACTCGATCCAGCGCAGGGTCGTCCGGACCACCGAGGTGGTCTCGTCGAAGATCTGCAGCGCCCGGGTGCCGAGCAGCGACCCCGCGGCCGCCACCGAGTCGAAGTCGAGCGGCAGGTCGAGGTGCGCCTTGGTGAGGATCTGCGTCGACGAGCCGCCCGGGGTGAAGAACTTGAGCTCGTGCCCGGCGCGCATGCCGCCGGCCAGATCGATGAGTTCGCGCAGCGTGATGCCCAGGGGGGCCTCGTACTGCCCGGGGTTCGCGACGTGACCCGACAGCGAGAAGATGCCGAAGCCCTTCGACTTCTCCGTGCCCATGGACGTGAACCAACTGGCCCCGTTCATGAGGATGGACGGCACCGACGCGATGGACTCGACATTGTTGATGACCGTCGGGCAGGCGTACAGGCCGGCCACGGCGGGGAACGGAGGACGCAGGCGGGGCTGGCCGCGGCGTCCCTCGAGCGAGTCGAGCAGCGCGGTTTCCTCGCCGCAGATGTACGCCCCGGCGCCAGCGTGGACCACGATGTCCAGGTCGTAGCCCGTGCCGAGGATGTTCTTGCCCACGTAGCCGGCGGAGTACGCCTCGCGGACGGCCTGCTGAACGCGACGGATCACGTGCAGGACCTCGCCGCGGATGTAGATGAAGGCGTGGTGCGCGCGGATGGCGTAGGAGCTGATGATGACGCCCTCCACCAGTGTGTGGGGCGACGCCATCATGAGCGGGATGTCCTTGCAGGTGCCCGGCTCCGACTCGTCGCCGTTGACGACGAGGTACTTCGGGTTCGGGTTGGCCTGCGGGACGAAGCTCCACTTCATGCCGGTCGGGAAGCCGGCGCCGCCGCGGCCGCGGAGGGAGGCGTCCTTGACCTCGTTCATGACGGCGTCCTGCGACATGCGCAGCGCCTTCTTCAGCGCGCGGTAGCCGCCGCGGCGCTCGTAGTTCGCGATCTTCCAGGAACGCTCGTCGCCCCAGTTGGCCGTCAGGACGGGCGTCAACATGTCGGTCACTTCGCCTCCCCCTCGTGCTCGGACGTCGGCGCCTTCCAGCCGCGCTCCTCGGCGATGCGCAGGCCACGCAGCGAGGCCTCGCCGGCGCTGGGACCCTCGTCCGCACGGCCGTCGGGGAACCCGGCGATCACGCGCTCGGCTTCCCGCCAGCTCGTGATCTCGGCACCGCGGGTGGAGGTGACCGTCCGGCCCGCCGCGAGGTCGTCGAGCAGGGCGTCGGCCTTCTCGGGGGTCATGTTGTCCATGAACTCCCAGTTGACCATCATCACCGGGGCGAAATCGCAGGCCGCGTTGCACTCGACGCGCTCCAGGCTGAAGGTGCCGTCGGCCGTGGTCTCGCCCTCGTGGATGCCGAGCTTGTGCTCGACGTGCTCCATGAGGGCGTCGCCGCCCATGACGGCGCACAGCGCGGTGGTGCAGACCCCCACGTGGTGCTTCCCGCCCGGACGCCGGTGGTACATGGTGTAGAACGTCGCCACCCCGGCCACCTGGGCGGTCGAGATGCCGAGGACCTCGGCGCACGCCTCGACGCCCGCCGGGGAGATCCGGCCGTCCACCGACTGCACCAGGTGCAGCATCGGCAGCAGGGCCGAACGGGCCTGCGGGTAGCGGCCCGCGAGCTGACGCATCTCGGCGATGGTCGTCTCGTCGATGTTGGTCGATTCGTCGGCGTAGTCGACCGAGCCCGAGTCGGGGAAGTACGAGGCGAATTCGTGACCGCTCACCGGTCAACACCTCCCATCACGGGGTCGAGCGAGCCCACGGCGACCACCACGTCGGAGATCATGCCGCCCTCGCTTTGGATCGGAATGGACTGCAGGTGGTTGAATCCTGGGTCCCGCATGTGTGCGCGATAGGGCCGGGTGCCCCCGTCGCTCACGACGTGGCAGCCGATTTCGCCCTTGGGCGACTCGATCGGCACGTACGCCTGGCCGGCGGGAACCCGGATGCCCTCGGTCACCGTCTTGAAGTGGTGGATGAGGGCCTCCATGGACTCGCCCATGATGTGCTTGATGTGCTCGTGGCTGTTGCCCTGACCGTCCGGGCCGACGGCCAGGTCGGCCGGCCTCCCGATCTTCGGGTCCTCGTACATGACGGGCTGGCCCTGCGTGGCCTCCAGCCGCGGGATCGTCTGCTTGACGATGCGCAGCGACTCCCACATCTCCTGCAGGCGGACGCGGAACCGGCCGTAGGAGTCGGAGGTGTCCCAGGTGGGGACGTCGAACTCGTAGGTCTCGTAGCCGCAGTAGGGCTGCATCTTGCGCAGGTCCCAGCCGTAGCCGGTCGAGCGCAGAACCGGCCCGGTCACGCCGAGCGCCATGCAGGCGGACAGGCTCTGGTAGCCGATGCCCTCCATGCGCAGCTTGAAGATCGGGTTCTCGTTGCAGAACTTGGCGTACTCCGGCAGGTGCTTCTCCAGCCACTCCACGACATCGCGGAGCTGCGCCAGGCCGTTCTCGGGCAGGTCGTTGGCGACGCCCCCCGGACGGATGTAGGCGTGGTTCATGCGCAGGCCCGTGAGCGCCTCGAAGAAGTCGAGGATCATCTCGCGCTCGCGGAAGCCGATGGTCATGACCGTCAGCGCGCCGATCTCCATGCCGCCGGTGCCGATGGCGACCAGGTGGGAGGCGATCCGGCACAGCTCCATGACGAGGACGCGGATGATCTGGGCCCGCTCGGGGATGTCGTCCTCGATGCCCAGCAGCCGCTCGACCGACATGCAGTAGGCGGCCTCGTTGAACAGCGGGGCGACGTAGTCCATCCGGGTCACGAAGGCGGAGCCCTGCGCCCAGGTGCGGTACTCCATGTTCTTCTCGATGCCGGTGTGCAGGAACCCGATGCCGGGACGGATCTTGACGACCGTCTCGCCGTCGCACTCGAGGATCAGGCGCAGGACGCCGTGGGTCGAGGGGTGCTGCGGGCCCATGTTGATGACGAGGGTCTCGTCGCCGCGCTCGGCCTGGGCTGCGACGATGTCGTCCCAGTCGCCGCCCGTAGAGGTGTAGACGGTACCCGTCGTGGCCTCGCCGGGGCCGGCGTAGAGGTCATGCGTGGAAGCGCTCATCGGTTCTCACCTCGCCGGTGTGGCTGGTACTCGCTGCGCTCGTGCGTTCTCATCGGTAGTCCCTCCGCTGGTCCGGGGGCGGCACGACCGCGCCCTTGAACTCGACGGGGATGCCGCCGAGGGGATAGTCCTTACGCTGCGGGTGCCCGACCCAGTCGTCGGGCATGAGGATGCGGGTCAGGGACGGGTGGTCGTCGAAGATCAGCCCGAACATGTCCCAGGTCTCGCGCTCGTGCCAGTCCGCCGCGGGGTACAGCCCGCACAGGCTGGGGACGTGCGGGTCGGCGTCCGGAGCCGTCGTCTCGACGCGGAGCCGCTTGTTGTGGGTGAACGACTGCAGGTGGTAGACCGCGTGCAGTTCGGCGCCGGTGTCGTGGGGGTAGTGGACGCCGGAGACGCTCATGCAGCCCTCGTAGCGGAGGAACGCGTCGTTGCGGAGCGTCTCCATGACGGTCAACAGCCGGCTGCGGTCGACGAAGATCGTCAGCTCGCCGCGGTCGAACAGGACCAGGCCGAAGGGGTCCTCCAGCAGCTCTTCGAGCCGGGCGAGCACCTTCTCCTCGGCCTCGGGCAGCGGCCGCTGCACGCCGACCGGACGGTGCAGCGGACGGGCGATCTCGCCGTACCCGGACACGTCCGGGGAGCCGTCGGACCACATGCCCTTGCGGGTGGTCTGCAGCGCACGCTCGGCCTCGGGGATCACCTGCTCGCTGCTGGTGGCGTCCTCGCGCTCGAGCCCCGCCTTGGGTGCGGAGTCCGGACCGGCGACCTTGTCGACGATCGTCTTCTCGTCGCCCGGCAGGGGCTTGTCGGTCGACTCGGTCATCGCGTGATCCCCTTCTGCTCCAGGGTGGGCGTGGCGACGAGCGCCAACTGCTCAAGGTCATCGAGCACCTTCGCGCGGTGGGCGCCCATCGGGTCCTTCAAGACGATCTGCCGCAGCTTGAACATGCCGTCGATGAGCATGTCCGGACGCGGCGGGCAGCCGGGCACGTAGACATCCACCGGGACGATGTGATCGCCGCCCTGGACGACCGCGTAGTTGTTGAACATGCCGCCCGTGCTGGCGCACACGCCCATCGCCATGACCCACTTGGGGTTGGGCATCTGGTCGTAGACCTGGCGGACGACGGGAGCCATCTTCTGGCTGACCCGCCCGGAGATGATCATGAGGTCGGCCTGGCGCGGCGACGCGCGGAAGACCTCCTGGCCCCAGCGGCCCGCGTCGAAGCGCGGGGTGCCGAAGGCCATCATCTCGATGGCGCAGCACGCCAAGCCGAAGGTGGCCGGCCAGAACGACGTGCGCCGTAGCCAGCCGGCGACGGCCTCGACGGTGGTGGTGAGCACGCCCTCCTCGGGAAGTGCGTCTTCAATGCCCATGGCTGGTCAGGTCCTTCCGCTCATTCCCAGTCCAAGCCGCCGCGGCGGAGGACGTACACGTACGCGATGAACACCGTGGCCACGAAGAGCAGCATCTCGACCAGGGCGAACATCCCCATCTGGTCGAAGGCCACCGCCCACGGGTAGAGGAACACGATCTCGATGTCGAAGACGATGAAGAGCATCGCGGTGATGTAGTACTTCACCGGGAAGCGACCGCCGCCCGCCGGGGCCGGCGTCGGGTCGATGCCGCACTCGTAGGGCGCGTACTTGGTCTTGTTGTAGCGCCCCGGGCCCAGCACGAGGCTGACGGCGACCATCGCCCCCAGCAGCAGGGCCGAGAAGAACAGGACTCCGAGGATCGGAACATACGGGCTCATCGCAGCGTCCATCCCTTCTGGTTGCGACAGTCGGTCATGCCGATGGAACCACCTTCGTCAGCGACGTGATCACCTTGTCCATCCAATCACCTTCGTTGGTGTCGTAGAGGTGGGCGAGGAGCTTCATCGTGAATTTCATGAGAGTCGGTCTGGGCAAACCGTACCGCGTCAGGACCTTCATGACCTCCGGTCGTCCAATCAGCGCGACAAAGACTTGACCCAAGCGGTAGTAGCCGCCCCACTCCGCCTTCAAGCGGGCGGGGTAGCCCTGCAGGGCGCGTTCGGAGTGGGGAGTGCCGAAGCCGCGCGCGTGGGCGTCCGCGATGGCGTCCGCGGCGAACTCGGCGGCCTCCATCGCGTAGGCGATCCCCTCGCCGTTGAACGGGCTCACCATGCCGCCGGCGTCCCCGACCAACACCAGACCGCGGTGATAGGCGGGCTGCCGGTTGAAGCTCATCGGCAGCGCGGCGGACCCGATGGGCCCGAGCTGGTTCTCCGGCCGGAAGCCCCACTCCGGCGGGGTGCTGGCCAGCCAGGCCTGCATCATCTCGCGGTAGTTCATCTTCTGGGACTTGGCCGAGCCGCCGACGGTGCCAAGCCCGACGTTGACCGTGCCGTCGCCCATGCCGAACGCCCAGCCGTACCCGGGAAGGAGGTTGGAGGACCCGGGAGGCCCGTCCCAGAGCTCCAGCCAGCTCTCCATGTAGTCGTCGAAGTTGTGCTCGCTGCGGAAGTAGGTGCGCGCCGCCACACCCATCGGGCGGTTGACCTTCTTCTCCAGGCCCATGGCGAGCGCCAGGCGCGAGGAGTTCCCGTCGGCGGCGATGACGAGCGGGGCGCGGAACTCGCGTCCGTCCTTGACGCGGACGCCCACGATGCGGTCGCTGCGCAGGTCGAGGATCGGCTCGGTGACGGGGGTGTCCTCGTACAGGTGCGCGCCCGCGGCCACCGCATGGCGGGCGAGCAGGTCGTCGAACGTGCTGCGGGCCTTGACGAGGCCGAAATTGGGGAACTCGGCGAGATCGGGCCACGGCAGGACGAAAGGCTCGATGCGGCCGCCGTGCACCCGCAGGCCGTAGTTGCGCACCCAGCCGGGGCCGTCGATGTCGATGCCGAGCCGGATGAGCTGCTTGACCGCGCGGGGGGTCAGGCCGTCGCCGCACACCTTGTCACGCGGGAATCGGCTCTTCTCGACCAGCGAGACGGACAGACCCCGATCGGCGAGGTACTTGGCCGCGGTGGACCCCGCGGGGCCCGCGCCCACCACCACGACATCGGACTCGATCGGCGCCCTCTCGGCCTCGGTCATCGAATCCTCCACCTCGCGGATCGCGTCGCCGCAGGACGGGGCCGCCCTGCGCCGGTCAGTCTAGGGAAAACCACCATCGAGGGCCATTTGTCTCCCCCGGCCGAGACGATCGGCGTACCGCTCCCCGGTGCCGAATCGCCTCCGCGCGGGCGGACGCCTATCCTGCCCCGGTGATGTTCCACCGACCCGACCAGGCGTGGCGCGCCCGCACCGTGGCCGTCTGCGACCCGGGACCGCTCGTCGACCGCCTCGCCGACGCTGGCGCCGTCGCTTGGCTGCGCCGTGGCGAGGGGGTGGTCGGACTGGGCGAGGCGGCGCGACTGACGGCGTCCGGACCCGCGGCCGCCGCACGGTGGTGGGCCGAGTTCTCGGCGGGGATCGCGCACGAGACGGAACTCGGCGGCGCCTGGGGCACCGGCCCGCTGGCGTTCGGGTCGTTCGCGTTCGACCCGTCCCACACGGCCGCGGCGTCGGTCCTGGTGGTGCCGCGGGTGATCCTCGGCCGCCGGGGGGATCGCGCGTGGTTGACCGTCCTGGCCCGCGGCGACGAGCCCTGGCCGGACGCGCCCGGGCGGGCCGCGGGCGTCCGCTGCCCGGGGACGATCGCGGTGGCGTCCGACGCCGAGGCGGAGCGCGCGTGGACCGACCGCGTCGCCGACCTCGTCGCCCGGCTGGGCGACCCGGAGCACGGCCTGGCGAAGGTCGTCCTGGCGCGCGGGGTGCGCGCGCGGGCGTCCGACGCCATCGATCCGCGCTGGCTGGTGGGCCGACTGGCGGAGCGCTATCCCGACACCTGGACGTTCCACGTCGCCGGCCTCGTGGGTGCCTCCCCCGAGCTGCTGATCCGGCTGCAGGGCGGGCTCGCGACATCGCGGGTGCTGGCCGGGACGATCCGGAGGGGCGAGTACGGCGACTCCGCGCTGGAGGCGACGCTTGCCCACTCGGAGAAGGACCGCGCCGAGCACGCCTACGCCGTCGCCTCCGTCGCGCAGGCGCTGGCGCCGTTCTGCTCGGGCATGAACGTGCCCGAGTCGCCGTACGTCTTGCGGCTGCCGAACGTGATGCACCTGGCCACGGACGTCACGGGGGTGGCGGACGCCGCCCCGTCCGTGCTCGGGCTGGCCGCCGCGCTCCACCCGAGCGCCGCGGTGTGCGGGACGCCGACGGACGCCGCCCGCGCGGCCATCGCGTCGGTCGAGGGGCTCGACCGAGGGCGCTACGCGGGCCCGGTGGGCTGGATCGACGCCGCGGGCGACGGCGAGTGGGCGATCGCGCTGCGCTGCGGCCAGATCGGGGACGATCCCCGCGCCATCACGCTGTACGCCGGCTGCGGCATCGTCGCGCAGTCGGATCCGGCGGCCGAGCTGGCCGAGACCCGCGCCAAGCTGATCCCGATGCTGGACGCGCTCGGCGCCGGGGCCTGATCCCGCGGGTCAGCGGGACGGCGGCGCGATGCGCTTCTTGGCGGCTCCGGACGCGGCGCGCTCGGCCTCCAGCTTCTCCTTCTCGTCGGCGGCCTGGGCCTGCATCTCCTCAAGGTTCATGCCGGCGCGCAGCATGAGGAACACCACCGCGGCGATGCCCAGCGACCACAGCGGGGAGAGTCCGAAGATCAGCGGCAGGGTGACCACGGCGACGACGTCGAGGCCGCGGACGAGGTTGGTCATGAGGGACATCGGCATGGCGCCGGTGCCGGTCGAAACGAGCGGGGCGGAGTAGTCCACCTGGCCGCCGGTCTGCCAGCGGACGGCCCCCAGCACGCCGGCCGCGGCGGTGGCGAGGGCCGTGAGGACGGCGATGTCGAGCGCGCGCTCCTGGCCGCCGGCGATCCCCACGAACGCGGGGACCGTGACGCCCGCCCACACCAGCCCGAGCACCGCGGGGACGGCCATCGTGGCGGTCCGGAGCTGCGGTGTCGAGAACGGGAAGGTGCGGGCGAGACCGCGGGTCCGGCTGAGCACGCGCAGCGCCCCGAGCAGCGGGACGATGGCGATGACGAGGGCCAACGCGCTCACCAGCGGGTTGGCGGCGCCGAGGCCGATGGCGTCGGCGGCATAGGGCACGAGCATCGCGGCGACCAGCCCCACGAGCGGCTTGGGGAACCGGACGAGCCGCTGGACGTCGCGCCACACCAGCGCCATGACGCCGGTGCCGCGGCCGGCCGTCGGGCGGACGAACCCGCGGGCCATGGAGTCCCGCTCCACGAGGATGTCGCGGGCCAGGCCGAGGTCGAGGGCGAACATGGCTCCCTGCATGCCGCTGACCAGCGCGCCGCCGGACTGGAGACGGGCGCGCCGCAGGCGCTCGAGGCGTCCGAGCCCGACGACCAGGCCGACCACCAGGGCGACGCCGCCGACGGCGGCGACCACCCAGGCCAGGCCCCCCAGCGGGGGCAGCGCGGCGGCGTCGAGGAGCCCGGACGCGACCAGGACCATGACGGCCACGATCCCCACACCCACCAGGGAGAACAGCCCCTGGACGAGGCGTCCGGGCAGGCCGACCTCGGCCTCCTGCGCGACGGCCGACCAGGCCATGAGCGCGGACGCCACGGCCCCCGTCGCCAGCGCGAAGGCCGCAACCCCGACGAGGCTCACGCCGCTGAGGGCCGCGACCAGGGCACCCAGGACGGTCCCGACGCCGAGGGCGCCGAGCACGACGCCCCACAGCCGCGGACGCAGCAGGCGGCTGCGGGCGATGGGCGAGTCCATGAGCCAGAAGCCCTCGGCCGCCGACGCCAGCACCGGACCGAAGATGCGCGCGGCGGCCAGCGTGAGCGCCGCGGCGGCGCACACCAGCGCCCACGGGACCAGCCCGCGGCTCGTGCCGCAGGCCGCCGTCGTGCAGTTCGCGGCGCGGGCCTGGGCCTGGAACAGCGCGTTTCCGGCCATGCCGCCGATGACGACGAGGCTGAACAGCGCGATGTAGGCGTCGCCGAACGCCTGCCAGATCGAGCGGGTGGCCCGGCCGTGGCGCCAGTCCTTCATGAGCCCGTGGAGGGCCTTCTCGTCCACGACATGCGGCTCGACGTCGGGCAGGAAGTGGAACTGCCAGTCGCGGTCGGCAAACGCCGCGTAGGGGCCGTCCGCGGGGACGGTCGGGGCGGCGTCCGCGACCACGGGATCGGACGCCGCGGCGTCCTGCCCCGTCCGGATCAGCTTGCGCGACTTCTTGCTCACGCGCTCTCCTCCACGCGGCGGGCGCCCTCGAGCCGGACGGTCCGGGTGGCGACCTGCTCGACGAGGTAGGGGTCGTGGCTGGCCATGACGATCGCCAGGCCGCGCTCCCGTTCGGCCTTGAGGCGGGCGGCGAGCCAGGCGACGCCCTCGACGTCCAGGCGCTGCTCGGGCTCGTCCAGGACGAGCAGTTGGCGCGGCCGGACGAACGCCGTGGCCAGCGCCAGGCGCCGCCGCTGCCCGGAACTCAACGTGGCGGGGAGCTGCCCCGATTGCGGGACGAGCTGGACCTCGTCCAGCACGGCGTCCACCGCCGCCTCGGGGTCGGGGACGCCGTGGGCGCGGGCGAGCAGGTCGAGGTGTTCGACCACCGAGAGATCGGGGAAGAAGTCGAGGTCGTCGATGACGGTGGCGACGCCGCGGCGGATCGCGGGGTCGAGCTCGCTCATGCGGGCCCCGCCGAACTCGACGCGACCGGAGTCGGGCCGCTGCGCGCCGATCATGAGCCGCAGCAGCGTGGACTTGCCCGCACCGTTGCGTCCGGTGAGCGCGATCGCGTCGCCGGGGTAGACCTCCAAGGAGAAGTCGTCGATGATCCGCACCGGACCGAACGACTTGCTGATGTTCGAGACGGTCAACACCGCCGCACGCTTTGCCACGGGGTACATCCTCCCCCACCGGCCAAGCGCCTCGCGCCACGCCCGCCCCCGCCGGGTCGACGGTCGGCTCGCTGCCGGAATGTCCAGACGAAGTGGAATGATGTCTCCCCGTGAGCAAGAACGACGCGCGGGCGACCCTGGCGAAGCGGAAGGCGGATGTGGCCGCCATGTTCGACGGGGTGGCCTCTCGCTACGACCTCATGAACGGCATCATGAGCGGCGGGCAGCACCTGTACTGGCGGCGCGAGGCCGTCCGGGCGGTCGACCCGCGGCCGGGCATGACGATCCTCGATCTGGCGGCCGGCACCGGTTGGTCGTCGCGGCCGCTCGCGGACGCCGGCGCGTTCGTCGTGCCCGCCGACCTCAGCTACGGCATGGTCGCCGAGGGCAAGCGCAAGCAGCCCGAGCTGCCGTTCGTGAACGCCGACGCGCTCACCCTGCCGTTCGCGGACGCGGCCTTCGACGCCGTGACGATCAGCTACGGCATCCGCAATGTCGAGGACACCCTCGCGGCGCTCACCGAGATCCGGCGGGTGACGCGGCGCGGCGGGCGGCTGGTGGTGCTGGAGTTCAGCACGCCGACGTGGGCGCCGTTCCGGGCCGCCTACGGCGAGGTGGTGCTCAAGCGGGCGATCCCGACGGCGGCGCGGCTGCTGTCGTCCAACCCGGCGGCCTACACCTACCTGGCCGAGTCCATCCTGTCGTGGCCCAACCAGCAGGCCTTCGCCGACCTCATGGTCGAGGCCGGGTGGCGGGACGTGAAGTGGAAGAACCTGTCCGGGGGCGCCGTGGCGCTGCACCGCGGGACGAAGTGAGGTCGTCGGCCCGGTGACCTTCGTCCTCGACGCGTACGCCGCGCGGAGCTGTCCCCTCAAGACCGTCCACGCGTTCGACCCCGCCCTCGTGGCGCCCAGCTTGGAGCGTCCGAACCCGCCGTTCTTCCACGACGCGACGGCGATCGAGGGCGACGTCATCGCCCGGATCCTCGCCTCGGGTGCGGCAGTGGTCGACCTGCGCGGGCTGCGCGATCGGCCGTCCGAGGCCCAGGAGGAGGCCGCGCTGGCAGCCCTGTGGGACGGTGCCGATGTCGTGATCGCTCCCCTGCTGCCGCGCGACCGCGAGCACCACCGCAGCGGCCGTCCGTCGTTGCTGGTCAAGGCGGCCGACGAGTCGGGGTACGTGCCGGTGCAGATCAAATTCCACCGGGTGCTGGAGTCGCAGCCCCCGGACGGCCCCCTGCTGGCCGTGTCGAGCCTGGGGGCGATCCGCGTGGACACCGACGCCCCTCTGCGCCGGTTCCGCTGGGGTCAGCGGCTCAACGCCGCCCTCCAGGTCGCGCACTACTGGCGGCTGCTGGAGGCGACCGGTTTCGCCGCGCATCACCCGCGCGGCGGGCTCGTCGGGCTCGACCAGATCGTGGTCGGCCCCGACCCGCGCGGCCACCCCGAACTCGTCGTCACGTGGCTGGACCTGACCGCCCCGCTGGCCGCCCCCAACCCGCGCGACCTCGACCGTCCGGACGCCGCGCCGCTCGTCTCCACGCTGGAGCGCTACGACTCCGAGCACGCCTTCCGCGTCGAGCTCGCCGAACGCACGCTGGCGGCGTCCGGCGGCGAATCGCTGCTCACGCCGATCATCTCCGGCGAGTGCCGCCACTGCGTGTGGCAGCAGCACTGCCAGACCCAGCTCGACGCCGACGACCTGTCCCTGCGGATCGCCAAGGCGCCGCTCGACGTCCACGAGGTCCGGACGCTGCGGCGCCTCGGCATCGCGACCGTCGCCGACCTGGCGCAGTCCGACCTGGACGCCCTCCTGGCCGAATACCTGCCGCGCGTCAGCCACCGCGAGGGCGGCGAGGCGCGCCTGCGCCGTGCGCACCACCGGGCGCTGCTCATGAACGCGGGCGTCGAGCTGGAGCGCCTGGACGACGGTCCGATCGACCTGCCCCGGCACACCCTCGAGATCGACGTGGACATCGAGACCTCGGCCGACGACCGCGCCTACCTGTGGGGCTTCCTGGTCGACGACGGCGGCCAGCGCACCTATCGCCACTTCAGCCGCTTCGCCGACCTGGACGCCGCGGGCGAGCGCGAGCTGGCCTGCGAGGCGTTCGCGTGGCTGCGTAGCGTCACCGAGGGCCGCGACGCGGCCGTCTACCACTACTCCGACTACGAGGTCGTCCGCATCAACCGGCTCGCGACACGCTGCTGTGGGGATCTGGCCGACTGGATGCGCGCCTTCGCCGCCGAGCACTTCGTGGACCTGTTCGGCGTCGTCAAGGCGCACTACTTCGGCGCGAACGGCCTGGGGCTGAAAGTCGTCGCCAGCGCCGTCACGGGGTTCGCGTGGCGCGACGAGGAGCCGGGCGGGCTCAACTCCCAGATGTGGTTCGACGAGGCGGTCCACGACGAGGACGCGGGCGTCCGCGAGCTGGCGCGCGTCCGGGTGCTGGAGTACAACGAGGACGATGTCCGCGCCACCTGGCACCTGCGCCGCTGGCTGCGCGACCAGAACTGACGTTCAGGCGGACGCGGGCGGCGTGAGCGCGCGGGTGAGGGCCCGGCGCCGGTCCCGGCGCAGGCGGCACACGACCACCTCGAGGCCGTCCGGCTCGGCCGCCAGCGCGGCGTCCAGCTCCGCGCGCGAGCCCACCGTGCGCACCCGGACGCCGTAGGCGGCGGCCAGCGCGGGCAGGTCCACACCGACGGGCGTGGCGAAGACGCGCTCGAAGGCGTCCGCGAACCGCTCCTCGCCGTACTCGAGGGTGGCGAAGATGGCGCCGCCGGCGTCGTCGAGGACGACGATCCGCAGGTCGGGGGTCGGCTCGCCCGAACCGAGCGCGAGCGCGTTGGCGTCGTGCAGGAACGTGAGGTCGCCGCAGACCGCGGTGGTCGGTTCGCCAGCGGCCAAGGCCACGCCGACGGACGTGGCGAGCGTGCCGTCGATGCCCGCCAGCCCGCGGTTGGCGTAAGCGATCGGGGGGTGCCCGGCGATGCCGACGAGGTCGAGATCCCGGACGACCTGGGAGGCGCCGATCAGGAGCGGGCGTCCGGACGCGGCGCGCCACACGGCGTCCGCGATGTCCCAGCCGGTGAACTCGCCGGCGCCCGCCAGCACCTCACGGACGTGGGTGGCGGCCGCGGCGTCCGCCTCCCGCCAGCGCGCCAGCCACCCGGGGTCGCCGGCGGCGAGCGTGACACCGGGGACCACCAGGGACGCGCGCCAGCCGGGGTCGGCCCACGAGCCGGACGGACTCACGACGACCAGCTCGACATCCTCGCGGGCCAGCAACGCCGACACCGGGCGCGACAAGGTGGGATGCCCGTACACGATGACGCGCTGCACGTCGCGGGCGAGCCCGCCGCCCAGCAGGAGACGGCCGCACGCGAGCGCGTGGGCCCCGCGCCGGGCGTTGCTGGAGGGCTCGGCGAGCAGCGGCAACCCGGCCGACTCGGCCAGCGCGACGGCCTCCGCGCCCCGCTCGGGCGATGCGTCGCCGCAGACGACGACGGTCCGGGGGGCGGCGTCCAACTCCACAGGACGCTGCGACGCCGCGGTGGCGTCCACGACCGGGCGGACATCCGGCCAGTCCTCCGAACCGTCGGGGACCAGCGGCTCGACCAGCTCGACGTTGAGGTGCACCGGACCCGCGCCGGCGCTCCCGCCCGCCGCGCGCAGGCACGCGGCGGCGACCTGGGCGCCCCACGAGGTTGCGGGCGCGGCGGTCGTAACCCGCGCCTCGTAGCGGCAGAAGCGGCCGAACAGGCCGACCTGGTCGGTGGTCTGGTTGGCGCCGGTGCCGACCAGTGCGGCGGGCCGGTCGGCGCTGAGCACCACGAGCGGAACCTCGGCGTGGTGGGCCTCCATGACGGCCGGCAGCAGGTTGCCCACGGCGGTCCCGGAGGTGGTGACGACGGCGGCCGGGCGTCCGGACGCCTTCGCCAACCCCAGCGCGAGGAAGCCTGCCGAGCGCTCGTCGGTCCGGACGTGGAGGCGCAGCAGCCCGCGACGGTCCGCCTCGAACGCCGCCAGCGCGAGCGGGGCCGACCGCGAGCCCGGACAGACGACGACCTCGCCGACCCCCTGGGCCGCCAGTTGCGCCAGGATCCGCACCGCGCACGCGTAGCTCAACGACATGCCCGTGTGTCCTCTCCCATCGTCGCCCAGCGCGCCTCCCACGCGGGGGCCGCCTCCGCGTCCACCCAGTCGGCCTCGGGTCGAACCGTCACGGCGCGCACGTCCAGGAAGCCGCCGGTGGCCAGCAGCGGACGGGTGACGACGTCGTCGGCGAGCAGATCGGCGGTCGCGAGGCCGCAGTCGTACGGCAGTTCGGGGAGCGCGGCGGCCAGCGCCACGCCCGCGCGCAGCCCCACCGACGTCTCCAGCGCCGAGCTCACCACCACCGGCAGCCCGATCCGCTCCGCCAGCCGCAGGCAGGCCCGGACGCCGCCCAGCGGCTGCACCTTGAGGACGACGACGTCGGCCGCCTCCAACTCCGCGACCCGGAGCGGGTCCTCGGCGCGCCGGATCGACTCGTCGGCCGCCAGCGGAACGTCCACGCCGCGGCGGGCCAGGGCGAGCCGCAGTTCCCGGAGTTCCTCGACGCTGGGGCAGGGCTGCTCGGCATACTCCAACCCGAACCGCGCCAAGGCGGTGAGCCGGGCGAGGGCCTCGGCCACCGACCAGGCCCCGTTGGCGTCTACGCGCAGCCGGCCGTCCGGGCCGAGCGCGTCGCGGACCGCCTCGACGCGGGCGAGATCGTCCGCAGCGTCCTGGCCCGGTTCGGCGACCTTGATCTTGGCGGTGCGGCAGCCGGACGCCGCGGCGCGGGCGTGGGCGGCGTCCGGACCCAACGCCGGGATCGTCACGTTGACGCCCACCCGATCCCGCACGGGGGCGGGGAACCCGACCGAGGCGGCCTCCCAGGCCGCGCGCCACCACGGGTCGATCTCGGGGGTGACGTACTCGGCGAAGGGACTCCACTCCCCCCATCCGGCGTCCCCGCGCACCAACGCGCCGCACCGGCGCGTCAGGCCGCGGAAGCGCGTGGTCAAGGCCACGTCGTAGGGCAACAACCGCACGGGCGTCACTCCCGGATGGCGCGGCGTCCGCCCCCGGACCGGCGGGAGCCGGACACGACCACGTCGCCGAGGTCGCCGGCGGCGGCGAGCCGCTCGGCCAGCCGCGTCGCCATGCCCGTGCCGAGCCCCGCGATGCCGTCGAGCGGCATGTCGTCCAGCGCGCGCCCGCGCCGGACCGACAGGTATGGCACGGCCACCAGGCCGCTGCGGACGCCGACGTGCTCGATGTCCTCCCAGGCGATCTCGGGCATGCCGGACGCCGACACGCCCGTGTCGGCCACCTTGACCCTCAGCCCCCACGAGATCCAGGCCGTGACGGCCGTCGCCACGACGGCCACGGCCGCCACGACGATGTTCCAGGGCGAGGTCAGCCGGAGGGCGCCCACGACGCCCAACGCCAGCCAAGCGGCGGCGACGACCAGCCCGACGACCAGGAACGGCCCGCGCAGGGTTCGCGGCTCGACGTCTCTCACGACAACCAGACTCCCACGAACAGGCCCAGGGCGGCGATCACCTCGCCGATGCCGGTGAGTTTCAGCACGCCGATGAGCGCGGGGCCCCGGGCGCCGCCCCAGACCGCGCGCAGCGGCCGGACCAACACCGCGAGCATCGCCAGCGCGAGCAACGCCCACGGCGTGGTCAGCGCCGCGGTCGCGACGATGCCGGCCGCGGCGGTCCCGACCAGCGCCACGTAGAGCACGCGGGTGCCGCGGTCGCCGAGCCGGGTGGCGAGGGTCCGCTTGCCGACGGCGATGTCCCCGGCGATGTCGCGCAGGTTGTTGGCCACGAGCAGGGCGCAGGCCAGTGCCCCCACCCAGACCGACGTCGCGACGGCGTCCGGACCCACGCCGCCCTGCTGGACGTACACCGTCCCGCACACGGCCACCAGCCCGAAAAACACGAAGACGAACACCTCGCCGAGGCCCGCGTAGCCGTAGGGGCGGCGTCCGCCGGTGTAGTACCACGCCGCGAGGATGGCCGCGGCGCCGACCGCGAGCAGCCACCAGGCCTGGGTGAGCCACACCAGGACGAGCCCGGCCGCCGCGGCCACGGCGAAGCAGGCGAAGGCGGCGGCCTTGACGGTGCCCGGACGGGCGGCTCCCGAGCCGACGAGGCGCTTCGGTCCGACACGGTCGGCGTCCGTGCCCCGGATGCCGTCGGAGTAGTCGTTGGCGAAGTTCACGCCCACCTGGAGCGCCAGCGCGACGACGCCCGCGAGCAGGGCGCGGGGCACATCGAGGGCGGAGTGGAACCAGGCGATGGCCGACCCGGCGATGACGGGGGCGACGGCGGCGGGGAGCGTCCGCAGGCGGACCCCCTCGACCCAGTCGGCGACGCGCGCCACGCTCACCCTCCCCAAGCCGACACCAGCGCCGGCCGATCGATCTTCCCACTGGCCGTCCGCGGGATCGAATCGACCCGCCGCAGCGCGGTGGGCAGCGCGGCGGGCTCCAGCGCCTGCCGCAGCCGCGTCCGGACCGACGCCAAGTCCAGGTCGGACGCCGTGGCGGCGACGACGCGCGTGCCCCATTCGGCGTCCGGGATCCCGAGCACGACGAGCCCGCCGGCGAGCGGGTCGCCGAACGCGGCGTCCGCGGCCCGCTGGACCGCCGCCAGATCGACGTTCACCCCGCCGCTCACGACGACATCGTCGACGCGGCCGACGACGGTCAAGACGCCGCCGGCGAGCCTCCCGCGGTCGGCGGTCCGGAACACGCCGTCGCGCAGGACCGCGGCCGTCGCCTCGGGCTCCAGGCGGTAGCCGGAGAAGAGCACATCGCCGGCCAGCGTCACGCGCCCACCCGATGTCCCGACGGTGACGCCCGCGAGCGGCACCCCGTCGTAGACGCACCCGCCGCAGGTCTCGCTCATGCCGTAGGTGCGCACGACGCGGACGCCGCGCTCGAGCGCCGCCGCGTGGACATCGGCGGGCAGGGCGGCGCCCCCGACCAGGACGGCGTCGAAGCCCGCCAGGCGGGCGGTGAGGTCGGCCGACGCCAGCCCCCGCACGAGCTGGGTGGGCACGACGGAGACATAGGAGCGTCCGGGCCCGGGTGCGAGGTCGGACAGATCGGAGGCCGCGAAGCGCGCGCGCGTGCCGGCCTCGTGCGACCGGACCAGCGTCATCACGCCCGCGACGTAGTGGGGCGGCAGGGCGCAGGTCCAGGTGCCCGGACCCCCCAGCCGGTCGTGCGTGGCCGCCGCGGACGCCCGTAGCGCCCGGCGCGACAGCACCACCCCCTTGGGTGTCCCCGTCGATCCGGACGTGGCGACGATCAGGGCGGCGTCCGGCTCCGCGACCGGGACGTCCGCACGCAGCATCGCGAGCGCCGCGGCGTCCGCGGGCCGCACAGGCGCGACGCAGGCGTCGCCCGACAGCGCGGCGGCGACCGCGTCGGCCAGGCGTGCGGCGTCGCTGGAGTCGACGATCGTCACGGGCACCCGGTCAGACTAGCGGGGGCGCCCGAGCGGGTACGCTGGACGGGTGCCGCGCATCCTCGCCGTCGTCCTGCTCGTCGCCCTCGTGGTGTACGCGCTCATCGACGCGTCCCAGGCGCGGCCCGACCGGGTGCGGCTCATGCCCCGGTGGCTGTGGGTCGTCGCGATCGTGTTCCTCCCGGGCGTCGGAGCGCTCGGCTGGCTGATGCTCGGCCGGCCGCCGCGGCGTCCGCTACCGCCGGGTCCGCCGCCGCAGCGCCCCATCGCGCCCGACGACGATCCGGACTTCCTGCGCCGGCTCTGACTCAGACCTGCGGCTCCACGGGCGGCACGATGCCGTCCTCGATGGCACGCCGGAAGAGCTCCAGCTTGGACGCCGCCGGCCGGTCGACCTGGGTGTACTTCGCGCGGATGCGCTTGAGGTACTCCTTCACGGAGTTCTCGGTGATGTAGAGCGTCCGCGCGATCTGCGGGATCTCCAGCCCGGCCGCATACAGGCTCAGCACCTCGCGCTCGCGGGGGCCGAGCGCGGCCGCGACGTAGCCGGTGTCGCCCTCGATGGCGGCGAGGATCTCCTGGCTGAGCACCTGTCGGCCCGCCGCGACCTCCTCGATGGCGGCCAGCGTGTCGGCGATGGGTTCGGCCTTGCGGCACACGCCGTCGGCACCCCCCGCCAGCGCCCGCCGGAGCAGACGCACGTTGTCCGCGATGGAGTACACCAGCACCCGGTAGCCCGCGGCGCGCAGTTCCTCGGCGTTGACCTTGGGGTCGGAGTCGTCGGCGAGCTGCAGGTCGAGCAGCACCACTTGGACATCGTCGTGTCGGCCCGCGAGGAACGTCGGGACGTCGGGGGCGTCGGTCACCAGCTCGACCCGCGGACCGTCCGGGCTGGCGAGGGCGCTCGCCAATCCGAGGCGGATCGCCTCGTGGTCGTCGATGATGGCTGTCTTGATCGTGGCTCTGGTCATGTTCTCGTCGCAATCGTGCCGTCGGGGGCGACGGTGGTCAGCGTCGTCGTTCCCGCCGAATCCACCGCCACGATGGTAACCGGTTCGTCGTAGCCTTCCGGCGCGGTGCGCGCAACGATGCGACCCGCCGCCATGGACGAGACGGTCCGCTCGAGGTGCCGCAGCGTCGGCGTCCGGACCTTCTGGGGCAGCGCCGAGCCGCGGTTGTCGACCAAGGTCACCTGCACGCCCCGCAGCCGGGCGTCGAGGATGGCCAGGGACAACGACGGCGACGTCAGGTTGTGGGCGCGGATCGTGTCGCGCAGCGAGCCCTCCGTGACCAGGCAGCGGGCGCGGTCGGTGTCGGTGAGCGGATAGGAGGGGTCGGCCAGCTTCTCGAACAGCGGCAGCACGTGGGCGCGCAGGTCCGTGAGCCACACCTCGCGCAGGACCAGCTTGCTGAGGACGGCGGCGTTGGCGGCCGCGGACGCGTCGGATTCGGCCTCGGCCCGCTCGATGTCGTCGGTCATGATCCACATCCAGCGGATGAGCCACTCCACGATCCCGAGCCATAGCAGCGGCACGAGGGCCAGCCCCAGGGCCACGACGAAGTCCATGGTCGAACGCCCCGCGCCGAACAGGACGAAACTGCCGAACAAGGCCCCGCCCGCCCACGCCGCGGAGCGGCGTCCGCCCACCCGGACGAGCACGAGCAGCACGGCGCTGGCCCCGACGAACCACGTGGTGTGGCCCGGCCAGATCGCGTGCGGAACCGCGCTCAGGGACAGCCCCGTCGACACGAGCACCGCCGCCACCACGAGCCACGCCACGGGCGCCGACAGGCCGCGGCCGAGCCGGGACAGGGCGACCGGCGTGATCGCCCCCGCCACCACCAGGCCGGCGACGGCCAGCCCCAGGTCGGGGAACAGCTCCAGCGACAGCCAGCCGAGGGCGGTGAAGGCGGTCATCAGGACCCCCGCGGTGTACCCGAAGGGTGCCACCTGGACGCGTTGGGCGAGCGGGTTGCGTCCGGCGCGGCGTCCGCGTCCCGAGGCCGCGGGCGCGGGTGCGGCCCCGGCCCAGCCGAGGGTGATCTCGCAGCCCGCGCCCGGCGCGGAGGCCACCTCGGCCGTCCCCCCCACGTTCCGCATGCGCTCCACCAGGCTGAGCCGGACGCCGAGGCGCTCGGCCGGCACCTCGGCCGGGTCGAAGCCGCGGCCGTCGTCGCGGACGACCACCATCACGCTGGGTCGACTCGGGGAGCCCGCCACCGTGGTCGCGACGGTGACCACCTCGGCCTCCGCGTGCCGGGCCGCGTTCAGGCACGCCTCGCGGGTGGCTTGGGCGAGCGCGCTGACGGCATCGTGCGGCAGGGTCAGGCGCGGCACCGTGACCGCGGCGCTGACGGCGGCCGTGGGCAGGATCGAGGCCACCACGTCGCCGATCAGCCGAACGACGTGGTCGGCCGGGACGGGGAGGGCGGCGTCCGGCTCTCCGCCGGCGGCGGCGAGGCTCTCGACCGCGCGCGCGGCCTGGGCCGCCAGCGCGTCGTCGTGCGGACCGACGCTGCGGGCGGCGGCGACCAGCGTCGTCATGACCTCGTCGTGGACGATGGCGTCCAGGCGTGCGCGCTCGGCGAGCAGGGCCTCCTGGACCGCCGCCGCCTCGCGCTCCTCGGCGGCGGCGGCCCGGGAGTCGTCGAAGCCGGCGACCATGCGGCGGCTGAACATGGAGATGACCATGGCGGCGATCGGCAGGGTGATGGCCAGCAGGGTGTCCTCGATCGCGACCGGGACCGAGGCGAGCCCCCCGCTCGGGGTCTGCCGGACGACGAAGTACACCGCCGCGCATGCCACGAGATACCACAGCCCGGGCCAGTAGCCGACGGTGAAGGCCAGCCCGGCCGAGGCCATGAAGAAGCACACCCACAGCCACGGCTGGGTCTCGGGGATGGCGGTCCCGAGCCAGGCGAACGGCCACGTCACGAGCCCCACCAGCACCGCCACGGCGTAGGTGATCGCGGGCGGACCGATGCCCCGCTCCGACCACGCGTAGAAGGGCATGACGGCGCTGACGCCGAGGATGCCGCCGGCGATCCCGACGAGCCAGCGCGCATCCATAAGGTCCAACTGGCTGTACGCGAGCGTCAGGGACGGCACCAGGGTGGCGACATACAGGATGGACACCGCACGGACGATCCACTCGCTCAGGCCCGAGACGGCCAGTCCGTCGCCGGGCGCCGGGGGCGCGTCGGCCCGACTCTCGGGAGCCGTCTGCGTCACTCGCGCCCTCCCCTCCCCGACACGCAGCGCCGTGCGTCGACTCCTACCAGGCGACGAGTTCGTCGGCGTCGTAGGTACCGTCCGGCCAGACTACCCGGACGATTCCGGCGGCGGCGAGCGCCTTGCGGCACCCGGGGCAGGGCGGGTCGGTCACATAGGCGCTGGCGCCCTTGGTGTCGCGCGTGGCGAACAGCAGGGCGTTCACCTCGGCGTGGATGGCGACGCAGAAGCCGGGCGTCCCGGGACGGTCGTAGTCCCCCAGCCCCGGCACCTGGTCGTAGTCGAGGCGTCCGCGGGGGCATGCCCCCTCCAGGCAGTCGGGGCGACCGGGGGCGGCGCCGTTGTAGCCGGTGGCGATGATGCGGCGGTCGTGGACGATCACCGCGCCGACCCGCCGACGCGTGCACTTGGCGCGTGCGGCGACGGCGGTGGCGATCCCCAGGAAGTACTCGTCCCACCCCGGGACGGTGTGCGGCGCGGTCATGGCGGCTCCTCGCGACGTCAGGCGGTCAGGTAATCGTTGCTCATCACCTTCGTGGGGTCCACGTCCGCGGCGATCAGTTTCTGGGCACGCATGAACGCCGTCATGGCGGCCCAGGCCTTCGGGTCGAGGTGGCCGCTGACGGTTCCGGCGTCGGTCTTCCACAGCGGGACCGTCGCGGCGAGGGTCGCGGACGCCGCGGAGTCCCACCCGGTCGCGTTCGAGTTCGGCACGTAGGTGGCCGAGGTGGTGACGGCGAGCGCGGGCTGCTTGACGACCGCGTCGATGCCGGCCACGAGGGCGTCCGCGACCTTCTTGGCGATCGCGCCGCGCTTGTCCAGGTAGGCGCGCGGCGTGACCAACACGGCGCTGACCAGGGGGATCGCCCCGGAGGTGAGCGGGATGGCCCGCACCGGCACCTTCGCCTGCGCGAACTGGACCAGGTCGTTGTTGGAGAACCCGACGAGCGCCTCCACCTTGCCGCTGCTCAGCGCAGCCAGCGGGGTGTAGCCGATCTCGACGATCCGCACGTCGGCCTCGGTGAGGTTCGCCCCCGCCAGCATGACCTGGGTGCCGAACCACGACTCGCCGTAGCGTCCGGGGACGCCGACGCTGTGGCCGGCGAGGTCGGCGGGCGCCTTGATCGGCGAGGCGTCCGGGACGATCAGCACGACCGGGTACTGCCGGTAGTACTGGGCGATGGCGACCAGCTCGGAGCCCTGGGACGCGGCCTGCACCATCTCGTCGCCGCCGGCGATCACGAAGTCCTCCTGGCCGGCGACCAGCGCGGTGAACAACCCCTCGTTGGTGCCGTGGTGGCGCAGGGTCGCCTTGACGCCCCGCTCGGTGAACAGGCCGCGGGCGTCCGCCACGTAGGCGGGAGCGAACTGCACGTTGGGGATGTAACTCAGCCCGATCGTGGCGGTGTCGGACGCCGCGGCCGAGGACCCCGTCGACACGGGGGTCTTGGCGCAGCCGGCCAGGCCGACCGCGAGGGCGGACGCCAGGAGGGTCCGGCGGGAGAGGTGCGACATGGTGTTCCTTTCTCAGCTCGCGCGCAGCGACTGCATGACCCTGGACCGACGCTCGACCAGGTGGATGGCGGTGTAGGCCGCCGACGCCATGGCGCCGAGGACCACGATGGTGGCGAACATGCCCGCGGTGTCGAGGGAGTCGCGCTGGACGGTCAGCAACTGGCCCAACCCGGACCCCCCCATCACCATCTCGCCCACGACGGCACCGGTCACGGACAGGGTGAACCCGTTGCGGAGCCCCGCCAGGACCGACGGCAGCGCCAACGGCAGCTCGACATGCCGCAGCAGCGCCCAACTGCCGGCCCCGTCCATGCGGGCGGCGTCCAGGACGGAGGCGTCCACGTGCCGCAGCCCGACGACCGCCGAGACGAGGATCGGGAAGAAGACGAGCAGCGTGCACAGCAGCACGACGGCGCCGAGCCCGTAGCCGACCCACAGCACCAGCAGCGGGGCGATGGCGATCGCCGGGATCGCCTGGGTCGCGCCCAGGAACGGCACGAGCGCCGCGTTGACCCAGCGGTTGCGGTGGATCCCGATGGCCAGCGGCAGCGCCACGGCGGCCCCCAGCAGGCAGCCCCCGACGGCCTCCGCGGCCGTCGCGCCGATGTAGCCCCACACGCTGGCGTCCGCGGCGTTCGCCACGAGCCGCAGCAGCACGGCGTGGGGCGTGGGCAACAGGAACGACGGGACCTGCGCCACCCACACCGCGGCATACCACGCCAGCACCAGCGCGAGCCCGAAGGCCCACGGCGCCAGGACGGTCCGCGGCGAGCGCGCGCCAGGACGCGGCGCGGGGAACGCGTTCGGGCTGCTCACTGTCCTGCCTCCGGTCGGGTACGCCGGGGCCACGTTGCGGATGCGCAACGCACGGACGCCGACGCGCGGCGCCCGCGTGCTTCCTCCCATCCGGACTTTAACCGTCGGCGCCGGAATTCCACCGGCTCAACCGAGGACGCCTGGGGCGCCATCGGGTCGCGGACTATCACCGCCGGTTCGGACTTTCACCGACCCCGGAGCACGTTTGCTGGCCCCAGCCTAGCGCGCGCGGCTGTGGCCATGGACCCCACGGATCGGAGAGCGGACGCCGCCCG
>CAYZXQ010000004.1:70444-75580 GCA_964482465.1 uncultured Nigerium sp. | reverse complement strand
AAGCGGGCGGACCCTTGGGGTGGTGGACTAGTTTCAAAAGGATTTTCGGGGCCTTGGCATGACATAATGTGCATTATCGGCCAATCGGGCTGGGGGCGACCTGACCGCGCATACGCGTGCCAACTACTTGCTCGAACTAGGACATCTTCAGGCATGGGTGGGTGACTCTATGCGTCGGGCGACGAAGCCTTCCAGGAGGCAGCCGCCGCCTATGTGGAGCGAGGCGACAGGCTCGGCCAAGCCAACGTGGAGCGCGCCCTAGCGACAAACGCCCTGCTGCTGGGCCGCCACGAGCAGGGCGCCAGGAGACTCGACCGGGCAGCCGAGCTGTATCGGGCTCTGGAATCCGCGGACGGTCTCGTTGGCAGCGCTCGTTCTAACGTATGCCTTGAGGTCGAAGCACACGGTGGCCCTCGTATGGTGGGGACTGGCGCTGGTCGTGTTGGCCGTCGGGAAGCTGTTCTTCTACGACCTCAGCCAGCAACCAGCCATCGTATTGGCCATCGGCTTCCTCGTCGTCGGCATCGCCCTCCTCACCATCGGGACGCTGTACGCCAAGTCGCTCTCGTCCTACAGGCAGCGGAGCGCGCCTTTGCCCCCATCCCCACCAGTTGGCGGACCCCACCGGTAGTCGAGGTTCAGCCTCCTGCGCGCCGTTCAAAGTCGAGGATTCGGTGTAGTCCCCGCTCGTCGGCGAGTTCGCGGCGAGCGTGGGGCTGTCCCTTGTAAAAGGCGAAGATCTCTTCGAGGGCGCCGTAGGTGATCGGCATGCCTTGCGGAGAGTGTAGGACGAACCCCACGGACGATTGGATCGACACCTGTCCGGTCCGGGTGAACCCGGCGTCCCAGAACGAGTTCCAGTCGCAACGCCATGGCGGTTTGCCGGGGTGCCGCCACTCGATGTGGGTCGGTGTGAAGCGGAGCATAGGGACCGAACCACTCAGCGCAGCCAGTAGGCTCCCCCGGAGTTCTCCGCGCAGCGCCCCCGCTCCGATGGCGATGGCCGCAACGGCCATGGCTGCCAGCGCTGCCCTGGGTGATGACCAGAGCCCAAGGACGATAACCACGAACGCCAACCCCGCGCCGGCCAGCATAAAGCGTCCCCACCAGGCGACCCCATCGAGTTGAATCCCACCGTTGAGCAGACGCCAGCCTCCCCGGGAACGGCGCACCACCGCATTCGCGGACCCGATCGAGCCGATGACCAGCCCGAACGCGAGCATCGCGACCGGGATTCGGGTCGGCGCCCCCGCCAAGAACAACAACACGGCTCCGACCGCGCACGCACCTGCAACAGCCAACGAGGCTGGGCCGGTGCGCGCGGACTTCCTGTCGAGGGCGACCGCCTCAACGAATCCGTCGGTGCTGCTCACCCGAACACCGTATGCCAGGCCTCGGAAATACCGCCCACGACACTCCCGGCGATATCTCGGAGACCCTCGTCGATCCTCTCTCGGGTCTCTGCCACCGCGTTCTTGCCGGATCGGGCGATTCGCCTGGCCACGGCCTCCTCTCGAGGCGGGCGATGTCCCGAACGCACCGCCGGGTTTCCTGACCTAGCTCTGGCCGCGCGCCGCGCCTCGTCGGCGATTTGCCCCCGGATCCGTTCGGCTGACTGCTTGCAACTAACGACGCGGGAGATGGATGAACTGGCGGATCGCCTGCTGGCCACCGAGCGCACGACCGGCCTCCCAAATCATCCGGGCACGGAGGTGTGGACGTTGATTCCGATGCGTGCGTCGCTGTTCTTCGACACCGGCCCGCCTCGCCTGCGCGGGGAAGCGTCAGCGGACGTCAGGGGCGCGCGGGAACGACCTTCTCGCGCCGGAGTTCCACGACGACGTTGTCGCGGTAGTGACCGTCGGCGAGCACGGGACCGCCGCACGTGATGATCACGGCCCGCAGCGCCCCTCCGGCAGCGAACAGATCCGCGGGCAGGTCGTCCTTCGGGACGACGGTCACCCGGACGGCTCGCCACGTGGTGACGGCGCCGTCGGCGCAGGTCAGCGTGACTCCCGCGCGCGGCGCGATGCGGTGGAGGTCCCACAACGCCCCCTTGGTGCCCCGCACCGCGACGTGGCCGGCGATGACGACGGTGCCGGAGGCGTCGCACGGTCCGGGACCGTCGGCGTACCGGGTGAGGGTCCCGACATCCTCAGGAACCTCCAGGCTGCGGAAACCGCTCGAGGGAACGAGGCGGCCCGGCACCAGGGGCGCGGAAACACCGATGGACGCAATCGCGAGATGGTTGGGCGGCAGCACCCCGGGGGCGGCGTCCGGGGCATCGCCTGCGGGACCCACGGCGTCCGCGACGAACGGCGCGGGAAGCGGCGCGTCCCCGCCTGCCTCCCCCGGCATCGCCTGCCAGATCAAGAACAGACCCAGCGCCAGCAGCGCGGCCAACCCCCACGTCGTCACCGAACCGCGCCAACTCCGTCGTGCCGCGCCCGGCTCACTCACGGGGGCTGCGGCTCCTCGTGACGAACGCGTATCCCAGCGTCGCGACGCTCACGCACACGACTCCGGCAAGCATCATGAGCCAGTTGATCCCGCCAGGGATGCCGGTGATCACGCGCACGTCGTCGGGGGTCGGCCCATGCGTCGGGGTCGCGGGGACGGGCGTCGCGGTGGGCATGGAGCACCCCGAAGGCTCGGCGAGCGTCCCGGACCAACTCGCCTGGTTGTTGGTGAGGGCATAGCCGGACATCGGGGACGCGGCGAGGGTCCACGAGCCGATGCCGGGCTCCCCCGTCCAGGTGGTCTGCCACAACACGCCGACGCTCGCGTCCGGACGGACGCCGCCCCGCGCGACGCAGGTCGCCTGGGTGATGGTGGGAGCGACGGCCGTCACCTGGGCCTTGCCGGGACACCCAGACCCCTCGGACGAGGTCGCCCAGGTCACCTCCACCGTCGCCGGACCCGCCACCGGCGAGGACGTGACTAGGGCGACGGTCTGCGTGCTGTCTGGCAGGTGGAGCCCGGACAGGTCCAGGCTGCCGCGCTCGTCGAGTTGGGCGGACGCCACCGGACTCGCGCCCGTCGTCGCACCGAAGAACTGGACGCCGGCGCTGCCGAACCCCGCCGGGGAGAGCACCTTCAGGCTCTTCCAGCCCTGCGCGATGCAGGGTGCGGCACCCATGCTCGGCCACGCGCCGCGATGTCCGAGGGTGCCACAAGGCTCTGTGGTGTACGCGTCGAACGCCTGGATGTGCTGGCCTCGGTCGCCGTTCGTCCAGAGGCAGGTGGGCCGCTGGGGATCGACCTGCGTGCTGTAGAGCCCACCGAGACCCACGAACAACCGCGGAAAGCCCGGGCAGGCCTGGCCCGTGGCGAAATCCCAGCACATGACGCGGTCGTTGCCGAGGTAACCCGTGTCGATGTCGGTCGTGTAGACGCGAGTGCCGAGGATCGTCGCGGCCGCATTCCAGAACGTGCCGTGCCGGGACGCCGTGATGATCGTCTCGATCCCTGCGGGCGGCGCGGGTAGGGGCAAGCCGGACAGGTTCACGCACGTCGTTGGACTCAGGCACATCCCGGCGGGCGCGCCGTCCCCTCCGAGCAGGGGGTAGAGCGGCCCGTACATGCTGCCGCCGATGGGCCAGCCGGGGCAGACGGCACCCGTGGTCGTGTCCCAGCAGGCCGTCGCCGTCGGTGACTGGACGTAGACGCGTCCGCCGAGAGCGAGAGCCGCCGGGGCGACGGTTCCCACGTACGTCAGGGACGCCCCGGGGGCCGCATCGAAGGGCTGTCCCGGACAGGCCGCGCCCGTGGCCATGTCGAAGCACATCAGGCGGTTGGCGCCCACAGCCGAGGAGGCGGCGACGTCGTAGTTGAGGGCATACATCTTCGTCCCCACCAGCGCCGCGCCCCCGAGCGTCGAGCGCGTCCGCGGGGTGAGGGCCTCGGCCAGCGGCGTGAACCCGCAGAAGGGGTTGAAGGTGGCGTCCTGACCCGCCGAGACGTCCACGCACACCACACCGACCTGGTAGGCGCCGTTCGGCCCAGCCACCGTCCGGACGCCGTAGCCGTACAGCTTGCCGGTGGCTTGGTCGACCCACACGTTGGACTGGCTCGACGTGGTGAACGTGTGGCCGGTGGCGTCCGTGATGGTCTTGCTCGCCGTCTCCCAGCACCGCTGCCCCGTCACAGTGGAGTTGCATGCGACGTGGAAGGCCGCGTCGTGGTGGAAGCTGGAGAAGATGCGATCGCCGTAGAACGCCAGGTTGTACCCGTCGCCTTGGTCCCCCGGGGGCACCGTCACGGTGGGCGCGGGCGGCTGAACGAGCTGGAATTGGGCGGTGCGGACGACGTTGGTGGGCGTTGCAGAGCCGCACGCGCGAAACGCACCGAGGTTCCCCGAGAACGTCGTCACGGTCGCGCCCCCCGCGAACGTGTATCCCGGCTGGGCGGTCGCGGTGACCGTGAACTGCCCCTCGGTGGGAGCCGTCGGCGACACGACGGACACCACGCCCTGCTGGCTGGGGACCTGAACGCTGCCGTGCTGCCCGCACCCGTCGATGGGCGTGACCACCGGAGCCTTGGCGTCGATCACGGTCACCGCGAGGGCTGGGACCGCCGCCTGCCAGGACGCCACGAGGATCCCGGCGGACGCCACCAGGCCCACCAACACCGCGCGTCCACGACGGCCGCTTCGCCCCGCCTTCCCGACGTCCACCATGCGCGCTCCCCTCGCCTCACGCGTGGGCCGGTTGGTCCCCGGGCCCGGCCACGCCGACACCGCACCGAACGCAGCGGCTGTCGCACTGGCGGCACTCTATGCCCGAGCCTCGGGCACGCCCAGGCGCCGCGCGGCACGATCCCGCCCGCACCTCGACCTCGTCGACACCTGATGAGACAGGCCGCAACGACCGACCCCACCGCAGAGGTCGGGGCCGAACCGGACGGCCGGACGCCGCGTCCGCGCCGTGTGGTCGGTCCGCCCAAGAGCAAGGATCGTCGGACGCCGACCACCCCACCGGCCGTGGCGCAGAAGAAGGATCGTCGGACGCCGGCGTCCGCGACCCCTGTGTGGTCGGTCCGCCCAAGAGCAAGGATCGTCGGACGCCGACCACCCCACCGGACGTGGCGCAGAAGAAGGATCGTCGGACGCCGGCGTCCCCAACCCCCGTGTGGTCG
>CAYZXQ010000004.1:0-70344 GCA_964482465.1 uncultured Nigerium sp. | reverse complement strand
CGTGGCGCAGAAGAAGGATCGTCGGACGCCGGCGTCCCCAACCCCCGTGTGGTCGGTCCGCCCAAGAGCAAGGATCGTCGGACGCCGATCACCCCACCGGACGTGGCGTACGAGAAGGGACCCCACCATCGCAGCGCCGTGCTGCACGGCAACGAAGACACAGACGCCGCGGACGACTCGCGCCCGCGGCGTCCGCCACCGCACCGCTCTACCCCGCGACGATCCGGTTCTCGACCGCCCCGATGCCCTCAATGGACACCGACACCGTCTGTCCGGGCTCCAGGAACACCTGCGGGGTGCGAGCCAACCCAACCCCACCCGGGGTCCCGGTCGCGATCAGGTCGCCCGGGTTGAGCGTGACGATGGTCGAGGCGTACTGCACCAGCGCGACCGGATCGAACACCAGGTCGGAGGTGACGTCGTCCTGCATCGTCTCGCCGTCGACCTCGGTGGTGAGCCGCAGTTCCGGCGCATAGCCCCCCGGCAGTTCGTCGGGGGTGACCAGCACCGGACCGACCGGCGTGAGCGCCTCCCACGCCTTGCCCTGATCCCATTGCAGGGTCCGGCTCTGCCAATCGCGGCAGGAGATGTCGTTCATCACCGTGAAACCGGCGATGGCGGCACGAGCCTCGTCCTCGGACGCGCGCCGCACCCGCGCTCCGATGACGATGGTCAGTTCGCCCTCCCAGTCCAGCTTCGCGGACTCCGGCGGTCGGACGATCTCGTCGTAGGCCCCGATGAGGCTCTCGGCGAACTTGACGAACAGCGTCGGGTATTCCGGGGTCGGCCGGCCCACCTCGGCGATGTGGTTGCGATAGTTCAACCCCGTGCACCACACCTTGCTCGGATGCGGAACCAGCGTCGCGTACCGGACCGTCTGGGGGTCCCACCGCTTCGTCGCGGCTTCGGCACGCTCACGCCAGTTCGGCTCGGCGAGCAGGACGCCGACGTCGGCCACTTCAAGGTCGACGAAGACACCCTCGTCCACGCGGACGGCGCGCGTGCCGTCCTCGGCACGCAGCGTTGCGAGCTTCACGCGCTCTCCCCTCCTCGGGCCGACCGCCTAGGCGGAGGGCGCCTGACCTGAACCGATGACCGCGACGCCCTTGATCTCGATCATGGCCTCGGGCTGCCACAGCCGCGTGATCCCGATGCCGGCCATCGCCGGGTAGTCGCGTCCGGCCATCTCGCGCCAGAGGCGTCCGATCTCGCGGCCGTTGGCCATGTAGTCGTCCACGTCGGTGAGGAAGATGGTGACGTCGACCAGGTCGGCCGGCGAGCCGCCCGCCGCGCGCAGGGCCTCCAGCACATTGCCGAACGCCTGCTTGAACTGCTCGACGATGGTCTCCCCCACGATGTTCATGTCGGCGTCCAGGGCGGTCTGGCCGCCGAGATAGACGACGTCACCCACCTTGGTGGCGTGCGCGAATCCGCTGGGCTTGCACATGGTGGGCGGGTTGACGGTTTCCTTGACGGGCATGACTCTCCTCCAATGTGGTGCTGACTAGCTACGACGCGGCCGCAGTGCCGCGCGAATCTCGGACGGCCACGGCGTGGACTGCTCCGTGCCGCGGGGGACGTGGGCGACGACGATCTTTCCGGACGCCGCCCTTCGGCGTGGGACGGTGCCGTACTCCTCGCCCCACACCTCGAACGAATACGTGATCGACGACTTGCCGATCTTCTCCAGGACTAACGTCGCCGAGACGACCTGACCGAAGTAGAGCTTTCCCGAGAAGTCGATTTCCTGACGCACGCGGGGCGCGGACCAGAAGTACTCCTCCAAGATGCCGGCCTCGACCATCATGGCCGCCTCGGCCGCCTCGACCAGGCGCATGACCAGCGAGTTGTGCTGGTGTCCCGACGCGTCGGTGTCGATCCACTCGACGCGCCGGGTCACGGTGGCAGTGCTCGGATTCTCCATGGGTTCATCGTTCCGCACGGCGCGGACCGATCAGCGGTTCACCCCTTCCCGTATCACTCTGCGACGGCCCGCTTGGGCGTCGGGGTCCAGCGCAGGTGCGTGGGCAGCCCGGTGGCGGACGCCTCGCGCAGCAGTTCCAGGCGGGGACGGATGGCGTCCGTGCGCGAGGTCGGCGGCTTCCGGCTGCCGGCGGCGAACTGCTTGGGCCAGTTGGCGGCGGGGCCAACGTAGCCCTGGTCCGCGGCGGCGTGGAGCGTCCACTGCGGGTTGTACAGGTGGGTCCGGCCGAGCGCGCACAGATCCGCGCGGCCCGCAAGCAGGATCGAGTTGACATCGTCCGCCGACGAGATCGCCCCGACGGCGATGACGGCCACGCCGTACCTCGACCCGACCTCGGCGCGGATGCGGTCGGCGAACGGGGTCTGGTAGGACCGTCCGAACGCCGGCTTCTCGTAGCCGACCACCTGGCCCGAGGACACGTGGATGTACTGCGCCCCGTGCTTGGCGAACGCCTCGGAGATCACCACGGCGTCGTGCTCGTTGTTGCCGCCCTCGGCCCAGTCGACGGCCGAGATGCGGACGCCGATAGCCCGGTCGGTCGGCCACACGGCCTTGATCGAGTCGAAGACCTCCAGCGGCCACCGCAGGCGGTTCTCGACGGAGCCGCCGTAGGCGTCGGTGCGCTGGTTGGTGAGCGGCGACAGGAACGAGCTCAGCAGGTAGCCGTGCGCGCAGTGCAGCTCAAGGACGTCGAAGCCGGCGTCCGCGGCCCGCTGGGCGGCGGCGACGAACTCGCCCTTGATCCACTCCAGATCCTCGGCCGTCGCCTCACGCGGGGTCTGCGAGAACTGCTTGTAGGGCAGGGGGCTGGGGGCGATGAGCGGCCAGTTACCCTCGTCCAGCGGCTGGTCCATGCCCTCCCACATGACCTTGGTCGAGCCCTTGCGGCCGGAGTGGCCGAGCTGGACGCCGATCTTGGCGGTCGTGTGGGCGTGGACGTAGTCGACGATCCGCGCGTACGCGTCGCGCTGTTCATCGGTGTAGAGCCCGGTGCAGCCCGGCGTGATCCGACCCTCGGGCGACACGCACACCATCTCCGTCATGACCAGGCCCGCGCCACCCTCGGCCTTGCTGCCGAGGTGGACCAGGTGGAAGTCCTGAGCCACGCCGTCGACCGCGGAGTACATGTCCATCGGGGACAGCAGGATGCGGTTCTTGAGCTCGACCGGGCCCAGCACGAACGGCTGGAACATCGCCGGACGGACCTCGTCGCTGCCCGCCAGCCGAGCGAACATCGCATCGACGGACGCCGCGTAGTCGGGATCGCGGACCTCGATGTTGTCGCGCGTGATGCGCCGGCTGCGGGTCATCAGGTTGAACGCGAACTGCTCGGGATCCTGACCGGCGTACATGCCGATGTTCTCGAACCATTCCAGGGAGGCCTGCGCGGCCCGCTGCAGGGACGCCGCGACCGGCATCCGCTCGGCCTCGTAGGCGTCCAGGGCGGTCTCCAGATCGGGGTTCTCGTGCAGGCAGGCGGCCAGCGCGAGGGCGTCCTCCATCGCCAGCTTGGTCCCGGAGCCGATCGAGAAGTGGGCGGTGTGAGCGGCGTCGCCCAGGATCACCACGTTGCCGCGATGCCAGGAGGTGTTGCGGACCGTGTTGAAGCGGATCCAGCGGCTGTTGTTGGTGTACACCTCGTAGCCGTCGAGGTAGTCGGCGAACAGCTCGCGGATGCGGGCGATGGACTCCTCGTCCGACTCCCCCGGCGCGTACGCGCGGCCCGCGTTCATGTCCAGGCCAGCCGCCCGCCAGACCGCCTCGTCCAGCTCGACGATGAAGGTGGAGCCGTGGCTGCCGTAGGGGTAGGCGTGCACCTGCATGGTGCCCCACTCGGTGTTGCGGACGATGAACTGGAACGCCTCGAACACCCGCTCGGTGCCGAGCCAGATGTACATGTTGCGGCGCGGGTCGAGCGACGCCCCGAAGTCCTCCGGCCAGCGGTTGCGGGTCATGGAGTTGAGGCCATCGGCGGCGAGCACGAGGTCGTAGTCGGCCGAGAGCTGCTCGACATCGGGCGCCATGGTCTGGAAGTGGACCGTGACGCCGAGCTGCGCGCAGCGCTCCTGCATGAGCTGGAGCAGCTCCTTGCGCGTCATCGCCGCAAACCCTTGGCCACCGATGGTGAAGGTGTGGCCATCGACGTCGATGTCGATATCGGTCCAGCGGGCGAAGCGGTCCGACATCATCTTGGCGAACGCCGGGTCGGCGTTCTCGATGCCGCCCAGGGTCTCGTCGCTGAACACGACGCCGAAGCCGAAGGTGTCGTCGGCGCGGTTGCGCTCCCACACCGTGATGTCGTGGGCGGGGTCGAGCTGCTTCATCAGGGCGGCGAAGTACAGGCCACCCGGTCCGCCACCGACAATCGCGATCTTCATGACTGCATTCCTCTCGTTCAGCGCTTGGGCCTGATGCTGGCTTCCTGGACCACGGTCGCGACGAGGTCGCCGGACCGCGTGAAGAACCGTCCGAGGCCGAGACCCCGTCCGTCTTGGGCGGTGACCGCCTCCTGTGCGTACAGGAGCCAGTCATCGACCCGGGCCGCCCGGTGGAACCACATGGCGTGGTCGAGGCTGGCGGTGACCAGCCCGTCCTCGGACCAGGCGAGGCCGAGGACGCGGAGGATGGGCTCGATGATGGTGTAGTCGCACACGTACGCGAGCGCGGCGGTGTGCGTCTGGTCGGGGCTGAGCCCGCCGATGGCGTCCGGCAACGCCCGATAGGCCCGCACCCACACGCCCTGGGCGGGGACGCGGCGTCCCTCGACCTGGACGTAGACCGGCCCCTCGGCGTGCCGCATGTCGAAGCTGCGGCCCTGCGACCAGTACAGCTTGGCGGCCTCCGACATCATCCCGGCCTCGGCGCTGCCGACCTCGACGTCGGCGAGCACCTCCGCGGACGTGCGGAGCGTCTCCGGGTCGAGCGTGACGCCGGCGTCCGCGGCCGGGGCGAACCCGGGGCCGGACGCCTCGGGCACGTGGAAGGACGCCAGGGCCACGTAGACGACCTTGCCGCCGGAGAACGCCCGGACCTGCCGGGTCGAGTACCCACGCCCGTCGCGGAGGTTCTCGACCTCGTAGCGGACCTCTCCCCCGATGTCGACCGGCCGCATGAAGTAGCTGTGCATCGAGTGAAGGACGCGGTCGGCGTCCGTCATCGACAGCATCGCCGCGGCGGCCGCCTGGGCAACCATGTCGCCGCCGTAGGCCTTGGGCCACGGGCAGGGCTGGGTGGTGCCGAGATAGGCCTCGTCGTAGACCTCGGGCGTCGTCGGCTGGAGCGTCAGGGACGCGACCAGGGCATCGATGCCCGGGGCCTGGGACTCACTCACTTCAGCTCCTGGCCGGCGGTGGGACCCTCGAGGAACACGTTGGGGGTCTCGAACATCGCGATGAGCAGGGCCCCCTCGGGGCCGCTGCGCGCGCGGTGCTGGTTGCCACGGGGACGCCACACGAAGTTGCCGGCGGTCACGTCGCCTTCGCGGTCATGCAGGCTGCCGGACAGGAGGTAGCTCTGCTCGATGCCGACGTGCTCGTGCAGGGGCAACTCGCAGTTGGGCTCCCAGCGGAACAGCGCGGTCATCAGGCCGCTCTCCTCCTCCCACAGCAGCACCTTCATGTCGATCCCGTCGAAACCGGTCGGCTTCCACGGCAGCGCCTCGACGTCGATGTAGCGCGAGACGAGCGGCGGCTGGGCGTTGGCGGCCTCGGCGCCTGGTGTGATGGCGGGCATGTCGTTCCTTTCGGATGGCGGACGGTGGGACGGCGGTCAGCGGGAAGCTTCCCGCAGGTGCTGGGAGGGGGTGGCGCCAAACTGGGCGCGGTAGGCGGCCGCGAACCGGCCCATGTGGGTGAACCCCGAAGCGAACGCTATCTGGGTGACGGTGGTTCCCGACGGCGCGCTCCGGATCAGATCGCGGGCCCGCTGGAGGCGGAGCAGCAGCAGGTATTGCATGGGCGAGCAGCCGTGGCGGCGGTCGAACGACTTCTGCAGATGGCGCGCCGACACCCCGACGGCGGCGGCCCATTGGCCCAGGGTGATCGGGCTGTCCAGGTGCTCCAGCGCCCAGTCGACGGCGCGCCGGGTGTGCAGCGTGAACGGTCCGCGGGCATCGTCGTCGTTCTCGGCAAGGAGTTGTTGGGCGCGGCTGGGCAGTTGGAGCAGCAGCGCCGTCAGCAGGGTCTCCTCCAGGGATTCCATCAGCGGACGCGGGGGGCTGACGGTCCGGCTGAGGACCTGGGTGGCCTGCCGCCACGCGAGGTCGACGAGGGTCGAGGCGGGCTGGAGGGCGTGCCCGGGACGGACGTCGATGGGACGCTCCTCGGGGTGACCGGAAAGCTTCTGCAGGTGGCGGTTCAGGCGGGTCTCGGAGGTCGTGATGACCACGGCCCCCTGGCGCGGGTCCGGGAGCATGGTGGTCTCCGCGTCCCGGCCGAGCACGAACCCGACGGTCGTGCGGTGCGGGGACGCCGCCCCGAAGCCGACGTCCATGGCCCCTTGCGGGATGGTCCAGCACACGAGCGAGCCGGTCCCATCGGCGACCACGCGGGCGGGCGAGCCGTACCGGACGAACGCGACCTGCACGTCGCCCAGCGACAGGCCGGTCGCCAGTCCGTCGAAGGAACCGTGCAACGGCTCCAGGTCGTGGCGAACCGCCACATCGCTCATCGCCTCGCGCAGTCCATGCAGGGAGCGGCCCGCGTACTGCACGGGCCCCAGGAAGGGGGTGTACCGGAGGCCGACGGGAACTGCCGCGACCGGATTCATGATGGACCTCCTTCCGTTGGTGTCGTTGTGGTGTGGGGGGCGAGGGGGACGGTGCCGGGCGGGAGCCCGCCCGGCACCGCAGGGGTTCACTTCTTCGCGCGCAAGCCCTTGGCCTCGAGACGAGGCATGACTTCCTGGGCGAAGTACTCCAGCTCGCCGATGTAATCGACGAACGCCATCGTGATGCCACCGAAGCCGGCCTTCGCCAACGCCTCGATGCCGTCGGCGACATCGTCGGGCGAGCCGATGAGCGGCGCGGTGCCGTGGCCCGCTGCGAAGCGGCCGCGGTAGAGCTCGAGCATCTCCTTGGTGAAGCTCTGAGCGTGCAGGCCCTGCAGCCGCATCAGGTTGTCGACGGCATCCCAGTCGGCGTTCTCGTCGGCGTAGTAGTGCAGGTACTCCTCCGCCTCCTTCTTGGTGGGACGGCAGACGACGTGCGTCGGGGTCAGGGCGCCGGCGGTGCGGCCGTAGGCGGCGGCGTCCGCCTTCACCTGGGCGGCGATCGGGGCACCGTCCTCGGGGCCGCCGACGATCGTGAAGACGAAGTCGGCGTTCTTGGCGGCGTAGTCACGGCCCTGCTTGGACGAGCCGGCGTTCAGGATCGGCAGGCGACGCGCGGCCGGCTTCGGCAGCGCCTCGATGCCCTCGAGGTTCCAGTACGTGCCGGGCATGTCGAACTTGCCGTCGCGTTCCCACATCGCCTTGACGATGTCGAGCCACTCCTGGCTCTCGGCGTACCGGTCGTCGTGCGCGGTGGGCAGGGGCTGGCCCATGGCGCGGTACTCGGGCTCGTTCCAGCCGGCGACGACATTGAGGCCGATGCGGCCGGGGGCCATCTGGTCGATGGTGGCCAACTGCTTGGCGATCACGACCGGGTGGTTGAACGCGGTGTGGATCGTGCAGAACGCGTTGAGGCGCTCGGTGTTGTTCAGGATCGCCGCGGCCCACGGGATGGGCTCGAGGACGTGGCCGTGGAAGTTGGTCTCGCCGCCGTAGCCGATGATGCGGGCGATCGGCAGCATGAAGTCGATGCCGACCTTGTCGGCCAGCTTGGCCAGGGCGAGGTTCTTCTCCCAGGACGCGTCCCAGCGCTCCGGGATCTTGGTGACGGCCAAGCCGCCAGAGCAGTTCGCGGAGAACAGTCCGAGACGGAAGTCGCTCGTTTCGAGGATCGGAATGGTCATAGTGCTCCACTTTCGGTCGGTGTCGAGACGGACAGGCGGGCGTTGTGCTCCGAGAGGAGGTCGCCCAAGGTGCGGGTCTTCCCGCCATGGAAAAGCAACGGATGATGCGGTTGGTCCTCGATCGTGAGGATCTCCCCCACCAGATAGGTGTGGTCCCCGGCCGGGTACTGCGCCCACGACTGGCACACGATCCGCAGCGCGGCGTTCTCCAGCAGCGGCATCCCGAACGGTCCCTTGGTCCAGGCCAGATCGGCGAACTTGTCGCCCCCCTTGCGTGCGAACCTGCCGACCAGGTCGAGCTGTTCCTCGCTCAGGATGTGCACGACATAGCCCGGCGCCCCCACCCAGTCCTCATAGCGGGTCGAGCCGACGTCGACGCACCACGACACCAGCGCCGGCTCCATGGACACGGTGTGGAAGCTGTTCGCCGCCTTCCCGATCGGGGTGCCGTCCTGTGCTGCCGTGGTGATGACGCACACGCCGGTTGGCCAGCGTGCGAGCATCCGTCGAAGCTCTGCCGAGTCGATTCCCAGTTTCGTCATCGTTCCTCCTTCCACGGTCACTGTCGCCCCCGAGCGGCCCTCGCGATATCCGGACGACGCACACGGCTGTCCTGATCGCGTCCACTCGTGGACGGGGTTCGACGCGTCAGAACGGCAGCTTGCGCCGCAGCCGCGCCAGTCGTGAGGTGTCCTGCTTGCTGAGGGCCTGGGCCACCAGATGCCCCGACCCGCCGCCCAGCCCCGGGCCGGGGTGGGTCGCCGCTCCGATGTGCCACAGGCCGGGCACGTCGGTCCGGTGCCGGGACGTCTTGGGTCCCGGACGCCAGAGCAGGAACTGATCGAGTTCGGCCGCCCCTCCGTAGGGATCGCCCTGGAGCGCGTTCGGGTTGTAGGCCTCCAGGTCGGTGGGCGCGATGACCACCGACGAGCGGACGGACGCCGTCACGCCGGGTGCGGCCTCCTCGACGACCCCCAGGACCCGCTCCAGATAGGCCTGCTTCAGCGCAGGCGTCCACCCGCCGGCCACGTCCAACTCTCCCTTGGCGTCCCCGACCGGCGCGTACGGCACCTCCTGCAACTGCAACCAGAGCATGCCGCCGCCGTCGGGCAATCGCGACGGGTCCAGCAGGTGCTGTTGGCCCACCGCGACGGTCGGACGCGCGGGCAGGAGGCCCGCCTCGGCCTGGGCGCAGGCGATGGAGGTCGAGTTGGATCCCGACGTGAGATGCACCAACGGAACCCCTGCGAGGGCGTCCGCGGCCTCCCACGTCAGCGGCCGATCCAGGGACAGATGGATCTGCATGGCGCCGCGACCCGGCTGGTACCGGACGGCCTCGTCCCGGGCGGCGGCGCTCACGGTCGCCTCCGGCAGCAGCGAGGTGTAGAGGGCGCGCGGGCTGACCGACGCCAGGACCGCCTTGGCGGCCGAGAGCGTCTCGCCCGTCGCGAGCCGGACGCCGCTGGCCCGGCCGCCCGTCACGAGGACGCGGTCCACGGCGGTGCCGGTCCGGACCGTCACCCCCAGTTCGGCGAACAGGCCCTCGAAGGCCGCCACGAAGCGTCCCTGGCCGCCCTTGACGACCGGCAGCCCGGCGCCGTGCATGGTCAGGGCGAAGAGCGGGATCATGAGCCCGCCCATCGCGCTGTCCGGGGTCAGGCCCGCGTGGAGCAGCCAAGGCGCCCACAGGTGGTCGACCTCGGTCCCCGTGAAGCCTCGCCGCAGCCACCGGCGTCCCGACGAGGCCGTGTCGCGGACCCACGCCTCCAGCCCGCTCTGGCCGCCGCGCCGGAACAACTGGACGCCCGGGGTGAGCAGCTCGCGGCTGCGCAACTCCATGCCCAGCACGCTGCCGATCACGTCGATGTCGGCGGCCAGGCGGTCGATCATGGCCGCATAGGCAGCGCGGTCCTCGGGGTGGGCGAACGCGGCCGCCGTCTGCGCGGGGTCGCGATGGGCCACCACATAGGCACCGTCCGGACCGACCGAGGCCGTGACGCCGGCGTCGGTGTTGCAGTATTCCAACCCGTGCCGGGCCAGGTCCGCCCCGAGGGCGCCATGGGCGCCCCCGGTCACGAACAGCGGATGCCACGAGCTGTAGGTGTCGTGAATGTAGCCCGGCTCGGTGAGCTCGTCGGAGGCCATGAAACCCCCGAGCCGCTCGTTGGCCTCGACCACGCACACCGACCAGCCCGCCTGCGCCAGCTCGGCGGCGGCGACCAGGCCGTTGACGCCCGAGCCGACGACGATCGCGTCGTAGGTCATCAGTCCTCCAGGCCGGCCTTGCGACGCAACAGCGTCTCGGAGACGAACTTGTAGTCCTGCGGGCTCACCGGGAGCAGCCACTCGCGCACGCGCTGCGATGCCGGGATCTTCAGGCCCATGCCCCGCAGCGACTCGTCCACGTTGTGCATCGAGAAGGGGATGATGTTGGTGCCGCGGGCGTGCTTGCCCTCGGTCCGCTTCTCCATCCACGCGAGGCGGTCCGCGACGATCTTGCGCCGCTCGGACAGCGGCGGCATGACGGCCTTGCCCATGAGGTAGTTGGCGATCCACAAGGCGCCGATCTCCGCCGACAGCGGGCTGTAGAACGAGCTGTTGTAGCCGCAGAACGCGAGCGCCGGCACCTCGTGCGGCAGGATGAAGCGGTACAGCTCGAAGTTGCCGCGGGCGTCCGTGAGCCGCCGCTGCAGCTCGTCGGACAGGAACGGGACGCCCTGGTGCCAACCGGTCGCCGCGATCACGACATCCGCCGGGACCTGCTGGCCGTCGGACAGCTCGGCCATCGTGCGGCCATCGGCGACGTAGAGCCGCTTGATCTCCGTCTCGCGACGCACCTTGATCTGCCCCGCCTGCGCCTTCTCGAAGAAGCCGTCGGTGGTGAGCGAGACCGTGGAGCGAGCGATGCGCTCGAAGTCGCCTTCGGGCACGAGACCGAGCTGGTCGAGCTTGAGCTGTTTGACCGCCGCCCCCTGGATGGCCTGGAGCATGCCGTTGCGGACGCCCTTGCCCGGGCCGTGCAGGAACTTCTCCGTGGGCGTCGGGTTGCGGTACTCGAACAGCGCCTCGCCGAGTCGCGGCAGCATCAGGTACTTGTAGTTGATCTTGCCCATGAGCTTCTTGGGCATCTTCCACAGCAGGTGGCGGGCGACGACCGTCGTGCTCTTCGTGGTCGGCGTGATCGCCGAGGCGATGTCGCAGGCGGACTTGCCGTAGCCGATGACCAGGACGTCCTTGCCCTTGATCTCGCCCAGGTCGTGGATGTCCGACGGCGCGCAGAGGCGTCCGCCGGCGGCCTCGAACTCGGCGCGGCCCGGGTAGGCGGGGAGGAAGGGCTGGCTGAAGATGCCGTTCGCCACGACCAGGAAGTCGTAGGTGGCGGTCGTCTCGGCCCCGCCGTCCACGCCCACGCCGTCGGCGTCGGCCGGGCGCGAGGTGACGGTCCAGACCGGCGGCTTGGAGGTCTCGTCGAGCTCGGCGCGGACGACCTCGGTGGACAGCCGCAGCTTGTCCTCCAGGCTGAACATCTTGGCGTAGGAAGCGAGGTACTCCTGGACCTGCGCGCCGGAGGGCCACTCGGGGAAGTGCTTCGGGTACGGCAGGTCGATGAGCGAGTAGGTGCCCTTGTTGTTCTGGGTGGACAGGCCCGGGTAGCGGCGGATCCGGCTCCACACCCCGCCCACGTCGGGGGCCTTCTCGTAGATGGTGACGTCGTGACCGAACTGGGCGAACGTCTTGCCCGCGGCGAGACCGGCGAATCCGGCTCCGATGACGGCGATCTTCATGGTGTCAGGCCTCCTTGCCTGCGGGGATCAGCTTGGGAATGGCGGGCACGTTCTGCTCCGGGCCCATGGCGGAGTAGCCGCCGTCGGCGGCCCAGTCGGCGCCGGTGACGACCGAGGCGGCGTCCGAGACCAGGAAGGCGACCACGCGGCCGACCTCGAGGGGATCCGCGACGCGGCCGGTGAGGTGGAAGGGGGCGGCGACCGAGTCGGTCAGCTCCCGGTTGCCCTCGCTGAGGGTGTCCATGATCTTCGACCACGTCCAGCCTGGGCTGACCGAGTTCACCCGGATGCCGTCGGGGGCGAAGTCCATCGCCATGGAGCGGGTTATCTGCACGAGGGCCGCCTTGCAGGCCGGGTACACCCAGCGCCCGATCTGGGCGACGCTGGACGAGATCGAGGTGAAGTTGACGATCGCGCCGTGTCCGGACGCCGCGAGCGCCGGCCGCGCGGCGTTGGCGAGGACCACGCCGCTGAACACGTTGACATCGAAGGCGGTCTGCCAATCGGCGCGGGAGGAGTCGGGGCCGCTGTCGAGATATGTGCTGGCCAGGTTGACGAGGATGTCGAGGCCGCCGTGGCGCTCGACGATCGAGGCGATCAGGGCGGCGTCCGCGGCATCGTCGGTGATGTCGACGGCCTCCACCTCCACGCGCTCGCCGAGCCGGTCCGCGACCGCGCGGGCGCCGTCGGCGTCGATGTCGGCGATCACGACCGTGGCGCCTTGGGCGTGCAGCGCCTCCACGACCCCCTGACCGACGAGCGTGGCGCCGCCGGTCACGAGAGCCGTCCGGCCGGCGAGGGATTCAGGCATGGGTTCGCACCTTCCGGTTGGGGATTCGTTGTGGGGTGATCGGAACGCTAGGGGGCCCTCAGACCGCCTGCTATCCGCTTCTCACGCGTGCGCTATCCAGATCGCGCGCACCCCTGCGGAGCGTGTGTCCAGATTGCGCAAGGGACCGGCGGACCTATCCAAAACCCGCAGACAGGACCACAATCGAACTTGGGGGTGTGCGTGCGCCACCGGTACCGTTCGTCGGCCCGGGGGTCCGGACGTAACGCTGGGAGGACAACGCCATGGATGTGGTGCGCCACACGGAGATCTGCACGCGGGACCCGGAAGAGGCCCGTGCTGCGGTCGCGGCATTGTTCTGCGATCACGAACTCGTCCCCCTGGCCGAGGACCGCGGCGTGGCGCTCACCCTCCGGGCCGACGAGTTGGGGCCGCTGAGCATCGTCCACCTCGACTACGGGGCCCCGGTCAGCATCAAGCCGGAGCCGCTGTCCGACTTCTACCTTGTGCAGATTCCCCGCGGCGGCGCCGCCAAGGTGATCCAGGACGGAACCAAAGTCACCAGCACGACACAGACCGCTTCGGTGCTCTCCCCCACAGGCCAGGTGTCCATGACGTGGGGGGCCGAGAACCCGCAGCTGTGCCTCTACCTCTCGCGGCGGCTCGTCGAGGCGGAGGCCGCCGTTCTCATCGGACGCCCGCCCGGCAAGCCGGTCGTCTTCGAGCTGGGCATGGCGTTGGCGGAGCCGGACGCCGCCACGTTCCTGCGCAGCGTGCTCTTCCTCAACGACGAGTTGCGGCGCAGCAGCATGCTGGTGCACCGTCCGGAACTCATCGACTCGATGGCCGCGACCCTGGCCGGGCAGTTGCTGCTCACCCAGCCGAGCAATTTCAGCCGCCAACTGCGGCGCGTGCCGTCCACCAGCGTGTCGACGGTTCAGCGGGTCGTGGACTACATCGAGGCCAACGTGGGCGACCCGCAGCTGTCGGTCTCGCGCATCGCGCGCGAACTCGGGGTGTCGTCGCGGTCGATGCAGGACGCCTTCCGCCGCGAGTTGGGCACCACGCCGGTCTCCTACGTCAAGGAGCGCCGGCTCAGCATCGCGCACCGGCGCCTAGAGGCGGGCGACCCCCGCGTCACCACCGTCACCCGCATCGCGACCGCCCTGGGCATCACCCATTTGGGTCGGTTCGCCGTCGAGTACCGGGCGCATTTCGGGGAGTCGCCGTCCGACACGCTGGCCCGCCCCCGGCACCGCTGACGCCCAAGGCGTCCGGCTCTCGCGGTTCCCAAGGCGACCCGCGGCGTCCGCGATCGGCGTGTTGCCAAAATCGGATAGCGAACCGGCGCAATTCGGATCGGTGCGGGTCCCCGCGCCGGGTTATGTTTTCGGCGCGTACCGGCCGCGACGCCGGGCATCCGCATCGCCTGGCCCCTGCGAGGGCCCGTCACATCAGGAGGGACATGTCCGCACTCGCCGACCTGGCCAAGGGCCTCACCAGCGGCTCGATCGAGGTCATCGACCTCACCGCCACGCTCAGCAACGACACCCCGATTCTGCTGCTCCCGCCGGAGATGGGCCAGACGTGGAAGTTCGAGCTCGATCTCATCAGCAAGTTCGACGAGCGCGGACCGGGCTGGTACTGGAACAACTTCAAGACCGGCGAGCACACGGGCACCCACTTCGACGCCCCGAACCACTGGTACACCGGCGACCCGGCCGCCGACGTCGCCTCCGTCCCGGTGCAGCGGCTCGTCGCGCCCGTCGTCGTGATGGACTTCAGCGACCGCGTGGCGGACAACCCCGACTTCCTGCTCGAGGTCGCCGACCTGCAGGCCTGGATCGAAGCCAACGGCGAGATCGAGGCCGGGTCGTGGCTGATCTACCGCACCGGCTGGGACGCCAACACCCACAGCCAGGACACCGCCCTCAACGCCGACGAGGCGGGCCCGCACACCCCCGGCGTCACCGTCGAGTGCGCGAAGTGGATCGCCGACAACCTGCCCATCCTCGGCTTCGGCGTCGAGACCATCGGCACCGACGCCGGCCAGGCGTTCGCGTTCGAGAGCCCCTTCCCCTGCCACGCAGAGATGGCGCGGGTCGGCAAGTACGGCCTCACGCAGCTCCAAAATGTGGCCAAGCTGCCGCAGCGCGGCGCGGTGATCTGCGTGTCGCCGCTGCCGATCCTGACGGGCTCGGGCTCCCCGGCCCGCGTCCTGGCGCTCGTCGAGCGCTGAGTGCCCGTCCCCGGGGGCGGCCCGTCCGTCCCCGGGGATTCACCATCTGACGAGGAGTAACTCATGGCGGAGCGGTCGTTCGCGACGGAAGTTCTGGAGCTCAGGCACGGCGCGGGGACGGTGTTCCACGGCGAGGGCATCCTCGCCGTCACCAAGGCATTGCTGCAGTCGGGGGTCGCCTACGTCGGCGGCTACCAGGGCTCGCCGATCTCGCACCTCATGGACGTCCTGGGCGACGCCCAGGAGATCTTGGACGAGCTGGGCGTCTACTTCGAGAACAGCGCGTCGGAGGCGACCGCCGCCGCCATGATGGCGGCCTCCGTCCACTACCCGCTGCGCGGCGCCATCACGTTCAAGTCGACCGTCGGCACCAACGTGGCCTCCGACGCCCTAGCGAACCTCGCCTCCGGTGGCGTCACCGGCGGCTGCGTGGTGATCCTCGGCGAGGACTACGGCGAAGGCTCCTCGATCATGCAGGAGCGGTCCCACGCCTTCGCCATGAAGTCGCAGATGTGGCTGCTCGATCCTCGCCCCAACATCGAGGCGATCGTGAACGCCGTCGAGAAGGGCTTCGAGCTCTCCGAGGCGTCCAACACCCCCGTGTTCCTGTTGCTGCGGCTGCGCGCCTGCCACATGACGGGCAGCTTCCTGGCCAAGGACAACGTGCGTCCGGCGATGACGGTCAAGGAGGCGGTCGAGAATCCCGTCCGCGACGTGGACCGCATCGTCCTGCCGCCGGCGTCCTTCCTGCACGAGCGCGAGAAGATCGAACAGCGCTGGCCGGCCGCGGTGCGCTACATCACCGAGAACGGCCTCAACGAGGTCATCGCCGGCGACGCCGCGGACGTCGGCATCATCGTCCAGGGCGGCATGTACAACACGCTCAACCGCTCCCTCGAACTGCTGGGCCTGTCCGACGCCTTCGGCAACAGCAAGCTGCCGCTGTACGTGATGAACGTGGCCTACCCGGTCATCGACTCCGAGGTGCTCGACTTCTGCGCCGGCAAGAAGGCGGTGTTCCTGGTCGAGGAGGGCCAACCCGACTTCTTGGAGCAGAACATCCGCGCCATCCTCCACAAGGAGGGCTCGACGGTGCCGTTCCACGGCAAGGACCTGCTCGCGATGTACGGCGACTATTCCCCCGCCGTCGTGACCCGCGGCCTGGCCAAGTTCCTCGGAACGTACGCTCCCGAGCTGGAGTTGGAGCACCCGACGCTCCTGCTCGACCGGGCCGACCCCGCCTCCCCGTTCGCCCCCCGGGTCGATCCCACGGTCGTCCAGCCGCGCCCGCCGGGACTGTGTACCGGGTGCCCGGAGCGTCCGATCTTCAGTGCGCTGAAGCTGGCCGAGGAGACCACCGGCGAACACCATGTGAGCGCCGACATCGGCTGCCACCTGTTCAGCATCAACGCCCCCTTCCACCTCGGTGCGACCACCATGGGGTACGGGCTCGGCTCGGCCGGGGCCGCGGCGCTCAACAGCGCCGACGCCGACCGCCGGACCGTCGCGATCATGGGCGACGGCGGCTTCTGGCACAACGGCCTCACCAGCGGCATCGGCAACGCGGTGTTCAACGAGACCGACCAGATGGTCGTCGTGGTGGACAACAACTACGCCGCCGCGACCGGCGGCCAGGACCTGTTGTCGTCCAAGTTCGACTCCCCCACCCGCTCGACCAAGCACCCGATCGAGACCGCGGTGCGCGGCGTCGGGGTGAGCTGGGCCAAGACCGTCCGAAATACCTTCGACGTCGCGGCCCTGCGGGATGTCTTCATCGACGCCCTCACCACCAAGGCCAAGGGGCCCAAGGTGGTCATCGCCCAGAGCGAGTGCCAGCTCAACCGGCAGCGGCGCGTCAAGCGCGAGGACGCCAAGGCGCTCAAGGAGGGCAAGCGGGTCGTCCGGGAGCGGTTCGGCGTGGACGCCGACACGTGCACCGGCGACCACCGCTGCATCCGGATCTCGGGGTGTCCCAGCCTGACGATCAAGGACAATCCCGACCCGATGCGGATCGACCCCGTCGCCACGGTCATCGACACGTGCGTCGGCTGTGGGGTGTGCGGCTCGAACGCGCACGCGGCGGCGCTGTGCCCGTCGTTCTACCGCATCGACGTCATCCAGAACCCCAACCAGGTGGACATCCGCCTCGACAAGGCCCGGCGCGGCTGGATGGCGCGCCTGAGCAAGCCGTTCGTCGAGCGGGCAGCCAAGTACGCGATCATCGGAGAGGACGCCTGACATGGGCACGTGGCAGAGCGGCCAGCGGCCGATCACCTTCGCGATTTTGGCCATGGGCGGTGAGGGCGGTGCGGTGCTGTCCAACTGGGTCGCCGACACCGCGACCGCCAACGGGTGGGCGGCCCAGACCACCCAGGTGGCGGGCGTCGCCCAACGGACCGGCGCGACCGTGTACTACGTCGAGTTGTTCCCGCCGGTTCCCGACGCCGCGGGCCCCCGCGCGCAGCCGGTGCTGTCGATGTTCCCGATCCCCGGCGAGGTGGACGTCCTCATCGCGTCCGAACTCATGGAGGCGGGGCGGGCAGTCCAGCGCGGGTTCGTGACCCCCGACCGCACCACCCTCATCACCTCGACCAACCGCGTGTACTCCATCGACGAGAAGTCGGTCCTGGGCGACGGCCGGGTGGACTCCGACAAGCTCATCGAGGCAGCGGCCCGGGCCGCGAAGCGGCTCATCGCCGCCGACTTCATGGAGCTGGCCGTGGCGGCCCGCAGCGTCATCAGCGCGTCGCTGTTCGGCGCGGTGGCAGGCAGCGGCGTCCTGCCGTTCCCGCGCGAGGAGTTCGAGGCGCGCATCCGCGCGTTCGGCAAGGGGGTGGACGCTTCGCTGGCGGCCTTCGCCGCCGGCTACGACACCGCACAGGCGGCGCAGTCCGCAGCCCCGGCGGGGTCCGCCCACAAGACCGTCCTGACGCTGACCCGACGGCAACCGTCCAAGGAGGAGCTCCGCGAGAAGGAGCTCGCCGCGAAGGCGGCCGAGGATCCGACGCAGTTGGTGGGCCCGGCGCTCCGCGACCAGGCCACGCGCATCAAACGGTCCCTGCCGAGGGCCGCAGCGCTCATGGCGCTACGCGGCGTCCGGCGGTGCGCGCTGTACCAGGACGAGGCCTACGCGGACCGCTACCTCGACCGGGTGGCGCGCATCGCGGCGGTGGATCCGGACGCCGACGGCAAGGCCGCGCTGACCACCGAGGCCGCCCGCTGGACGGCCCTGTGGATGTGCTACCAGGACACCATCCAGGTCGCGGCCCAGAAGATCATGCCCAAGCGGCTGGCGGGGATTCGCGCCGAGGCGCGCGCGCCGAAGGACTCCATCGTGGAGGTCCGCGAGTTTCTGCACCCGCAGGTCGAAGAGCTGGCCGACACCATGCCGTCGGCGCTGGACAAGCTCCTGCGCCACAACAAGCTCTTCGGCGCGGGCGTGGACTTCGTGGGCGGCGACGGGATCATGATCCAGACTACATCGCTCCAGGGCTACACGACGCTGGCGGGCCTCGCCGGCCTGCGTCCGATGCGTCCCCGCACCGGGCGTTTCAAGGCCGAGCAGGAGCTGATCGACGCCTGGGTCGCACGCGTCGTTCAGGCCGCGGCCGCGGACCCGGCGTTCGCTGTGGAGATCGTCATGTGCGCCCGGGTGCTCAAGGGCTACGGCGCCACGCACGCGCATGGCCACGACTCGTTCGACAAGTTGATGCGTGCGGCCACGCGGCTGGCTGGGGCCGCGGACGCCGCCCCCCGGCTCGCCCGCCTGCGCGAGGCGGCCCTTCAAGACGAGGACGGGGTCGCCCTCGCCCGCGCGCTCGTCACCGACGGGGCCTAAGGAAACGCTGATCGATCATGTCCTGGCTGCGGCGGCCCGGATCGAGCGATCCCAACCCCCTCGATCTGGGCCCGTATGTTCAATACGCGCCCACGATCTCTGGGGTTCCAGCTCATCTGGCCCGACCCGTCCTCGCCAAGAACAGCATTAATCAGCGGTTCCCTAACCCTCGACGGGCACCACGCGCCGACAAGCGGCGAGGCGGGTCCGGTGCTGCCGGGCCCGCCTCGTCATGTCCGGGGTCGAACGCCGAGGATCAGCGCCCCATCGCCTTGACGGCCTCGGCGAGCGCCGCCTTCGCCTCGTTCGTCTTGGCCTGATAGCCGGCCAGATCCCCATTGCGGAGGGCGGCGTCCGCGGCCGTGAACGCCTCCTGCGCCTTCGTCATCGCGGCGACGGCGGCGGCGTGGTCGACCTGGCCGGTCGGCTGGGGCGGCGGCGTGGGCGTCCCCGGCGTGGACGGGACCGTGGGCGGCGTCGCGCCGGGGGTCTCTCCCTCGCCGGTCTTGGCGCCCGCATCGCCGGCGAAGACCTGGTCGAGGGCCTCCTGCAGAGTGGTCCCGATGCCCACCGACGAGCCGAACCGCACGACGACGAACGTCAACGCCGGGTACGAGCCCGCGCTGCCCAGCGAACGCTGGGTGTAGATCGGCTCGACGTACAGCAGGCCGTTGCCCATCGGCAGGGTGAGCAGGTTGCCGTAGGTCAGCGCTCCCTGAGCCTGCTGGTACGGCAGGAGTTTGCTCATGACCGCCGGGTTGCGCTGGATCTCGTTCTGGGTCTGGCCCGGGCCGTCGATCTGGTGGGTGCCCGACATGCGCAGGACGCGCAGCTTGCCGAAGTCGGGGCTGGCGGCGTCCGCGTTCACCGCGAGGTAGGCCGCCAGGTTCGAGCGCCCGCTGGGCACGAACACGCTGGTCAGGCTGAACACGGGGTGCTCGTCGCCCGGCCACTTGATGGACAGGTAGTACGGGGGCTCCTTCGTCTTCGAGCCCGCCTTGACCGGGTCGGTGGGCACCTCCCAGAGGTCGGAGGAGCCGTACCAGGCGGTCGGGGACGCCACGTGGTAGCGGGCCAGGAGGTCGCGCTGCACCCGGAACATATCCTCGGGGTAGCGCAGGTGGGCCACGAGCTCGGCCGGGGCCTCCGACTTCGGCGTGAGCGAGCCGGGGAACGCCTTGGCGTAGGTGGCCAGGACCGGGTCGGACTCGTCCCAGGCGTACAGCGTCACGGTGCCGTCGTAGGCGTCGACCACGGCCTTGACCGAGTTGCGCATGTAGTTGATCTGCTGGTCGAACCGCATGGACGTGCCGTCGATCGACACCTTTTGGCTGTTCGGGTAGGTGTTCGAGGTCGTGTAGGCGTCCGCGATCCACACCAGCCGCCCGCCCACGATGGCCGGGTAGCTGTTGGTGTCGGTCGTCAGCCACGGCGCGACCTTCTGGACGCGCTGGGCCGGCGTCCGGTCGTACAGGATGCGCGAGTTCGCGTTGACGCGGTCGGACAGCAGGATATTCAGATCCGAGAAGTGCATCGCGTACAGCAGTCGCGTCCACGGGTCCCCCATCGGCACCCCGCCGGTCCCGGTGTAGGTGTTGTAGATCTCGCCGCCGCCCTGGGCACCACCGGGCGAGTCGAGCTCGATGGGGGGCTGGCCCTCCGCGCGCCCCACGATGGCGAAGGTGGTGGTCTGCTCGCCGTAGTAGATGCGGGACTGTTCCTGGCCGATGAGCCCCTGGGGTGGGATATCGCGGGTGATCCACACCGGGTCTCCCATGCCTTGGCGGCGGTTGCCGTAGGCGACCACGAGGCCGTGGCCATGGGTGTAGACGGTGTGCAGGTTGTTCCAGTTGCGCTCGGGGATGCCCGCCTGGTTGAGCTCGCGCGCGGCCACCACGACGTCGGTCTCCCGGCCGTCGATGGTGTAGCGGTCGACGTCGATGGTGTTGGTGAAGGAGTAGTAGTTGCGGACCTGCTGGAGCTGGTCGAAGGTCGTCCCGACGATGCTCGGATCCATGAGGCGGATGCCGGGCAGGGCGGCCGCGTCCTGCTTCAACTGGCCGGGCTCCACCTTGGTGACGGCCTCGTAGTCGGAGATCTTGACGTCGGCGATCCCGAAGGCGTCCCGCGTCGCCTTCATGTGGGCGGCGATGTAGGGACCCTCCTTGTCCGGCTCGTTGGGCTTCACCCCGAAGCTCTGCACCATGGCCGGGTAGATGAAGCCCACGATCAGGCTCGCCACCAGCATGAGCGCGACGCCGGTGAGCGGGACGATCGGCCGCGGGTAGAAGGCGTTGACGACGAACAGCGCCGCGATCAGGAACGCGATGACCGCGATGATGAGCTTCGCGCTGAGGCGGGCGCGATCGTCGGTGTAGTGCAGGCCCGTGAAGAGCGTGCCCGTGCGGACCACCAAGCCGAAGCGGTCGAGGAGGTTCTGGACGCCGTAGGTCGCCAGCACCAGCGCACCCAGCAGCGACAGGTGCCGCCCCATCCCGGGGGCGACGGACGCCGGACGCGGGCGTCCGGTCGCGATGTTCCCGACGGCGAAGTGGACCGCCACGGCGGCGATCAACCCGAACACCCCGGCGATGAGCAGCATCGACACCAGCAACGTGAGGACGGGGTAGTCGAAGAGGAAGAACGAGACGTCCACGCCGAAGGTGGGCTCGGTCTTGCCGGACGGCGTCCGGTTCAGCCAGGCCAGCACCGGCAGGACATTGGTCGCAGTCGACAGGCCAGCCATCGCCCCCAGGACCGACGACGGGACGAGGATCGCCGCCTTGAGGTTGGCCCCGAGGAAGTCGCGATAACGGTCCAGGACGGCGCTCGCCCCGCGCCGGCGACCCTCGGGACGCAGCCGCCAGGCGATGGCCATGTTGGCCGCCACCGCGCCGCCCATGATGAGAGCCCCGACCACGAACAGGGCGACCATGGCCAGGAGCTGGGTGGTGAACACGCGGCCGAAGCCGACCGACCGGAACCACAGGAACTCGGTCCACACCGAGGCGGTCACCATCAGCGCGCCGACCGCGATCGCCAGCAGCACCACGGTCATCACCAGGGGGCTCCGGCGCGGACGGATCATTGCTTGCACGTTGGTCACTCCTCGTGGTCTCGTGTCAGGACAGCGTACGCGACAAGGCCTCCGTCAGCCCCGGCACCAGATCCGCGCCCCCCAGCAGCTCGTCCGGCTGCGAGCGCAGCCGCGCCAGGCCGTGATGGCTCCCGTCGCGCAGGACGCCGACGACCACCCGGACGTCCTGACGGCGGGCGTGCGCGGCGACGAAGTCCGCGGCGGCGTCCGGATCGTCGGGAAGCTCGGCCTCCACCTCCGGCGGAACGAACGCCCGCTCGACCGCGACGGCGCAGCCCACCACGGTGGGGGGCCAGGCGATGCGCTCCAGGTCGCCGAGGAGGTCGGCACCGGAGTGGAATTCGTCCTGTTCGACGGAACTGAGGGCGTCCGCGGCCCGCCCGGGCCGATCCAACTGGGCCGCCAGCGACGGCTCCGCCGCCAGCAACTGCTCGGTCGGGACGAGCGCGAACAGGCGCGCGGGGGCGTCCCACCCGCCGTGGCCGACATGTCGCTCGATCTCGAGCAGGGCAGCCACCAGGGCGTCGTTCACGTGCATCCCCTCACCAGGTGTTCCATCGACGGATCCCCCAGGGCGTCGAGCGCCTGGACCGCGTCGTCGAGCGTGTTGACCGGCACGAGCCGCACCTTCGGGTGGAGCTCGCCCAACTCGGCGCAGTTGGCGGCCGGAAGCAGGAAGACCGACGCCCCCGCGGCCTCGGCGCTGGCGACCCGCTCGGGCACGCTGCTCACGGCGCTGACGTTGCCGAGACCGTCGATGGCGCCGGCTCCCGCGACGACGCGGTCGCCGACGAGCTCGTCCGGGGACGCGGCCTCGTAGACGGCCAGCGCGAGCATCAGCCCGCCGCTGGAGCCGCCGACGGGCTGGTCGAGCGCGAAGGTCACTGTGGGCGCGTGGTAGAAGCCGGTGTCCCAGGTGACGCCCACGACCGGCAGGCCGCTCTGCGTCCGGGACGCGACGGTCTCCACCGCCACGCGGCTCTCCTGCTGGTCGCGCAGCACCGTGAACGTGACGTAGTCGCCGATGTCGTGGGCCTGGATAGCCTGCAGCACGGCGTCCGTGGTTAGCGTCGAACGACCGTCCACGGCGACGACGAAGTCGCCCGGCTTGAGGAGATCGACCGACGGACCCTGGCTCGCGACCTTGCGCACCAACGGCACCTGCTGCACCTCGATGCCCGCCTGGCGGAGACCGGACGCCGCGGCGGCGGCCTTCGCGGTCTCCAGCAGTTCGGCCTCGCGCGCCCGCACGTCGGCGGGCTTCGTGCCGGCCGGGTAGACGGCCTCGCGCGGGAAGACCTCCTTGCCCGGGGTCCACCACGCCAGCATCATCTCGGGCAGGGTGAGCCCGGCCTCGGGTCGGGTGAGCGACGAGGTGGCCAAGACGAGCTGTCCCTGGGACACGTGCGGGGCGACGCCGCTGACCGTGACGGGGGGCTTGCCGCCCGCGCGGGCCAGCAGCTCGACGCCCGGACCGGCGGCGTCCGCGACATAGGGAACCGGCATGATCGCGATGAAAGCGGCCGACACGACGAAGAGCAACGCGGAGACGGCGGCCGTCCACGTCTGCCTCGTCATGTGCCAACCTCCTGCGCCGGTGTGCCCCGATCCTACAGGCGGAGGCGTCGGCGTCCGCCCGCGCCCCTTGCCCCATGCGGGACAATGGAATCCCAACCCTCCCCGAGAGCGAAGGAACCGCCATGCCCGACAACGAGGATCAGGATCCCCTCGAGGAGTTCATGCGTCAGTTCGGGATCCGTCCCGGCCAGGACGGCACGTTCGACATGAACGAGCTCATGGGGCAACTCCAGCAGGCCATGGCCCAGTTCAGTGCGCAGCTACGGTCCCACGGCAGCGACGGCGAGGGCCTCAACTGGACCTTCGTGAAGGACATCGCGCGGAAGGTGACGGCGGCGTCCGGACCCGATCCGTCGCCGTCCTCGGCCGACGCGGCGACGGTCCGCGACACCGTCGGACTAGCCGACCTGTGGCTCGACGAGCAGACGGCGTTCGACCGGATCGGCGCTCCGGCGGCGGCCTGGAGCCGCGCCGAGTGGGTCGAGGCGACGATCGGGACATGGCAGCAGCTCGTAGACCCGGTTTCCAGCGCGCTGGCCACAGCCATCGCGGCCATGCTCAACAAGCAGGGCCAGGGCCTGGAGGCGATGGGCCAGATGCTGGAGCCGATGATGCGCATGGCCGCCACCGGCATGCTGTCGGCGCAGATCGGACAGGCGCTCGGGCAGCTCGCCACCGACGTGGTGAGCGTGTCGGACATCCCCTTCCCGCTCACGGCCACGCCGACGGTCGCGCTTCTACCCACCAACATCCGTCGGTTCGCCGACGGCCTCGACCAGCCACTCGACGACGTGCGGCTCTATCTGGCCCTGCGCGAGGCGGCGCGGCAGCGGCTGTTCGCGCACGTGGCCTGGCTCGGGCCGCAGTTGCTCGCGCTGGTGGAGAAGTACGCCCGCGACGTCACCATCGACGCCGACGCCATCGAGCAGGCCATGGAATCGCAGCTCACCGGCGAGATGACCCCCGACGCCCTCCAGTCGCTCGGCAATCAGGTCGCCGGCAAGCTGTTCCGTCCGGCGCTGACCGAGGAGCAGCGCGATGTCCTGGACCACCTGGAGACGCTCGTGGCGCTCGTCGAGGGCTGGGTGGACGACGTCGTCGCGCAGACCACGGCCCGCATGCTGCCCTCCGCGGCGGCCCTGCTGGAGACGGTCCGGCGGCGGCGGGCCTCCGCAGGCCCGGCCGAGACCGCGTTGAAGGCGCTGCTCAACCTCGAACTGCGGCCTCGCCGCGTCCGGGACGCGGCCAACCTGTGGGCGGCCCTCCGGTCCGCGAAGGGCGCCGAGGGCCGCGACGCGGCGTGGGCGCACCCGGATCTGCTGCCCAACCTCGCCGACCTCGCCGACCCGCTGGGGTTCGTGGAACGCGACGGTCTGCCCGCCGAGCCGGACGACCTCGACGCGCAACTGCGGGCCCTCCTCGACGAGGAGCGCGGCCGCCAGGACGGTGGCGAGGGCTGAGCCTCAGCGAGCCTGGCGCTGGGCGTGTTCCACGCCCTCCAGGAAGCCGCGGGCGCGGCGCGCCTTGCCGTAGGAGTTGACGATCTCCCAGAAGCGCGCCGAGTGCTCGCGCTCGACCAGGTGGGTGACCTCGTGCAGCAGCGCGTAGTCGACCACCCAGATCGGCAGGTCCTGCAGGCGATCGCTGAGGCGGATCTCCCCGGTCGAGGCCGTGCAGGAGCCCCACCTGTGCGCCATGTTGCCCACCCAGCGGACGCCGAGGCGCGGGGTCGATCCGTCGGCGTAGGGGGCGACATAGGTCTCGAAGAGCTCGACCGCGCGACGCGTCAGGTCGGCGTCCGCCCGCGGCGGGCCCTGGCGGGCCTCCTTGACCAGAAAGGCCTCCACCAACCTGGGGATGCTGGCGCGCTGCTGCCGCACCGACATGTTCTCGGGAACGACCACCACGATGCGACCCGCCTCGCGAAAGGCGGTCATCGTGCGGGTGCGGCGGGCGCTCGTGCGCACCTCGTAGTCGGCTTCGGGCATGGCCTCCACCGTAGCGCGACAACAACCGGTCGCCATGTTTGACGCGGCTTGTCGAGCCGGACTACGTTGAAGCCCACAAGACCCCCGTCGTCGGGGCCGCATGCAGGGGAAGGCAAGCGGTCGCCCGTCCGGGGGTCTTGCCCATTGTCAGTGCGACTGATGAACGCGCTGTGCCGTAGGGTGTCTCCCACAAGGTGTCCAACCGCGGAGTGCGCGCGGGCACAATCCATCGACTAGGAGGATCAAGGTGGCTGACACCTACACCGGCGAGTTCTACTGCGTGAAGTGCAAGACCAAGCGCAAGGCCACGGGCAACGTGACGGTGAACGACAAGGGCACCCGCGTCGCCAAGGCCAAGTGCCCCGAGTGCGCGACGAACCTGACGCGGTTCCTGCCCAAGGCCTGACGAGCCCACCGTCCCCACGCCGAGGCCGGGTCGACCCACGAGGGTCCTCCCGGCCTCTTCTTGGCGTTGGCGGACATGCGGTGTTGTCCGGGTGTTGTCCGGGTGGGGACAACCGCGCGTCGGCGTCCGATGCCGGGGCAGGCTTCCGGTATGGACATCGCCTACCGCCTCCGCACCCCTGTCAGCACCCTGTGGCGCGCCGCGGGAGAGCTCCAGGTGGGTCTGGACGCCGAGGCGTCGGTCCTTCTGCCGGAGGCGCCGCGGTGCGCCGACCGGGTGGTGCACGCGTTCGACGCCTGGCGGACGCCCGCGGATGTCCTGCGGCTCGTGCCCGGCATCGAGGCGGGGTGGCTCGCGGACGCCGTGACGGCCCTGGTCGGCGCGGGCGCGTTGATCGCGGGCCCGCCGCGTCCGGGGACGTCCTGCCCGGTGGTCGTGATCGGGTCCGGAGCGCTCGCGCGTCACGTGGTGCGGCTCCTGGGGGCCGGCGGAGTCCCGGTGCTGCGGGTCGTCGACGACACCGACGCCGATCCCCTGGCCCTGCGGCGCCGGTGGCAGGAGCTCTCCGGGCCGACCACGCAGGTCGGGCTGTTCGGTCAGTGGCACACGGCCCTGGACGACCCCGTCCGGCTGGTCGTCGTGGCGCCGGCCACCGTGGAGGCCGACCGGGTGCTGACCGATCACCTGCGGCGCGCCGGTGTCCCGCACCTGATGGTCCGCGCCGAACCCGAGCGGGCGGTCGTGGGACCGTTCGTCGTGCCGGGTGGGGGCGCCTGTCTGCGGTGCGTCGACCTGACGCGCCGCGACCTCGATCCGGAGTGGCCGCTGTTGCTGTCGCAGTTGGCGCGGACGCTGCACTCCCCCGGGCCCGTAGCGTCCGCGTGGGCCGCCAGCACCGCGGCGGCCGAGGCCCTCGCGTGGCTGGGACGGGGCCGTGCGGGCACCTGCGGTGCCACGCTGGAGCTGGTCACCGACACCCTCGCCTTCGAGACCCGCACGTGGGCGGCCCATCCGGCCTGCGGCTGCGTTCAGCCGTGGTGAGCCGCCAAGGGAACCGCTGACTAATGCTGTTCTTGGCGAGGACGGGTCGGGCGAGATGAGCCGGAACCACTCGATCGTGGGCTCGTCTTGACCATACGGTCCCAGATCGAGGGGGTTCGGATCGCTCGATCCTGGCCGCCGCCGCCAGAACATGATTAGTCAGCGTTTCCCAAGACCCCCAGCACCGCCTCGCCGTAGCGCTCGAGCTTGGCGCGGCCGACCCCGGAGATGCCCGCGAGGTCGGCGAGCGTCGCCGGACGCTCCTCGGCGATCGCCATCAGGGTCGCGTCGGTGAAGACCACGAAGGCGGGGACCGAGGCGGCCTCCGCCTCCGACTTTCGCCAGGCCCGCAGCGCTTCCCACACGGCCTCGTCGTAGCTGGGCTCGCAGTCGGCGTGCCGCTTCAGCTTGCGCTCGGCGCCGCTGGCGAGGCGGCCCCCGCAGACGCGGCAGGTCGCTTCGAGCGCGGACGCCTTCCCGCGCCGACTGCGCCCGCCTGAGGCCCGCGGGGCCGCCGGGGCCGCCACCACGCCGTCGAGGAACCGGCTCTGGGCGCGGCGGGGGCCGCCGCCGTTGCGGGTCGTCGACCACGACAAGCGCAGGTGCTCGCGCGCCCGCGTCACGCCCACGTACAGCAGCCGCCGCTCTTCGGCGACCTGCTCGGGGGTGGTGGCCAGGACGAAGGGGAGGCTGCCGTCGTGAACGCCCACGATGGCCACCGCGTCCCACTCCAACCCCTTGGCGGCATGGAGGGTCGAGAGGGTCACCCCCGCGCCCGCAGGGGCGTGCTGGGCGTGCGCGCGGGCGTCCAATTCCCGGACCAGGCCCGGGGCGCCGGCGTCCGGATGCGCACGCAGGAACTCCTCACCGAGGGCGAACAGGGCCGACCAGGACTCCCAACGCTCGCGTGCGGTGCCTGCCCCGGCGGGGGGCTCGGGCGTCCAGCCGAGCCCGGCCAGGACGGCGCCGAGCAGCTCGCGCGGGTCGGCGTCCGGGGTCGCGGACGCCTGGGCGGACAACCCCCTCAGGGCGTTGCGGACCTCGCCCCGCTCGAAGAAGCCCTCGCTCCCCCGCGTCACGAACGGGACGCCGGCGTCCGCCAACGCGGCCTCGAAGGCGGGCGACTGGGCATGGATGCGATAGAGGATGGCCATCTCGTGCCACGCCACGCCGCCGGTGGCGAGGCGCTGGAGCCAGGCGACGACCCCCGCGGCCTCCTCCGACTCGCTCCACGCGGACGCGAACGTCGGCTCGGGACCGGCGGGACGCTGGGCCCGGAGTTCGACGGCGGGACCGTGCCCGCGGACGAGCGCGTTGGCCAGGGTCACCACCTGCGGCGTGGACCGGTAGTCGCGGACCAACTCGACCACCGTCGCCCGGGGGTGGCGCACGGCGAACCCGGTGAGGAAGGACGCCTGCGCACCCGCGAAGCTGTGGATGGTCTGGGCGGGATCCCCCACGACGCAGAGCTCCTCGGAGTCGCCACGCCACAGGTCGAGCAGGGCCTGCTGGAGGGGGCTGACGTCTTGGTACTCGTCCACGACGAAGTGGCGGTAGGTGCGGCGCACCTGGGCCGCCACGTCGGGGAACTCGGCGAGCAACCCGGCGGTGCACAGCAGGATGTCTTCGAAGTCGACCACGCCGCGCGCCGCCTTGACCGCCTCGTAGTGCGTCAGGAGGCGCCCGATCTGCTCGGGGGCGTGGCCCGAGACGCTCCGGTTGCGCGCGGCGGCGACGGACGCGTAGTCGGCGGGGGCGACGTTGGACACCTTCGCCCAGGAGATCTCGCCGGCGACATCGCGGAGCAGGCCCACATCGGGGGTGATGCGCTCGCGGCGCAGCGCGTCGGCGACCAGCGAGATGCGGTTGTCCGCGACGGGGGGCAGCTCACGGCCGTAGGCCTGGGGCCAGAAGAACTGCGCCTGCCGGAGCGCGGCGGAGTGGAAGGTGCGGGCCTGGACCCGACCGACCCCCAGCGTGCGCAGGCGGCCCCGCAACTCGCCGGCGGCCCGGGTGGTGAAGGTCAGGGCCAGCACGGCCGTCGGGTCGAACGCGCCCGTCGCGACCCCGTAGGCGATGCGGTGGGTCATCGCGCGCGTCTTGCCCGTGCCGGCCCCGGCGAGCACGACAACGGGACCCTCGAGCGCCTGCGCCGCCACGCGCTGCTCGGGGTCGAGTCCGGCCAGGATCCGTTCCGGGTCTGTCACGGCCCACACTCTGCCATGGCGCACCGACAGTTCCGGAGCCCGCCGCGGGGGTGGGGCCGCCGGGGAGGGGAAACGCCCCGACCGGCCAGGGGGTGGCTGCGGCATCTCGCCCTCCCTGGCCCGGCGTTGCCGCCCCCGATCCGCCCCGTGGGGCGGTCGCCGTCCACAGACCGCCGGGAGCACGCGAGTTTTGTCGGCGCCTCCCCCTAGGGTGGGGCGCACGATGAGGAACGACGGCCTGCACGTGGTGCGCGCGGTTCGCTCGGAGGCGCTGGCCTCCGAGCTGGCCGCTGCGCTTGTGCGTCCGGTCGCCGACCCCTTCGCGCAGCCGTTGGTGCTCGTGGGGTCGGCCGCGGTCCAGCGTTGGCTCAGCCAGCGGGTGGCCGAGGCGGGCGGCGTGTGCGCGGGCATCGAGTTCGCGCCGCCGGGAGCCCTCGCGGCCCGGCTGGGCGGCGACGACGACGGCGAGGATCCCTGGGCGCCGGAGTCGCTGGTGTGGTCGGTCCTGGAGTTGGCGTCCGCCGACGTCCCGGGCCTGGAGCCGCTGCGCGCCAACCTGGATCGCTCCGAGCAGCGCTATGCCAACGCCCTGCGCGTGGCCCGGCTGTTCGGCCGCTACGCCCATCACCGGCCCGATTTGCTGGCCGGCTGGTCCGCGCAGGGCGATCCCGCGGCGTGGGCCCTGGGCTTCGACGCGTGGCAGGGCGTCCTCTGGCGCGAGCTGCACCGGCTCATCTCGGCTCCCGATCCCGTCGAGCGGCGGGCCTCCCTGCTGGCCGGTCTGGCGGCGGGCACCGTGGCCGTCCCGTGGCCGAGCGTGTCGGTGTTCCGGCCGCGTCGGCTCACCGCGTCCGATGTCGAATTGCTCGTCGCGCTCGCGGGCCGCGTCCCGGTCGATGCCTATGTGACGGTCCCGGCGCCCGGTCTGGCGGCGGCGCTCGCCCCCCGGCTCGGACGCCGCGGGTCCGAGACCCTCGCCCTGCTCGAAGGCGCCGCAGTCGGTTCGCGCGAGGTCGTGGCGTCGGCGTCCGCGCCCCTCGTCGAGGTGCATGCCAGCCACGGCCCCGATCGGCAGGCGGAGGTTCTGCGCGAGGTGCTCGTGGGCCTGTTCGCCGACGACCCCACGCTCGAGCCGCGCCACGTCGCCGTGGTGTGTCCCGACGTGGCGGCGCTCGCGCCGCACCTGCGCGCCGTCTTCGCGCCCCCCGAGCAGCCGGTCGGGTGGCAGCACCCCGGCCGGGAGCTCAGGGTGCAGGTCGCCGACGCCGCGGGCGCCAACCGGTTGTACGCGCTGCTGCGGCAACTGGCCCACCTCGGACGTTCCCGGGCGACGGCGTCCGATCTGCTCGGTATCGCCGCTCACCCCTTCGTCGCCCGTCGGTTCCGGCTCGGGGCCGACGACCTCGATCGCCTCACCGAGTTGGTCGGGCGGGCGTCGGTCCGGTGGGGTCTCAACCCGGCGCATCGGGCGCGCTTCGGTCTCGACCGAGTGCGGCAGGGCACCTGGCAGGTCGGCGTCCAGCGGCTCCTGCTGGGCGAGGCGCTCAGCGACGACACCCTCCCGTCCGCGGGTGTGGTCGCGACCGTCGACGATGTGGAGTCCTCGGACGCCGAGCTGCTCGGCGCGGTGTCCGAACTCGTCACGCGGGTGTCGCGTCTGGCGGCCGAGTGCTTGGAGCCCGCGACGGCGGCCGGCTGGGTGCGCCGCTTCCGAGCCATGGTCGATCAGGTCGCGGACGTGCCCTTCGAGGAGTCGTGGCAGTTGGCCCAGGTGTGGTCTGTCCTGGCGCAGGTGGAGCGACGGGCCGGGGCGTCGGGGGCCTCGCTCGGGCTCTCCGACGCGCTCGCCGTGCTGGACGCGGGCTTCGCGACCCGAGGCGTCCGGCCCGCATACGGCAACGGCTCGCTCGTCGTGGGCTCGCTGGAGGCGCTCGCGGCGGTCCCCCACCGGGTGGTGTGCCTCGTCGGGCTCGACGAGCGCACCTTCCCGCGGCGCGGGATCGCCGACGGTGACGACCTGCTTCCCCGCGAACCGCACCCGGGCGACCCCGACCCCGGCGCGGACGACCGACAGCACTTGCTCGACGCGCTGGTGGCGGCGTCCGAGCGCCTCGTGGTGGTCTATCAGGGTCATTCCACGCTCACCCACGAGCCGCACCATCCGCCCTCCGGGCTGGTCGACCTGATCGAGGCGCCCGGTACGGCCATGATCCACGAGCCGCTGCAGCCCTTCGCGCCGGCCTCTTTCGAGGGCCGGCCGCGCAGTTTCGATCGGACGGCACTCGCCGCCGCGCGGGCGCTCACCGGGCCGCGGCTCGCCCCCACCGATCCCTTCGCGGTGGGGCATCTTCCCTTGTCCGAGCCCGTCACCACGCTCGAACTGGACGCCCTGCGGCAGTTCCTCGCCCACCCGGCCCGCTACTTCCTCAAGCAGCGCGCGAGCCTGACCCTCGGCGAGGACGATCCGGTCGCCGACGACCTCCCGCTCGAGCTCGACGGCCTTGGCCGATGGAAAATCGGCAACCGCGTGCTCGCCTCGCTCATGGCCGGTCACCCCGCCGAGCGCGTCCTCGCCCAGGAATGGTTGCGGGGCGAACTGCCACCCGGTGGGCTGGGTCGGCACGTCCTGGAGTCCGTGGCGGCCACCGCCGCCAAGGTGATGGACGCCCGAGCCCCCTTCGCCGCCGTGCCGGCCGAGTTCCACGCCCTCGACCTCGACGTCGGCGGACTCAGGGTCACCGGTCGCGCGGCGACCCGCGGCGATGTCACCCTCGTGGCGGAGTTCGGCAATGTGTCGGCCCGGTACCTCGCCACGGCCTGGCTCGACGCCCTGGCTCTCACGGTGGCACTCGAGCGCCGGATCGACGCCGTCGTGGTGGGCGGGAAGCGCACCCACCGGCTGGTCGCGCCGCCTCCCGACGTGGCCCGGGGGCTGTTGGCGACGGCCGCCGACCTGGCCGTCGAAGGGCTGCAGCGGGTGCTCCCGATCCCGCCCCGCGTAGGGCAACAGTGGGCCCGAGCCCGCGCGCTCCGCCAGGAGCCCCAGGCGGACAAGGGGCTCCGCACCACCTGGAGCTACGACAGCGACGACACGTGGGCGCGGTTCTTCCCCCAGGGCCGCCTACCGTGGCAGGAGCGTATCGACGGCGAGCCGTGGGCCCAGCCCGGCGAGCCGACGGTGTTGGGGTCGCTGGCGGCGTTGCTGTGGGCGCCGATCGTGAGGGCCGACACATGAGGGCCTTCCGCTTGAGCGACCCACTGCCCGCCGGCACGACGGTCCTCGAGGCGAGCGCCGGCACCGGCAAGACGTACGCGATCGCCGCACTGGCGGTCCGCTTCCTGGCGGAGGGGCGCGCCTCGGTCGTTGAGCTCCTGCTCGTCACATTCTCACGGGCGGCCACGGCCGAGCTGCGGTCTCGGGTGCGCGAGCGACTCCGCGCCTCGGCCGCAGCGCTGGCGTCCGCCGTCGCGGGTGTCGAACCGTCCGACCCGGTCGACCGCCTGCTCGCCGACTGCCCGGCGGAAGAGGTGCGGGTCCGCGCCGACCGGTTGGCGGACGCCTTCACCCAGTTCGATCGGGTCACCATCATGACGACGCACGAGTTTTGTCACGGCATGATCGCCGGCCTGGGCGTCCTCGCAGCGCAGGAGCCGCAGAGCACCCTGGTGGAGGATCTCCGTCCGCTGGCCGACGAGGCGTCCGCCGACGTCTACCTGCGCCGCTACGCGCACGCCGAGAGGCCGCCGCCGTTCCGCTGGGTCGACGAGCGTCCCGGCGACCCCGGCGCGCGCACCCTGGGGCGGGACGCCGTCGAGGTCGTCGGATCCCTGGTCCCCACCGACGCGTCCGGCGGCGCCGGCGAGCGCGTCGCCTTCGCCGCCGACGTGCGCTCCGAGGTGGATCGACGCAAGACCCAGCGGCGGCTGTTCTCCTTCGAGGACCAGTTGGCACGCCTCGACGCGGCACTATCCGACCCCCAGACCGGTCCGCTGGCGTGCGCCCGGCTGGCCGCCCGCTATCCCGTCGTGCTCGTCGACGAGTTTCAGGACACCGATCCGGTCCAGTGGCACATTCTGGCGTCGGCGTTCGGCGCGGCCACCACGTTGGTCCTCATCGGCGACCCCAAGCAGGCGATCTACGGCTTCCGGGGCGCCGACGTGCACACCTACACCGCGGCCGCCCGCTCGGCGGGCACGGCGACGACGCTGACGACCAACTACCGCTCGGACGGACCGGTCGTGGACGCCGTCGGCGCGCTCTTCCGCAACCTGGCCCTCGGGGAGGACATCGGCGTCCCGGTGGTGCGGGCCGACCACGTGGACTCGCGCTTGGTCAGCGCCCCGGGAACGCCCTGGGCCTGCGGCGTCCAGGTGCGCTGCGTCGAATCCGACGACGCCGTCGCTCCGTGGCACGCCGACGATCGGATCACCGCCGACCTGGTGAACGTGGTCGCAGAGCTGCTCGGTCCCGCCGCCCCCCTGGCGGGCCGGCGCGGCCCGCTGCGGCCGCGCGATGTCGCGATCCTCGTGCGCGCAAACCGGCGCGGCACCGAACTCGCCCGGGCGCTCGCCGCGGCGGGCATCCCCGCGACCTTCAGCGGCACCCACAGCGTGTTCGCCTCCGAACCCGCAGCCGCCTGGGTCACCCTGTTGGCCGCGCTCGAGGAGCCCCGGCGGCCCTACCTGCAGCGCGCGGTCCTCACCGACTTCCTGGGCGGCAGCGTGGCGGCACTCGCCACGGCGTCCGACGACGATTGGGCCGGCTGGTCGCTCAAGCTTCACACGTGGGCGCGCGTCCTCCGCCGCTCGGGGGTGCCCGCGCTGCTGGCGGCCCTCGACGCGGACGGGTTCACCCCGCGGCTGCTGCGGCGCGCCCACGGCGAGCGGGATGTCACCGACCACCGCCACATCGCCGAGCTGCTGCACGGGCGTTTCGCGGGATCGGACGCCACGATCCGTGACCTGCTCGGCTGGCTGCGGAACTCGGTCGCGGACTCCAGCCCGGAGGAGCGCACCCGGCGCTTGGAAACCGACGCGGACGCGGTCCGGATCATGACCATCCATCGGGCCAAGGGGCTCCAGTTCCCGGTGGTGCTGCTCCCCGAGGCGGCCACGCACCGCGATCCGGAGCACGACGACGGACGACGGCTCGTCCTGCCCGCGGAGGGCGGCCGCAGCCTCGATCTCGGCGGGCGGGCCGCACCGGGACGCGCCCAGCGATGGAACGCTTCCCGTCTCGACGAGTCCGACGAGGCGCTGCGGGCGCTCTACGTCGGCCTCACCCGCGCGCAGTCCCACGCGGTGGCGTGGTGGGCGCACCACTGGACGGTGGGTCGCTCCCCCTTGCATCGGCTGCTTCACGCCGACCACGACGCGCCCGAACCGCAGCGTCCCGCGCCTGGGTACCCGCCGGCCTCGCCGGTCGAACTCGGCTGGCTTCGGCGCGCCGGCATCGCCGCGGTGGCGGTTCCGGACGCCGCCCCGCCCCCCCGCTCGTCGGCACACCCCGCGCCCGCCGACCTGCGTGCCCGCGCGTGGACCCGGACGATCGACCAGACCTGGCGACGGACGTCGTATTCCGGGCTCACGGCCCGCGCCCACGACCTCGCGCACGAACCGGGGTTCCTCGACGACGAGCAGCCGCTGAGCGCGGCGTCCGAGACAGTCGTCCCGGACGAACTCGCGGCCCGCTCGCCGATGGCGGCCCTGCCGTCCGGTCCGGCGTTCGGCACGCTCGTGCACTCCCTCTACGAGCGCCTCGACCCGCGCGGCGCGGATTGGCGCGAGCGGCTGGACGCGGCGGCCACCGAGGCCCTGCGCGCCTGGCCGCTCACGGACGTGACGCCGGGAGCCCTCGCCGAGGCGCTGGCCCCCAGCCTGATGTCCCCGCTGGGGCCACTGGCCGAGGGCACCACGCTGCGCGACTATGGGCCGGGTAACCGGTTGGCAGAGCTCGATTTCGAGTTCGCGCTGGCGGCTCCCGAGGCGACCTTGGCCGACATCGCCGCGCTGCTCGACCCTCACGTCGCCGACACCCCCCTGGCGGCGTACCCGGGGCGGCTCGCCGGCCCCGCCCTCAGCGGACAGGCCCTCATCGGGTCCCTCACCGGATCCATCGACGGGGTGCTGCGGCTGCCGTCCGGGGCTCACCTGATCGTCGACTACAAGACCAACCGCCTGGGGCCTGCCGGGCTGCCGCCGGAGGACTTGGTGCTCGGCCACTACGCGCCCGGGGCCCTTGCCGAGGCCATGATGGCCAGCCACTACCCGCTCCAGGCGCTGCTCTACGCCGTCGCGCTGCACCGGTTCCTGCGCGCCCGCCTCGCCGGCTACGACCCGGAGCACCACCTGGCCGGCACGGCCTACCTGTTCGTGCGCGGCATGGCCGGTCCCCAGACCCCGGTGATCGACGGCCACCCGGTCGGGGTGTTCTCGTGGCGTCCGCCGATCGCGCTCGTCGCCGGGGTATCCGATCTGCTGGCGGGGGGCCCGCGATGAGTACCGCCCGCGTCGTGGACGCCGCCGTCGGCGCGCGCGGCCTCCTGCACGACTTCGAGGTCGCCGGGGTGGTGACGTGGGCGGATGTCCACCCGGCGCTCCACCTCAGCTACCTCTACGGCGAGGCCGACCAGCGGGTGCAGTTGGCGCTGGCCCTCACCGTGAGGGCGCTGCGGGCCGGATCCATGTGCGTCGACCTGGCCACCGTCGCCGCCGATGGCTTCGACGACACCGACGTGGCGGTGGACTCCTCCTCACTGGCGTGGCCCGAGCCCGCCGCCTGGCTGGACGCCGTCGCCGCCAGTCCCTGCGCACGCGCTGGCGAGGGCGACGCCGACGACCCCCGCCCGCTGCGCCTCGTGGACGGCCTGCTCTATCTGGAGCGCTACTGGACCGACCAGGAGACCGTCCGTCGCCGGCTGCTCGATCTGTTGGCGCTCCCGGCCCGCGAGGCGCCCGAGCTGGCGGAGGGTGCCGTCCGGCTCGACCCCGATCAGGTGCGTGCGGTCCGGCTCGCCCTCGCCGCGCCGGTCAGCGTGCTGGCGGGCGGCCCCGGGACGGGCAAGACCACCATCATGCGCCAGGTGCTGGAGGGGGCGCGGGCGGTCGATCCCGACGTGCTCGTCGCGTTCGCCGCGCCCACGGGGAAGGCCGCAGCCCGCATGGCCGCGTCGTTGGGCGCACCCGAGGCGTCCGCCAGCACGATCCACCGGCTGCTGGGCTGGCGTCCGGGCTCACGCACCCGGTTCGCGCACGACGCGCACGCGCCGCTGCCCCACGACCTCGTCGTCGTGGACGAGGTTTCCATGGTGTCCATGACGCTCATGGCTCGGCTGCTGGCGGCCCTGCGTCCGGACGCCCGCCTCGTCCTCGTGGGCGACCCGGATCAGCTCGCGTCGGTCGAGGCGGGGGCGGTGCTGGCGGACATCGTCGCGGCACCGGCGTTCGCGGACGCCGTGGCCACCCTCCGCACCAACCACCGGTCGGTCGGGGCGGTCGCCGAACTCGCGGACGCCATCCGCTGCGGCGACGCCGACCGCGCCTTGGACGTGCTGAGCTCCGGCGACCCGACCGCCCGGCTCGTGCCGGCCGGTCCCGGCGAGCGGGAGCTCACGGCACGGGCCGTCGCGGCGGGCGTCCGGGTACACGAGGCATCCGCCGCGGGCGACGAGGCAGAGGCGCTCGCGGCCCTGGACGCGCACCGGCTGCTGTGCGCGCATCGGGCGGGCCCTTTCGGCGTCGCGCACTGGTCGGCGACCGTCCGCGGGTGGCTGGCGGCGGCCATCCCCGGAGGCTACGACGACACCGAGTATCCGGTGGGCCGGGGCCTCATGATGACCCGCAACGCGGCCGACCTGAATCTCTACAACGGCGACACCGGCGTGGTCATCGCGGGCCACGGCGGCACGACTGCGGTCTTCGGGACGGGAGCGGGCCCGCGGCGGTTCTCGCCGTGGGTCCTGGACGGGCTGGTCTCCATCGACGCCATGACGATCCACAAGAGCCAGGGCAGCCAGTTCGCGGACGTCAGCGTCGTGCTGCCTCCGCAGGATTCCCCCCTGCTCACCCGCGAGTTGCTCTACACGGCGGTGACACGCGCGGAGGCCTCGGTGTTGTTGGTGGGCGAGGAGGACGCCGTCCGTGCGGCCATCGCCCGGAGGGCCCGCCGCACCAGCGGCCTGGCGGCGCGACTGCGCTGAGGCATGCATCACCGCTAGCGGGCAGTACGTCGGGCAAGTCCGGCAGGAAACGCTGGCGGCACGACTGCGCTGAGGCATGCATCACCGGGGGTACCCGGTTGGCCTCCCCCACCCGGCCGCCGTAGGCAACCGAGCGTCGGCGCCGATCACTGGGGCGGGGGCAGTTCGCCGTCCAGCCACAGACGGACCACGCGCGCGGCGACCGACGACTGGGTTGGGAGGCTGATCGCCCCGGCGGCGACGCGCTCGGCCACATCGGCCCGGCTGAAGAAGCGCGCCCACTGGATCTCCGTGCCGTCCACGCGGACGTCGGTGGTGACGGCCCTCGCCACGAACGCGAGCATGAGCGAGCGGGGGAACGGCCACGGCTGGCTCGCCACGTAGGTCAGCGCCCCCAGCCTTACTCCGGACTCCTCGAACACCTCGCGGCGCACGGCCTGCTCCAGGGACTCCCCCGCTTCCACGAAGCCGGCCAGCAGCGAGACCCGGTTGTTGTCCCAACTGGCCTGGTGCCCGAGCAGGAGGCGGTCGTCGTCGTCCAGCACCGCCACGATCACCGCGGGGTCGGTCCGGGGGAACCGGTCGCGGTCGCAGGACGGGCACCACCGGACGTGGCCCCCGTGCCGGACCTGCGTCACCGTGCCGCACACCCCGCAGTGGGGCGCCACCCGGTGCCAGTTGACCAGGGCCACGGCCGTCGTGGCGACGTCGCGTTCGGTGTCGGGAAGCCGGCCGCCGAGGGTACGCAGCGACGCGAGGGGACCGTCGGCGTCCGCGACCGTCACGAACCACGGACGACCGTCCCCAAACCCCACGAGGTAATGCTGCGCGGGATCGAAGTCGCCGCTCGGCCGCACCGTCCGCAACGTCGAGTGCCCGGCGTCGCAGAACAGCGCCCCGACGGCGTCGGTCCGGACCAACAACGCCCCCGGATCGCTCCACCAGCGCGTCAGCTCGGCGGCAGGCAGCCGTTCCTCGCCGAGACGAGCCAGCCGACTGTCGGGGACCCAGAGCTCCATGCGCTCAGGCTAACCACGCGGCGGGCAGGGCCGCGACCAGGCGCTCCAGCTCGGCGCGCCCCGGCAGCCGTGGCGGCCGGATCGTCTCCCCGGACGCCACGTCGACGAACGCCGCGCGCACCTCCTCCGGCGCCAGGCCCGCGATCTCGGACCAGGCGAGCCGGTAGACGGCGAGCTGCAGCGGGTCGGCGCGCTGGGCGCGCCCGGTCTTCCAGTCGATCACCTCGGGGCCTCCGCGGTCGGTGTACACCGCGTCGATCCGGCCGCGGATGACCCGGCCGCCCAGGACCAGCGCGAAGGGGACCTCGACCGCGCTCGGCGTGCGATCCGCCCACCGACCCCGCTCGAACGCCGCGATGAGTGCCGCCACGCGTTCGGACGCCGCGGGCTCGCCCTCGTCGTCGCCCAGCAGGCTCGGGGCCTGGCCGAACCGCCGCTCCAGCCACGCGTGGAACTCGACCCCCGACCGGGTGGCATCGCGCGGCGGACGCGGCATGGGTCGGGCCAGCTCCCGCGCGAACCCCTCGGGGTCGCGGTCGAGCGCGAGCAGGTGCGTCGTGGACAGGTAGCGCGGGAGCCCCACGGCCGCTCCCCGCCGCGCGGCCCGGGCCTCCGCGAGCAGGACGTCCGTGGCGGCATCCCAGTCGGCCACGCGCCCCGCCTCGTCGAGGGTGGCCACGGCGTCCGCCACCGGACGCCCCTGGCCTGCGTCGTGCCGCGCGCGGGTCACGGCCGCCGCAGCCTCGGCCCGCGCCGCGAACGCGACCGGATCGGGCGGCTGCGGCCACGGCCGGACCGACGCCTCGCCCGAGAACGGGCTCTCCGGAGACACGTCCTCGGCGACGGCGAGGGTGCCGTGGCGCTCGAGCACCCGCCAGTAGGGCGACGGGCTGCGGGGATGGGCGAGCCCGGGATACCAGGCGTGGGTCGTGGCGACCAGATGCCGCCGCGCCCGCGTCGCCGCCACGTAGGCCAAGCGGTCGTCGCCGCGGCGGCTCTCGTGTTTCAGCGCCTCCCGGTAGGCCTTCACGGCGGCGTCCGTCACGTCGGCGAGCTGCGGGATCGACTCCGCGTCCCCGCGCAGATCGGCGGGTAGCGTGCCCGACCCGCCCGCGGCCAGCCAGTTGCCGGCGGCGCGCTCGGACGGGAACACCCGATCCGCCAGCGCGGGCAGGATCACGACCTCCCACTCCAGGCCCTTCGCCTTGTGGATCGTGAGGAGCTTCACCGAATCCGCATCGCTCACGACGGCGCGCTCCAGCCCCACCCCGTGCTCCCGTTCGGCGTCGAGGTAGCCCAACAGGCCCGTGAGCGAGCCGTCGCCGTCCACGTCCACGTAGTCGGACACCGCCGCGACGAACGCGGCGAGCTGGCGGCCCCCGTCGGGGCCACGCACGGCCAACTCCACCTCGAGCCCGAGCGTCGCGACGACCCGCCGCACCACGTCGGTCACCGGCTCGCCCGCGTGCCGCCGCAGCCCGCGCAACTCGGCGGCGCACGCCGACAACCGCGCGCGTCCCTCCGACGAGTAAGGGCCCTCGCCCAGGTCGTCCAGGGCCTCGGCCAGGCTCACCGCCGCCGACGGCTCGCCGCGGGCCAGGGTGGCGCGCACGGCGTCGGCGAACCCGTCGGACTCCGGACGGGACGTCCCCGCGAGCTGCGTCGCCCGCCGGCCGAGCACCGCCAGGTCGGCCGGTCCGATCGCCCAGCGCGGACCCGTCAGGACCCGGATCAGCGCCGGGTTCGCCGTCACGTCCGCGAGCACCCGCAGGACGGCGGTGACGTCGGCCACCTCGGGGATGTCGAGAAGCCCTCCGAGCCCGACGATCTCGACGGGCACGCCTCGGTCGCGCAGTTCGGCGTAGACGCGCCCGATGTGTTCGTTGCGGCGGGTGAGCACCGCGATGTCGGACCAGCGGGGGGCTTGCCCGGCGTCGTGGCTGGCCACCACGTGATCGGCCACCCAGGCGACCTCGCCCGGCCAGGTGTCGAAGCTCGCCACCACGATGTCGCCGGGGGGCGTCCCGGGCGGCGCGACCAGGTCGATGTCGACGCCGTCCCAGGCCAGGTCGGGATCGGCGCGAAGCGGCTGGGACAGCGCGTTCGCCGCCGTCAGGATGACGGGGCCACTGCGCCGGTTCACGGTCAGCGCGAAGGCCGCCGCGGGGCTGCCGTCCGCGCGCGGGAACGACTCGGCGAACCGGACGATGTTGGACGCCGCGGCGCCCCGCCACCCGTAGATCGCCTGGAACGGGTCTCCGACCGCCGTCACCGGGTGACCCCGCCCCGCACCGGGATCGGCGCCCGAGAACAGGGACGCCAGCAGGTGGGCCTGTGCGCTGGAGGTGTCCTGGTACTCGTCCAGCAGCACGACCGCGAACTCACGGCGCAGCGCCACGGACACCTCGGGCGCGACGGCCGCCAGGCGGGCGGCGTCCGCCATCCGGTCGGCGAACTCCACCGCGCCCGCGGACGCCTTGGCCGCGGCGTAGGCGTCGGCCAACTCGGCGACCTCGACGCGCTCGTGGGCCGCGGCCGCCGCCGCCCGGAGCGACGCGTACGTGGCGCCACGCCACGTGGGCGCCTGGGCCACGTCCGCGACAAACTCCTCGGCGTGGCGACGCACGGCCTCGGAGTCGACCAGGTGGGACTTCAGCATGGAGTCGAGCTCCAGCACCCGCTCGGTCACGGCGTCGGGACGCAGTCGCGTGAGCGCCTCGAACGGTCCGGTCGCCTGGGCGACGACCCGGGCCGCCAGCCGCCACCGGGCGGCCCCGGTGATCGTGCGGGGACCGCCCTCCACGCCGATCCGCAGGCCGTGGTCGTCCACGAGCCGCGCGGCGAACGCGTCGTAGGTCATGACGAGCTGTTCGCCGGCGTCGTCGACGCCCGCGGCGTCCAAGACCCCCGAGCGCACCAGCGCCGCCCGGACCCGGCTCGACAACTCCGCGGCGGCCTTGCGCGTGAACGTCAGCCCCAGCACCTGCTCGGGCCGGACCAATCCCGCCCCCACCAGCCAGACCACGCGCGCCGCCATCACGGTCGTCTTGCCCGACCCGGCGCCGGCGATGATGACGCCCGGCTCGAGCGGCGCGGCGATCGCGGCGAGTTGCTGATCGGAGAAGTCGATGCCGAGGGCCTCGCGCACCTCCTCGGGATTCGTGAAGCGCCTCATGGGGTCACCTGCCCCGAGGTCGCGGGGCAACTCGTCCCGAAGGGACAGAGCCGACAGTGGCCGCCCGGCGAGGCGTCCCAGCGCCCCGACGACAACGTCGCGCACGCCACGCCCAACCGGTGGTGTACCCACGTGGGATAGCGCAGCTCGTCCGGGTCATCGCCCAGGTGGGGTCGCGCCGACAACGGCGGTTGCCCGAGCACCTTGGGCAACTGGTCGCCGTCGCGAAGAAACACCAGTTCGCCGCCCGCACTGGTCGCCGACCCCGGGGCCACGGACTCGAACGCGCCGGCCTCGACCGCGAGTTGATAGACCCCGACCTGCTCGTGGGCCTCGACCTCGGCCTTGGTGGGGACGCGGCGGCTCGATTTGAAGTCGACCACCCGCAGCGTGCCGTCGGGGAGCCGCTCGATGCGGTCGACGGTGCCTCGCACCCGGATCGTCTGCCCCTCGACCTCGACGTCCACGGCGAAGGGCACCTCGGCGCCGACCACCTCCGCGCTCGCGTGCGCCTCCTGCCAGGCGAGCAGCCGAGCCACTGCGTTGGTGGCCTCGACCCGCTCGGACTCCGACAGCCACGCCGCCGCGAAGGGGATGTCGCCCCAGATCTCGTCCAGGTGCGCGGACGCCTCAGCGAGGGTGAGTTCGCCTCCGGCGGCACGCTCGGCCAAGGCGTGGATGACCGTGCCGAGGATCGCGCCGCCGCCTCGCGGCGGATCGGCTTTCGCCTCGCGTTCGAGGAAGTAGCGCCGCGGGCAGGACAGCAGCGAGCTCAACTGGCTGGGGGTCAGCTCGAAGGGGCCGGACGCCGGCGCTGCGGCCGGCCCGGTGGGGGCGCGCGTGCCCCACCAGCGGGCGGGATCGGCGTCCGGGACGAGCGGACGTCCGTCGTCGTCGGTCGCGTCGGCCAGGCGCGCCAGCCGGACCGCCGCGGCCTCGCGCAGCTCGGGGGATGCCGTCGGATCCGCCGACGCCACGCGGAGGCTCGCCACCAACTCGCGCAGCGTATGAAGCGACTCCGGACGTGTGCCCGGCTCGCGGAGGGCCACCCCCAGCTCCGTCACGAACCGCGACGGCTGATCGGCCTCGCCCTCGGTGCCGGCGACGGTCGTCACCAGCAGCCGGCGGCGCGCCCGGGTGCAGGCGAGCAGGAACAGCCGCCGCTCCGACGCCACCAGCTCCCGCGTCTCCACCCCGGCGCCCAGCCCGTCCGGGCGCAGCCGCTCGGGGTCGAACACCGAGCCGCGCCGCCGGACGTCCGGCCAGGCACCCTCTTGGGCGCCGGCGATCACGACGAGATCCCAGGCGCGTCCCTTCGCCCGGTGGGCGGTCAGGAGCCGGACGCCGCGGCCCGCGACCGCCGCCTCGCGCTCCACGTCGGCGGGGATCTGCTGTTCGGCGACCTCCGCGAGGAAAGCCCGCACGCCGCGCGCCCCGCCGGGTGCCTGCGACTGTGCCGCCAGCGCGAACAGCGCGACCACCGCGTCCAGATCCCGGTGCGCGCGCACGGCCGCCTCTCCGCCGCGCAGCGCGGCACTCCGGAGGGTCTCCGGCCAGGGCACGCCGCTCCACAGCGCCCACAACACCTCTTCGGGACGCCGCCCCTCCGCCACCAGCCCGGCGGCCGTGGCCAGCAATGCCGCGCGCGCCGCCACCACCTCCCGCGCCTGCCCGACCGGCTGGGCCTCCCCGGCGCCCAGCCCCGCCGACACCTCGGAGGTCGCACCGCCGGGACCCCCACCCGAAACAACCTCGGCCCCGCGAGCGCTCCCCCCAGGGTGGTCGTGCCCGACCGATCCGGCCGCGACCCCGCCCCCGGGCGAGCCTTCCAGGGCGCAGGCGCGCACCGCCGTGGCGCTCGCCCGGCCCACCGCACCCGCGGCGTCCGCACCCTCGCCCCACCACCCATCCCCCGGGACATCCCTCGACGTCGCGCTCTCGCCGTCGGCCGCATGCCCACCCGACAGGGCCTCGGCGACGGCGTCCGCACCCGTCACCCCGGCGCGGCCGTCACGCAAGGAGCGGCCCAAGCCCCGCAGCGCGACGGCGTCGAGCCCGCCCCACCCCGAGGTCAGCAGGCGAGTGGCCTCGTCGGCGTCGCAGGACCCGCCCCGCGCGGCGACCGCCAGCGCAAGCAACAGCGGCCGGACCGCCAACTCGCTGGCCAGCCCGATCTCGTCGCCCGCCACCTCGATGGGGATCCCTGCGTCGGTGAGCGCCCGCGCCAGGGGCGGCAACTGGGTCTTGCCCGAGCGGACCAGCACGGCCATCTCGGCCCACGGCACGCGCTCGACCAGGTGGGCCGCCCGCAGCTCCGCGGCGATCCGCTGCGCCTGTTCGGTCTGGGTCGGGAAGCTCCAGACCTCCACCCGACCTGGACCCCCGGCTGGCTCGGGCGCCCGATAGGCGGCCACCTGCGCCGGCTCCACGGGCGGGGCCCCGAGCCGCCGGACCACGCCCACCACGGCATCGGTCATCTGCGGACCCAGCCGGAACGACCGGCCCAGCGTCACCACGGGAACCTCGCCGCCCAGCGGCGCGAACAGCCGACGAAACTCGGCCACCGCCCGCGGGTCGGCACCCCGGAACCGGTTGATGGACGTGTCGGGATCCGCCAGCCCGACCACCGTGCCGTCGGCCGGCGCGAGCGCCCGGACGAACGCCAACGCGGCCGGATCCAACTCGGCCAGTTCATCGACCCAGATCGCCGCGTAGCGGGCACGCACCGGCTCGGCCACCTCGGGGCGCGTCAGCAGGATGCGCGCGCGATGGACCAGCTCGGCGTAGTCGAGCGTGCCCTCCAGGTCGAGCACCGCCAGGTACTCCTCCATGAACTCCCCCAGCGCCTCCCACGCAGGCTCGCCCGCCTCGCGTCCCAGCCGCGCGACATCGTCGGGATCGAGCCCCCACTGCCGCGCCCGCGCCAGCGCCGCGCGCACCTGCCGCGCGAAGGTGCCCGTCGTGGACGCCACCGCCAGCTCCGGACCCCACCGGTCGGCCCCCCACCCGGCCAACAGCTCCCGGATGCGGAACTCCTGTTCGGGCGCCGTGAGCAGCCGCGGCGGACCGTCCTCCGGGTCGCCGTACCGCTGCAGCAACGACAACGCCAGCGCGTGGACCGTCAAGATCGGCGGCTGGACCGACGCCCGGCCGGCCGCCAACACCACCCGGTCGCGCAGCTCGGACGCTGCCTGTCGCGACCCCGCCAGCACGAGCGCGGGCGGCAGCCCCGCTCGCAGGCGGTGCGCCGCGGCGTCCGCCACCAACGTCGTCTTGCCGGTGCCCGCCGCCCCCAGCACGAGCAGCGGACCGCCCGCCCATGCCGTCAGCTCGTCCATGCCCGTCATCCCACCACACGCCGCCGACAAAACGCGCACAGCCCGGGCGTCCCTGACAAGCTCGCCGTAACGAACCCCGCCATCCGGACAGGAACAGGGTGTGGACAGCATCACCGACGCAGAGCGGTTCAAGGCGATCTTCACGGTCGCCTACCCCGACGTGCTGCGGTTCGCCCAGCGGCGCACCGCGACCCAGCGCGCCGAGGACGTCGCCGCCGAGACCTTCCTGACCGCCTGGCGCCGGGTCGTCGACCTCCCTCGCGACCTCGACGACGCCCGGGCCTGGTTGTTCGGCATCGCCCGGAACGTCCTGCTCAACGACCATCGCGGCCGCCGGCGCGCGGACGATCTCGCGGTCCGGCTCGCCGACGCCGCGCAGGTCGCCGCGGATGTCGAGTCGGTGGCGGACGCCGTGGCCACCCGCCTCGCCGTGGCCGACGCCTGGCGGCTCCTGACCCCCGCCGACCAGGAGGTGCTGGGGCTCGCCGTGTTCGAGCAGCTCACCTCCGCCCAGGCCGCCGTGGTGCTCGGCACCACCCCCGGGGCCTACCGCGTCCGACTGTCCCGAGCCCGGGCCGAACTGCGCCGCCACCTCGACGGCGCTCCGGCCACCATCACCCGCCTCGAAGGGGCCCACCGATGACCAGCTCCCGACCCCACGACCCTCTCGACGACGTTCTGCGCAGCCTCGACGCTGCCGCCCCCACGCTCACCCGCGCCCAGGCGGCGGACGCCGCCGCGCTGCTGGAGTCCCTCACCGCCGCCCCCGCCGATGTCCCGAGGCGGCCCCGCCGGGCCCTCCGGTGGTTGGCGCCTGCCGCGGCGGCCGCTGCCCTCGTCGCCGGCGCCCTGATCCTGCCCGGACCGGCCACCACGGACGCCTACGCCGACTGGACCCCCGAACCCACCCCCGTCGCCGCCCCGCTGCTCACCCGGGTCGCCGACGCCTGCCGCAGCCGACTCGCCGAGTGGGAACGAACGGGTGCGGTCATACGCCCGGACACGGCCCGGCTCGTCGTCGCCGAGCAGCGCGGCAGCCACGTGCTGGTCGCCCTCGTGACGGACAGCGACGCCGAGATCCAGTGCCTGGCCGAGGCACGGACCGGACGCGTCACCGGTTCGACCGGTGGCGCCCCGACCTCGGAGTCCGTCCCGGTCGCCCTTGCCCCCCGGGCCATCCTCGCCAACGGCGGCGGCCTGCAAAGCGATGGCCGATCCGGCTTCGCTTTCTCCACCGGCCGGGTGGGAGCCGAGGTGCGTGCCGTGACGATCCATGCGGCCGGGCGCACCGTGACCGCGTCGCTCAACCAGGGCGCGTTCGTCGCCTGGTGGCCCGTCGCCCCGCCCGCCCCCGGCGAACCGGTGCTCGACGACGCGAGCTACGACGTCACCCTCGCCGACGGGACCATCGTGCGCGACGTGCCGACCGGGCACGACCGCGGCCGTCCGGGACCCACCGAGATCGGACGGGTCCAGCGCGGCGGCGGCCTCGAAGGCGGCACCGCGGTCGGGTTCGCGGCGGGGCTCGTCGGTTCCCGGGTGGTGGCCGTCACGGTCCACGTCGACGGTCGCGATGTCCCCGCCATCGTGGCGCACGGCGCGTTCCGGGCTCGCTGGAACCCCTCGGACCCTCGACCCAGCGGCCGGTCCGTCACCTACACCCTCACTCTCGACGACGGGACCGTCCTGGCCCACGTCAAGCCCGCGAGCGGCGCCGACTCCTGAGTCCGCGTCGGCCCTGGACGCCGCCCCTACAGTGGCGTCCATGGCCGACGTGGTGACCGAGGTGTCCGGACGGACCCTCGCGCTGTCCAACCTCGACAAACCCCTGTACCCCACAGGGTTCACCAAGGGCGAGGTGATCGACTACTACGTCCGGATCGCCCCCGTGCTGCTCCCCCACCTCGCCCGCCGCCCCGTCACACGCGTGCGGTTCCCCCACGGCACCACGCACCCCTCCTTCTTCGAGAAGAACGTCCCGAACGGTGCGCCCGACTGGCTGGAACACCACCTCGTGACCGGCTCCGATGGCACCGTCGACTTCCCCGTGGTGTCCGAGCTGCCCGCCCTGGTCTACCTCGCCAACCTGGCCGCCCTGGAGCTGCACACCCCGCAGTGGCGGCACGGGCCCGGTACGGGCGAGACTCAGGTGTCGGACGCCCTCGCCGTCGATCAGCTCGTGGTCGACCTCGACCCGGGTCCGGGGATCGACCTGCCCACCCTCGCCACCGCGGCCCTCGTGGTGGGTGCCGCGCTCGCCGAGCACGATCTGCCCGGCCATGCGAAGACGTCCGGACGCAAAGGACTCCAGGTGTACGTCCCGCTCGTGCCCACCCCGGCGGGCGAGGCCCTCGCCTACGCCCGCGCCCTCGGGGCCCGCCTCACCGCCGCGCACCCCGAGCTGTTCGTCACCCAGATCGCGAAGGACGCCCGGCCCGGACGGATCCTGGTCGACGTCAACCAGAACCTCCCCGGACGCACGACGGTCGCGCCCTACTCCCTCCGCGGCACCGACGCTCCTACCGTGTCCGCGCCGGTGGACTGGGACGAGGTCGAAGCCGCCACCGCTGGCGCTCCGCTGCGCTTCGACGCCCACGGCGTCCTCGCCCGCGTGGCCGAGCGCGGCGACCTGTTCGCGGACCTGCTCGCCCCCGACCACCGCGCGACACTGCCCGCGGCGTCCCACCCCTGAGCGTTCGCCGACGGCGCAACCCGCGCCCGCGGCGTCCGGATTGTCGGTGCCGGCACCTAGAGTGGCGCCCACATCGCACGCACGAGGAGCAGCCATGGAAGTCAAGGTGGGTATCGTCCACGCCGCCCGCGAGATCACCGTCGAGACGAAGGCGTCCGCGGCGGCCGTCGAGGAGTCGCTGACCGAGGCCCTGGCGTCCTCGGGGGTGTTCACGCTCACCGACGACAAGGGCCGCAAGGTCCTGATCCCGGTCGCCGGCATCGCGTACGTCGACTTGGGCGCGGAGCACGTCCGGCCGGTGGGGTTCGGCGCTGTCTGAGCGCACCGGCTAGGATGTCGGGGAACGCACCACTGTGCGTCCCCGTCGTCGCCCTGGGCTGAGCGACGGGTGTCCAAGGAGCCGGCTGGAGAGCCGGATTGACGTTAGGCACGCAGCTGAGCACCGAACAACCGAACACGCCCGAGCAGACCTTCGCCGATTTGGGGGTTCGCCCCGAGATCGTGGAGTCCCTGGCGCAGGGTGGCATCGTCCACCCCTTCCCGATCCAATCCCTCTCGATTCCGATCGCGCTGGCCGGCACCGACATGATCGGGCAAGCCCGCACCGGCACCGGCAAGACGCTGGCGTTCGGCGTCAGCCTGCTGCAGCGGATCGCGGTCCCCACCGACGAGCGCTACGCCGAGTTGAAGGCGCCGGGCAAGCCCCAGGCGCTGGTCATGACCCCGACCCGCGAGTTGGCGCTCCAGATCACCTCCGATCTCGAGGACGCCTCCCGTGTCCGTGCGGCCCGCGTCCTCACCGTCTACGGGGGCGTCGGCTACGAGCCGCAGTTGGAGGCGCTGGCCTCCGGCGTCGACGTCGTCGTCGGCACCCCGGGTCGCCTGCTCGACCTGGCCAAGCGGCGCGACCTCGACCTGTCGCACGTGCAGATCCTCGTCCTGGACGAGGCCGACGAGATGCTCGATCTCGGCTTCCTGCCCGACGTCGAGCGGCTCATCGCCCGGACGCCCGCGTCCCGGCAGACGCTGCTGTTCAGCGCCACGATGCCGTCCGCGATCGTGTCCCTGGCGCGCATGCACCTCAACCAGCCGGTGAACATCCGGGCGGAGGCGCACGACGCGAAGGCGACCGTCCCGGACACCACGCAGTTCATCTACCAGGCCCACGACCTCGACAAGCCCGAGATCGTCGCCCGGATCATCCAGGCCGACCACGCCGGCAAGGTCATGATCTTCACCCACACCAAGCGGATGGCCCAGCGGCTCGCCGACGATCTGGTCGACCGCGGCTTCAACGCCACCAGCATCCACGGCGACCTCTCGCAGGTCGCCCGCGAGAAGGCGTTGACGAAGTTCCGCGAGGACCGTGTCCAGGTGCTCGTCGCCACCGACGTCGCCGCCCGCGGCATCGACGTGGCCGACATCACCCACGTCATCAACTACGAGTGCCCCGACGACGAGAAGACCTACGTCCACCGCATCGGCCGCACGGGCCGTGCGGGCAACAAGGGCATCGCCGTCACCCTCGTGGACTGGCGCGACGTCACCCGCTGGAAGGTCATCAACAAGGTTCTGGAACTCGACTTCTCCGAGCCCATCGAGACCTATTCGACCAGCCCGCACCTGTACGAAGACCTGCACATCAAGGCCGGCACGAAGGGCCGCATCCGCGAGTCCCGTCCGCGCGACGAGGAGCCTCGCGCTCCCCGCGAGCGCGCCCCGCGCGAGCCGCGTCCGCAGCGCGACCGGCAGCGTCGGCGCCTGCGTAACGGCGAGGTCGTGGACGCCCCCAAGCGGTCGCTGGTCGAGGAGGATGCCGACGGCGTCCGTCCCGAGGTCGCTCGGACCCAACCGGACGCCGCCCCGCGCCGCGCCGCGGACGAGACGGGCGAGTCGGGCTCCGAGGGAGGCCGTCGCCGGCGGCGCCGGGGCGGTCGGGGCCGCGGACGCGGCAACGGCGATGCCGGATCGACGCAGGACGCGTCGGCCCAGTGAGTCGACCCCTCGGTCCCCGGAAGTCGGCCACTCGGCCACCGGGGGCCGAGGCGACACCCGCGGTGAACCGCAGCGGACGGCGCGCATCGACCGCCCCCATCGCCTGAGTTGCTCGACCGGCGCCGCAGGCGGCCACGCGGGATCCTCCGCGCCCCCGGGTCGTACGCGGGACTCGAACTTCGCCTCGACATGCCGCTCCGCGGCGACCGGTGCTGAGCGGTACTCCGCTCAGAAGCGGTCGGGTTCCTCCGCGTTGAACCGCAGCGGACGGCGTCCGTCGACCGCCACCACCGCCTGGGCCAGTCCCAACTCCGACGCCGGCGACAACTCGGTCGCGTGGGGTTCGAACAGCAGCCCCACCTCGTCGACGGGATCGGGGGTCTTCTTGCGGTCCTGCCGCAGGTAGCGGACGCCGCCCACCGTCAGCGCGAGGTCGGAGCGGCCGTGCACCACGACGGTGATCCGCTCGCCGGCGGAGTTCACGCCGTAGTCCAGTTCGACGGCGGTCGCCAACCCGGGGTAGCCCAGTTCGACGCGCGCGCTGGTCGCCTGGTGTCCGGACGCCGCCGCGACGCCCGCGCGCACCCGCTCGGCCTCGGCGTCCACCGCCGCCCACCACGTGGCGGGAACTGCGACCCGGGAGAAATCGCCGGTGGCCTGCGGCGTCCGCGACCGCAACTCGGTGAGAAGAGCCTCGGCGTCGGCGTCCGCGAACCCGGTGAAGACGTCCTGCTCGATGCCGACGCCCTCCCTGCTCCGGACCGCCACCGCCGGCACCGACCGGCCCTCGACGGTCGCGGTGCCGACGGCGAGGACGTCCGTCCAGCGGCGCGGGGTGGCCATGGGCGCCCGGTAGCCGGAGGAGTCCACGTGGACGAAGCCCGCACCGAACGCCTCGCCCGCCAGCACGACGGCGGCGACGCCGGCCGCCCCGAGGATCGCCGCCATCACGACCGAGGGCACCGACGGTTGGGCCACGACCTCGGCCACTGCCCACCCCACCAGCACCGCCACGACGGTGAGCAGGAGCCCGATCCGGATGACGCGGGCGCGCGTCCGGCCACTGACGATCCAGCGCGGGCCCATGTCAGTAGGACATCCCCATGGCGGCGCGCACGTCGGCCAGGGTGGCGTCCGCGACGGCATTCGCACGCGCGTTGCCCTCGGCCAACACCTCGCGCAGGTAGGTGCGGTCGCCCTCCAGCTCGGCGCGGCGCGCCCGGATCGGCGCGAGCCGCTCGTTGAGCGCCTCGATGAGCAGCCGCTTCAAGCCGCCGCCCCCGCCGTCGCCGATCTCCTCGGCCACGTCGACCGGGTCGCGGTCCAGGCTGAGAGCGGCCAGCGCCACGAGGTTGCTGACCTCCGGACGGTTCGCGGGATCGTAGGTGATGTGCCGGTCGGAGTCCGTCACGGCCTTCTTGAGGATCTTCGCCGTCTCGTCGGCGGACATCCGCAACTCGATGGTGTTGCCCTTGGACTTGCTCATCTTCGTGCCGTCCGTGCCGAGGATCAGGCTTCCCGTGCTCAGCAGCGCCTCGGCCTGCGGGAACACCGGACGGGCAGGGTCCACCCGGCCGTAGCGCTCGTCGAAGCGGCGGGCGACCACGCGGGTCTGCTCCAGGTGGGGAAGCTGGTCCTTGCCGACGGGGACGATGTTCGCCTTGCAGAACAGGATGTCCGCGGCCTGGTGGACCGGGTAGGTGAGCATGAGCCCGGACATCGGACGGCCGTTCGTGTCGTCCAGTTCGGCCTTCACCGTCGGATTGCGGCGCAACTCCGAGTCGGTCACCAGCGACAGGAACGGCAGCATGAGCTGGTTGAGCGCCGGGATCATCGAGTGGGTGAAGATGGTCGTCCGGGCGGGATCGATGCCCACGGCGAGATAGTCGGTCAGCAGCGAGAACACGCGCTCGCTGATGGCGTCGGTGGAGTCGCGGTCGGTGATGACCTGGTAGTCGGCGATGACCACGAAGGTCTCAACGCCGGCGTCCTGCAACCGCACCCGATTGGCCAGCGAGCCGAAGTAGTGGCCGATGTGCAGGTGTCCCGTGGGGCGGTCGCCCGTCAGCATCCGGAACCGTCCGGGGTCGGTGGCGATCTGCGCCTCGATCTCGCGGCTGCGCTCCTCGCTGCGGCGCAGCGACGCGTCCGACGTCGACGCCGCCAGGTCGTCGCCGGCGTCCACGGGCTCGGACGCCGCGGTCATGGTCTCGTTCATGGGTCTCCTCGCGCTGGACGTCCCTGGCGGCATGCAAAACGGCCGTCGTCGGGACGGCCGTGGGTGGTCGGGGGTCAGGGCCGTCGAGTCGACGGCCACCAGCCCCGCGTTGTCTGCATGCGGGCAGCCTACCGCAGCCGGCCTCCGGCTCGACCGCCCTGCCGCCGTGCCAGACTGCGCCGCGAGGAGGACCGTCCCGGCGCGTCGTGACCACCACCGTCCGGGCCGGGTTCGCCGTGCTCTGCGGCGCGGGCTTCGTCGTTCACCTCGTCCAGGGGCGCACGGACCCCGCCGGGTACGCCGACGTCGCGACCACGGCATGGCTTCTGCTCGGGGCCTGTGGCTCGGTTTGGTGATGCCCGACTGCGGGTGGCTGGCGGTCCTCACGCCCTCGCCGAGCTGGCCGTGGCCCTCGAGGCTGGTCGTGGGGGCCAGGCGAGACGGCTCGTCGTCCTCGCCGCGTCCCTGTGCTTGTCGTTCCTGCTGGTCCTCGGCTACGGGCCGGTGGCGCCCGACGTGGCGACCGAAGTCGTCGAGAACCGCGTGGGCTGGCTCGTCATGCTCGCCCGGATGCTCCCTGTGGGCGGACGCCGCCCCGCCACCCCTGCGGCGGACCCTCCGACGCGGAAGGCGACCCGGGTCACAGGCGTCCGCCGCGGGCCGCGACGCGGGCACGCAGCTCGGCGTACTGGTCGGGGTCGGTGACGAACACCCCCAGCGGGTTTTCGCGCTTGCCGGTGCCGTGGTAGTCCGACGAGCCCAACGCGAGCGCCCCGTGCGCGGACGCCCACGCGTGCAGTTCCGCACGGGTCGCGGCGTCGTGGTCGGTGTGGTCCGCCTCGACGCCGGCCAAGCGGCCAGCCGCCACGAACCCGGCGAGCAGCTCCGGGGCGAGCCGCTCGCGTCCGCCGCGGCCCCACGGGTGGGCCAGGATCGCCAGGCCCCCCGCCCCCGCGATCAGGTCCAGCGCGCGCTCCAGGGGCGTCGCGTAGCGGTCGACATAGCCCGGTCCGCCGTCGTAGAGCCAGCGCGCGAACGCCTCATCCCGGTGCGGGACGTACCCCGCCGCGACGAGGGCGTCCGCCACATGGGGACGTCCCAGCGAGGTGGCATCCTCGGCGTGGGCGAGGACGTCCGCCTCCGACAACGGCAGGCCCAGGTCGGCGAGCCGCGCGAGCATCGCAGGCAGGCGTCCGGTGCGTCCCTCGCGGACCCGGGCGAGTTCGCCGGTCAGCTCCGCGTCGCCGGGGTCGCACCCGTACGCCAGGACGTGTACCGACGCGCCCGCGTGCCGCGCGGAGATTTCCACGCCGCCGACGACCTCGATGCCGAGCCGCTCCCCCGCCGCATACGCAGCCTCCAGCCCCTCGAACGTGTCGTGGTCGGTGAGCCCCACCACATCCAGCCCGGCATCCGCCGCCGCCGCGACCAGCTCGGCGGGGCTGTCCGTGCCGTCCGAGACGCTGCTGTGGGTGTGCAGGTCGATGCGCATGTCCGGGGTTCCCTTCCGTGCGCCCGCGCTCACCCCACCAGCGAGCGGATCGTCCGCAGGGCGACGCTGAGCCGCGCCAGGTCGGCGTCCGTGCCCGCCGCCAGCCGCAGCGTGCTCAGCGCAGCGTCGGCGTCCGGACGCCCGGACAGCCACCCGTCGACCGCACCCGCGGCGTCCGCGGCCTCGACCCCGAGCACCTCCCGGACCAACCGCTCGTGCAGCCCCGCGAGATCGTCCCGGAGCGCGGCGCGGGCCATAGTCTCCCAGCGGTCGAGGTGCGGCAGGGCGTCGACGCGGTCGCCCACGGCATCCAGCCCGAGCCGCTCGGCCACCGCGAACCACACCGCCGCCACCGCGAGCGCGTCGCGGTCGGTGTCGGTCGCCACCTGGACGATCGGCAACGCCTCGTGCGTAAACTCCGCCGCGGCCGTCCGCCGGGCCAGCGCGCCGTCGAGACCGCCGGCCACATAGGAGTCGGCCAGCGCCTCGAAGCGCTCCGCCTGTCCGGGCGTGAGCAGCCCCGGGACCGCCTCGGCCACCGCAGCCACGGGGTCGGTGAAGCGGGCGGCCTCGGCTCGGATGTCCAGCCCGGCGCGCCGGTTGTGGAGCAGCCAGCGCGTGGCGCGCTCGACCAGGTGCTGCAGCGCGTCGCGGACGCCGACGTCGGCGTTCGCCGCCACGCCCGTCGCGTGGGCGACGGCCAGTTCGGTCCGGGCCACGGCGAAGATCGTCCGCGCGGCGAGCTGGGCGCGGACGATACGGCCGACGTCCGCGCCGGTCTCCGTCGCCAAGCGGTGGTAGGCCGTGATGCCCATCGAGTTGACGAACCGGTTCACCGTCACCATCGTCACGATTTCGCGGTGGAGGCGGTGGTGGGACATGTCGGCGCCGTAGGGCTCGCGCAGGGCCTTCGGGAAGTAGGTCGTGAGCCGGTCGGCGAGGTAGGGATCCTCGGGCAGGTCCGAGGCGAGGATGAGTTCCTCGAGCCGGATCTTGGTCCAGGCGAACAGCGACGCCAGCTCGGGCCGGGTCAGCCCGCGGCCGCCCGCCGCCCGCTGCGCCAGCGCCGCGTCGGTCGGCAGCGCCTCCAAGGTGCGGTCGAGATGTCCGGACGCCTCAAGCTCGCCCATCCACGCCGCATGCGCGCCCACCAGCGACAGCGAGCGGGATTCGGCGTCCGCGAGCGCCCGGTTGGAGTCCACATTGTGCTGGAGCACCAGATGGGCGACCTCGTCGGTCATCGAGGCCAGCAGCGCGTTGCGCTCCGCGACGCCGAGGTCGCCGCGCTCCACCACCGCCGCGAGGAGAATCTTGATGTTCACCTCGTGGTCGGAGGTGTCCACGCCCGCGGAGTTGTCGATGAAGTCGGTGTTGATCCGGCCGCCGTGGCGGGCGTACTCGATGCGGCCGCGCTGGGTCCAGCCCAAGTTGCCGCCCTCGCCCGCCACCTTGGCGCGCACCTGGTTGCCGTCGACCCGGACCGCGTCGTTGGCCTTGTCGCCGGCGTCCGCGTGCGTCTCGTCGGAGGCCTTCACGTAGGTGCCGATGCCGCCGTTCCACAGCAGGTCCACCGGCGCCGACAAGATGGCGGCGATGAGCTCGGTGGGGGTCAGGGTGGCGGCGTCCGAGGCGATGCCGAGGGCCCGCCGGACCTGCGCCGAGATCGGGATCGCCTTCGCCGACCGCTCGAACACCCCGCCGCCCTCGCTGATGAGCGCCGGATCGTAGTCGGCCCACGTCGAGCGGGGCAGCTCGAACAACCGGCGGCGCTCGACGAAGGACGCGGCGGCGTCCGGATCGGGATCGAGGAACACATGCGCGTGGTTGAACGCCGCGACCAACCGGGTGTGCTCGCTGAGGAGCATGCCGTTGCCGAACACATCCCCGGCCATGTCCCCGATGCCGACGCAGGTGAAATCGGTGGTCTGGCAGTCCAGCCCGGCCTCGAAGAAGTGCCGCTTGACCGATTCCCAGGCGCCGCGGGCCGTGATGCCCATGGCCTTGTGGTCGTACCCGGCGGACCCGCCGGAGGCGAACGCGTCCCCGAGCCAGAAGCCCCGCTCGACCGCGATGGCGTTGGCGTAGTCGCTGAACGTGGCGGTGCCCTTGTCGGCGGCCACGACGAGGTAGGGATCGTCGCCGTCGTAGCGCACCACGTCCGGCGGCGGCACGACCGCGCCGCCCACGATGTTGTCGGTGATGCTCAACAGCGAGCCGATGAACAGCCGGTAGCACGCCACGCCCTCGTCGAACCACGCCTGCCGGTCGACGGTCGGGTCGGGCAGCCGCTGCGGGACGAACCCGCCCTTGGCGCCGACCGGGACGATCACGGTGTTCTTCACCATCTGCGCCTTGGCCAGGCCGAGCACCTCGGTGCGGAAGTCCTCCTTGCGGTCGGACCATCGCAACCCGCCGCGAGCAACCGTCCCGAAGCGCATGTGGACGCCCTCGACGCGGGTGCTCGCCACGAAGATCTCGAACGCCGCCCGCGGCTCGGGCAGCAGCGGAAGGTCGCCGGGCCGCAGTTTGAACGCGAGCGCGGGAGCGTCCGCCGCGAAGGCGTTGGTCCGCACCATGGAGCGCAGGACAGCCAAGAACATCCGGATGATGCGGTCCTGGTCGAGGCTGCGGACGCCGTCCAGCGCGGCCTCGATCTCGGCCGCGCGCACCTCGAACGCCGCCGCCCGGGTCGCCAGGTCGGCTCCGGACGCCGGATCGAACCGCTCCTCGAACGCCGCCACGAGCAGCCGGGCGATCCCGGGGTTGGCGGTCAACGCCTTGGCCACGTAGGTCTGCGAGAACGGGATTCCCGCCTGCTGCAGGTAGCGCGACAGGCCGCGCAGCCAGCTGACCTGGACCCATGTGAGCCCGGCCTGCATCACCAGCCGGTTGAGGCGGCCGGGGAACGCCAGCCCGCGCCACGAGGCATCGAAGGCGGCGGCGAACCGGGCGCGGTCGGCGAGGTTCCAGTCCGCGAGCGTCTGGCCCGCCGGCAGTCGGAACCCGAAGTCGTACACGTACAGCGGCTCACCCCGCAGCGACCACTCGTAGGGCCGCTCGTCGACCACGTCCACGCCCAGCGCGGACAGGTGCGGCATCATCTTCGTGAGCGACATCTTGGCGCGGCTCAACACCTTGAAGCGCAGGTCCGCCGGGTCGGTGGGATCGTCGGGCGCATACAGGGCGAAGCGGAGGTCGGCGGCGTCGGTCAGCGCGTTGGCCAACTGGAGATCCGCCAGCGCCTGGCGCGGGGTGTAGGACGCCTCGTAGGCGTCGCCGAAGTCCACGCCCCGTTCCGCGCTCGGCAACTGCTCGGCGAGGTCGGCGAAAGCGTCCTCCCAGTGCCGGGCGGCCTCGGTGAGCTCGGCCTCCAGCGCGGCCACGTCGTAGCCGGGCACCGGCGCTCCGTCGGGGAGCTTGATGACGAACACCAGGCGCGCCAAAACCGACTCGGTTACCGACGCCTGGTACTCCAGGGATTCCCCGCCGAACGCCGCCATCAGCACCTCCTGGATGCGCAGGCGGACCTCGGTGTTGTACCGGTCGCGGGGCAGGTAGACCAGGCACGACACGAAGTGTCCGTACGTGCCGGGCCGGACGAACAGCCGCACCTGACGGCGCTCCTGGAGGCCGGCGACGACGTCGACGATGTCGAACAACTCCTCCACCGACGCGTGGAACAGCTCATCCCGCGGATATCCGTCGATCACCTGGGCCAGCGCATGGCCGGCGTGGCTGTCGAGGCCGTAGCCGGAGCGCCGCATGAGTTCGGCGGCCTTCGCGCGCAACAGCGGGATGCGGGTGACGCTGTCGGTGTACGCCGAGGCGCTGAGCAGGCCGAGGAAGCGTCGCTCTCCGACGAGCCGGCCGCGCGCGTCGTGGATGCGGATGCCGACGTAGTCGAGGTACGCGGGCCGATGCACCGGCGAGCGGCGCGTGTCCTTGGTGAGGACGAGCACCTCGGGCGCGCCCGGGCGCGGGACGGCGTGGAACGTCCCGGGCTCGTCGGCGTCACCCCGCAGGATGCCGAGGCCGGTGCCGGGCACCGGCGTGAACGTGCCCGCCCGCACCTTGTACTCGCGGTAACCCAGGAAGGCGAAGTGGTCTTCGGCCAGCCAGCGCAGCAGGTCGGTGGCCTGGCGGACGTCGTAGGGGCTCACCGGCTGGGCGGTCTCGTCGAGCTTCCGGACGCACTCCTCCATGCGCGCCAGCATCGGGTGCCAGTCCTCGACGGCGTGCCGGACGGCGTCCAGCCCTTGGGCGAGCGCGGCGCGCAGATCGGGCGTCAGCGCCTCGGCCGACGACCCGAGAGGCCCATAGGCCTCCACGGCCATCCACGACTCGGCGATGCCCGCGCCGCCCGTGCCCCGCGCCCACACGCCGGTGAGGACCCCCTCGGCGTCGCGGGTCACGCGGAACTGCGGGTGGTACAGGTGCCGGATGCTCCACCCGCGGCGGGTCAGCTCCATGGTGACGGTGTCCACGAGGAACGGGCGGTCGTCGGTCACGATGAGCACATAGGTCGACCCCGAAGGGTCCTCGCTCGGGGTGTCGATCCGCAGCGTGTCCGTCCCCACCACACGGCTGCGGCCCGCCTCCAATTGGGCCGCCACCAGCCGCGCCACCTTGACGGGATCGCCGAGCAGCGCGGTCTCGGTGCGGGCGACGAAGGCGGTCACGAACGTGGTGAGATGCTCCGCCGACAGCCCGCCGGACGCCGGCTCCAGCCCAGACAGGACCTCCGCGACGAATCGCTCGCGGATCGTGGCCGCCCCCGCGAGCCCCTGTGCCTGATCGACGTGCTCCATGGCCGACTCCTTCGTCGTTCGAATCTGTTCAGCCTATCCGGCCGGTTCCCGGGGGGCCAGAATGAGGGCATGCGTCTTGCCCTCACCCACGCGTTCGCGGCGACCCCCGACCGCGTCCACGCGATGTTCACCGATACGGCCTTCCTCGACTACGCCTGCCGCGCGCTCGAAGCCGACGAGTTCTCGACCCAGGCCAGCCCGGAGGCCGCCGTGGTGATCGCCTCGGTGGCCGCTCCCGAGGTGGTCCGCCGGTTCGTGGGCGAGCGCCTGGGCGTCCGCGAGGAGTTCGGTTGGGGCGCGTCGGCGCCGGACGGCTCCCGCGACGGCACCCTGTCGCTCGTGGTGAGCGGGGCGCCCGTCCGGTTGATGGGGACGCTGCGGCTGACGCCCACGGCGTCCGGAAGCGAGTTCGCCGTGGACGCCGACTTCACCGTCGCGATCCCCCTGCTGGGCGCCACCATCGAGAAGGCGGCCGCGCCGGACGTCGCCGACCTGCTTGAGGTACAAGCCGCCCTCGGCGACTCCTGGCTGGCGTCCCATGGAGGTGACCCGCAGGCTCAGCCCATGTGTGGGTAGGCCGTCGACGTTGGCGACACCAGCGTCTCCTTGATCGCGCGGGGGCTCGCCCAGCGGATCAGGTTCCACACGCTGCCGGCCTTGTCGTTGGTGCCGGACGCCCGCCCGCCGCCGAACGGCTGCTGGCCGACGACGGCGCCGGTGGGCTTGTCGTTGATGTAGAAGTTGCCGGCCGTGAACCGCAGTTTCGCCATCGTGTCGGATATGACGCGACGGTCGGTGGCGAACACCGCGCCGGTCAGGGCGTACGGGGAGGCGGTGTCGACCAGCTCCAGCATCTCCTCGTAGCGGGCGTCGTCGTAGACGTACACCCCGAGGATCGGACCGAAGTACTCGGTGACGAAGATGTCGGCGCGCGGGTCGTCGGAGGCCACGATCGTCGGCCGGATGTACCAACCCGTCGCGTCGTCGTAGGTGCCGCCCGCGAGGATGTCCATGCCGGGATCGGAGCGGCAGGTCTCGATCACGCCGGCCAGCTTGCGGAAGGCGCGCTCGTCGATGACCGCCGAGGTGAAGTTGGTCAGGTCGCGGACATCGCCGACCGCCAGCGCCTCGGTCTGGTCGATGAGGTCGGAACCGATCCGCGCCCACAGGCTCTTGGGGACATACGTGCGCGAGGCGGCCGAGCACTTCTGACCCGAGTACTCGAAGGCCCCGCGAACCAGCGCGGCGACCAGGGCGGTCGGGTCGGCGCTCGGGTGCGCCACCACGAAGTCCTTCCCGCCGGTCTCGCCGACGATGCGCGGGTAGCTGTGGTAGGTGGCGATCCTCTCGCCGACCTCGCGCCACAGCCCCTGGAAGACCCCGGTCGAGCCGGTGAAGTGGATGCCGGCCAGGTGCGGGCTGGCCAGCACGACGTCGCTGACCTCGCGGCCGTGTCCCGGGACCAGGTTGATGACGCCCTCGGGCAGGCCGGCCTCCAGCAGGATGTCGAGGAAGTGATGGGCCGACAGGCTCTGGGTCAGCGCGGGCTTCCAGATCACGACGTTGCCCATGATCGCCGGTGCCGTCGGGAGGTTGCCCCCGATGGCGGTGAAGTTGAACGGCGTGATGGCGTAGACGAAGCCCTCCAGAGGGCGGTAGTCCATGCGGTTCCAGGCCCCCGACGGGCTGGTGGGCTGCTCGGAGAGGATCTGCTCGGCGTAGGCGACGTTGAACCGCAAGAAGTCGATCAGCTCGCACGCGGAGTCGATCTCGGCCTGCTGGATCGTCTTGCCCTGGCCGAGCATCGTCGCGGCGTTCATCGTGGCCCGGTAGGGGCCGGCGACCAGGTCGGCGGCGCGCAGGAAGACGGCGGCCCGCTCCTCGAACGGCAGCGCGGCCCACGCGGGAGCGACGGCGAGCGCCCCGGCGATGGCGGCCTCGGCGTCGGCGTGCGTGGCCTGGTGGACGACCCCGAGCAGGTGGCCGTGGTCGGACGGCATCCGCACCTCCAGGGGCGATCCGCTCCCCGGACGCCGCGCGCCCCCGAAGAGGCCGGTGATCTCGACGGGGTCGGACGCCGTGACGGCCTCCAGCCGCGCCACCAGCGCGTCGCGCTCCGGAGTGCCGGGCGCGTAGGTGCGATTCGGCTCGTTGACGGGACGGGGAACGATCGACATGGCATCCACGGCACGACGATACAGGGTCCGCGCCGGATTCACCGCTCATGGGGAGACTCACGCGCAGTCTTGCGGCATCGCCCGCGAACTACCCCGAATCTTGCGGTCTGGGGCAGGCGGGAGCGCACCATCGGGCCCCGTGGCCGAGCCGAGTCACCCGGCGCGCTGGCCCTGTGCCCCGGACGCCGCCCGGGCCGCTTCGCGCCGGGCCTTGGCGGCCTCGACGGACGCCTTGAGCGCGGCCACCAGGTCGACCACCTCGGCCGGACGGGCCTGGCCCTCGGCGTCCGGGACCAGGGGTACACCCTCCAGCTTGCTCGCCACGACCTGTTCGAGGGCCTCGCGGTAGGAGTCGGTGAAGCGGGAGGGATCGAAGTCGCCGGAGAGCTGGTCGATGAACATCCGCGCCATGCCCACCTCGGCCTCGGACGCCGTCACCGCGGCGGCGGGGGCGGCGAAACTGCCGTCGCGGAGTTCGTCCGGCCACAGCATCGTGTGCAGCATCAACAGGTCGTCGTGGGCGCGCAGCATGGCCAGCGATTCCCGCGACCGCAGGGCGACCTTCACCAGCGCGACCTTGCCGGTCTCGGCGAGGGCCTCGCGCAGCAGGACGTACGGCTTGACGCCCGGACCGTCCGCCTCGACCACGTAGGACTTGTCGAGGTAGGTGGGGTCGATCTGGTCGAGCTCGGTGAACTGGACGATCTCGACCTGCTTCGCGGTCGGCAGCGGCAGGTCGTCGAAGTCTGACGCTTCCAGTACGACCGTCCGGCCGTCCGCGGCCTCGTAGCCCTTGCCGATCTCGGCGAACGGGATCTCCTGGCCGCAGACCTCGCAGACACGCTTGTACTTGATCCGGCCGCCATCGGCGGGGTGAACCTGCCGGAACTGGACGTCCCGCTGCTCGGTGGCGCCGTACAGCTTGACGGGGATCGTCACGAGGCCGAAGGAGACGGCCCCTTTCCACAAGGACCTGGGCATGCGCCCAGTGTGGCAGGCCGGGTCTCGGCTGCCCAGCGCCCCTCAAGTGAGCCGAGCCCACTCCTCGGGTCCGAACCACAGCAGGTCGGCCCCGTGCAGCAGCGCCTCGTGGGCCGGATGCTCCCAGGCGCCGTCGAGGTCGCGGATGCCGGCCAGGCCAGCGGCGGCCGCGGCGACCACCGGCCCCGCCTCGGGGGCGTCGGCGAACAGCGCGCTCACGGCTGTCCAGGCGAGCGGCCCGCACGTGACGGCGCCCAGGTCGGTTAGCCCGTCGTCGAACGCGGACGCCGACGCGACGGCGACCCGCCGCGCTCCATGGCGGCGCAGGGCGTCGAGCGCGGCGATGTGGAGGCTGGTGCGTTCGGCGTCCTCGTCGTCGGCCAGGTCGAGCCCGAACGCCGCCAGCATCGTCGGCGTCGTCGCGTACGCGACGCCGGAATAGGGGGTTCCGGACGCCCACGCCGCGACCTCGTCGGCGCCGAGGGGAACAAAGACGAGCATGTCCCCATCGTAGGGTGGGCTTCCCTTGGACTCCTCGCGGCGCGCGCCGGTGTCGACCGCGGCTGGGCGACCATGTGCCGCAAGCGCGGGAGCCGGGGAGGGTGGCGACGCTGGGGATCCTGACCTGTGATGGCACGCCCCGCACCGCGCAGCACGCGAGGACTTCACAGGGGGGGATGTCGTCGTGCCGATGGCCCTGGGCAGGCCGTGCGGTGGACATCTCGCCCATGCCGGCGAGCGTGTCGCGAGCGATGTCGCGGTGCCGATGGCCCTGGGTGCGCCGTGTGGCCCCTTCTGCCCGGTCGGTCGACGGGGGGCTCGCCGCGGCCGCCGGACCGCCGACCGACGGGCAGTCCGCAGGACTAGGATCGGGGCGTCCCCGGCCCCGACAGGAGGGTGCGCACCCATGTCCCTGCGCCGCGGATCGTCGGCTCCCCCGCCCCGGACGCTCGTCGACATCGTCCGGGCCACGGCGTCCGAACACCCCGACGCGCTCGCGCTGGACAACGGCACCCACGTCCTCACCTACGCCGAGTTCCTCACCGAGGCCACCGCGGTAGCCGACCGACTCGCCGAGGCCGGGATCGGCGCGGGCGATCGCGTGGGCGTCCGGATCGCCTCCGGGACGACCGACCTCTACGTCGCCATCCTCGGGGTCCTGCTGGCCGGGGCCGCCTACGTGCCCGTCGACCGGGACGATCCCGACGAGCGCGCCCGGACCGTCTTCGCCGAAGCCGACGTCGCCGCCCTCCTTACCGCGGATCTCGACCTCGTGCCGCGCACCCCTGCCCGCCCGGCCGTGGCGTCCGCCGACCCGAGCCCCGACGACGATGCCTGGATCATCTTCACCTCCGGATCGACCGGCAAGCCCAAGGGCGTCGCGGTCACCCACCGGGCCGCCGCCGCGTTCGTGGACGCCGAGGCGCGCCTCTTCCTCGCCGAGGCCCCCCTCGGCCCCGACGACCGGATCATGGCCGGCCTCTCGGTGGCGTTCGACGCCTCCTGCGAGGAGATGTGGCTGGCGTGGCGGCACGGCGCCTGCCTCGTGCCCGCGCCCCGGTCGCTGGTGAAGTCGGGCATGGATCTGGGCCCGTGGCTGGTGGCGAACAAGGTCACAGCCGTGTCGACGGTCCCGACGCTCGTGTTGCTCTGGCCCCCGGACGCCCTCGCGCGCGTCCGCCTGCTCATCCTCGGCGGTGAGGCGTGTCCGCCCGAGATCGGCGCCCGATTCGCGACGCCCGAGCGCGAGGTCTGGAATACCTACGGACCGACCGAGGCCACCGTGGTCGCGTGTGGCGCGCGCGTGCACCCGGACGGTCCGGTGCGCATCGGCCTGCCCCTGGACGGCTGGGATCTCGCGGTCGTGGACGCCGACGGCACGCCCGTCCCCGACGGCGCCACGGGCGAACTCGTCATCGGCGGCGTCGGGCTGGCCCGCTACCTCGACGCGGCCAAGGACGCCGAGAAGTACGCGCCGCTGCCCGCGCTGGGTTGGACGCGCGCGTACCGCAGCGGCGATCTCGTCGTGAACGACCCGGCCGGGTTGCTGTTCGTCGGTCGCGCGGACGACCAGGTGAAGGTCGGCGGACGCCGCATCGAGCTGGGCGAGTTGGACGCCGCGCTCACGGCCCTGCCGGGGGTGCGGGCGGCCGCCGCGGCGGTCCGGACCACGGCGTCCGGAACCCGCATCCTCGTCGGCTATCTCGCCACCGACCCCGGCTTCGACAAGGCCGCCGCTCTCACCCGGCTGCGGGCCGCCCTGCCGGCCGCCCTCGTCCCCCGGCTGGCGCTAGTGCCGGACCTGCCCACGCGCACTTCCGGGAAGATCGACCGCGACGCGTTGCCCTGGCCGCTGCCCGACGAGCCCCACGCCCCCGCCGCCCCCCTGTCGGACGCCGAGCGGTGGCTCGCTGGCCTGTGGACCGACGTTCTGGGCGCCACCGTCGACGCCCCCGACGCCGACTTCTTCGATCTCGGCGGCACCTCGCTGGGCGTCGCGCACCTCGTGGCGAAGGTCCGCCAGCGGCACGCCGAGGCGGGCGTGACCGACATCTACGACCACCCGCGGCTCGCCGACCAAGCGGCGCACCTCGCCCATCTCGACGCGCCCGCCACCCGGCTGAACGAACGCGTCCGTCCGGTTCCGCGCAAGACGCAACTCGGCCAACTCGTCGCGACCATCCCCCTGCGGACCCTCGGCGGCCTGCGCTGGCTGACCTGGCTGGCCGCCGGGACGAACGTGGCGACGGTCCTCGGCTTCACCGGCCTGCCCACCGCGCCGTGGGCGGCGGTCGTCCTGGGGTGGCTGCTGCTCGTCTTCCCGCCCGGACGGCTGCTCCTCGCCGCCCTCGGCGCCCGCCTGGTGCTGGCCGGCGTCGGCCCCGGAACCTACCCCCGCGGCGGACGCGTCCATCTCCGGTTGTGGCTCGCCGAACGCCTCACCGAGGAACTCCTGGCGACCCATCTCGCCGGTGCCCCGTTCATGAACCTCTACGCCCGCCTCCTCGGCGCGCGCGTCGGCCGCCACGTCGACCTGCACGCGCTGCCGCCCGTCACCGGCCTGCTCACGCTGGGCGACGGCTGTTCGGTGGAACTCGAGGCCGACCTCAACGGCACGTGGATCGACGGCGATGTCCTGCACATCGGCCGGATCGTGGTGGGTCCAAACGCCCGCGTCGGGATGCGCTGCACGCTGGGTCCGGACGCCGTGGTCGGGGCCGGGGCCGAGGTAGCGCCGGGATCGTCGGTCCTGGGCGCGATCCCACCGGGCGAGCACTGGGCGGGCTCCCCCGCCGTCCTCGGCCACCGGGTCGCCCGTGGGCCCTGGGAGGACGAGCCTCCGCCGCGGCGTCCGCTGCTGGGGCTGGGATATCCCCTCGTCGGCGCCTGGTTGGCGCTCCTTCCCCTCCTGGGGGTCGCCGCCGGGCTCGCTCCGGCCCTCGCCGTCGTGCCCGCGGACGCCGGCGTCCCCGGCTTCGCCCTGCGGCTGCTGGCCTGGCTGCCGGCCGGGACCGTCCTGGGGTTCGTCGCGACGGCGCTGCTGGTCTGGGCGACCGTCCGGGTGTTGGGGCTGGCGGTCCGGCCCGGGCACCACCCGGTGGACTCGCTGCCCGGCCTGGCCGCCTGGGCGACCATCCGCGCGCTGGACGAGAGCCGTACGTGGCTGTACCCGCTCTACGCCTCGTGGCTCACGCCGTGGTGGCTGCGGGCGTTGGGTGCGCGGGTGGGTCCGGACGCCGAGGCCTCGACGGTCCTGCTGTTGCCCACCCTGGCCGACATCGGCGCCGGATCGTTCCTGGCCGACGACACCCTCCTGGGCGGGTACGAACTCGGCGGCGGCTGGCTGCGAGTGGAGCGGACCAAGGTCGGCAAGCGCGCGTTCCTCGGCAACTCGGGCATGGCGGCCCCCGGACGCAAGGTGCCGGCCGGCGGGCTGGTGGCCGTCCTGTCGGCCGCCCCCGCCCGGACCGTCGCCAAGAAGGACACCTCGTGGGTGGGTAGCCCGCCCGCTCCGCTGCGACGGGCGGCGTCCGACGCCGACACCTCCCTCACCTACCACCCGCCGACGCGCCTGCGCGTGGTGCGGGCCGTGGTGGAGGCGTTCCGCCTGGTGGCCGTGGCGGTCTCCTTCGCGTTGGGCCTCGGGGTCGCCACGGCGCTGGTTGCCTTGGCGCAGCTGGGCTGGTGGGTTGCGGCACTGGCCGGCGGGGTGGTGCTCGTGGTGGCCGGCTACGCCGCGGTCTGGGCGTCCGTGCTGGCCAAGCGCGCCATCGTGGGACGGGTCCGTCCGGGCGAGCACCCGCTGTGGAGTTCGTTCGTGTGGCGCAACGAGCTCGCCGACCAGTTCGTCGAGGTGGTCGCCGCGCCCTGGTTCGCGCGTTGGGCGACGGGGACCGTCCTGTTGTCGATGTGGCTGCGCCTCCTGGGGGCGCGCATCGGCCAAGGCGTGTGGTGCGAGAGCCACTGGCTGCCGGAGGCCGACCTGGTGACCCTGGACGATGGCGTCACGGTCAACCGGGGTTGTGTGGTCCAGACCCACCTGTTCCACGACCGCGTCCTGGCGCTCGACCCGGTGACGCTGCGGCGGGGCGCGACGCTCGGCCCCAACTCGGTCGTCCTTCCGGCCGCCGTCCTCGGCCGCCACGCCACCATCGGCCCGGCCTCGCTGGTCATGCGCGGCGAGTCGGTCCCGAACCGGACCCGGTGGGTCGGGAACCCGATCGGCCCGTGGACGGCGTCCGCGGAGTCGATGTGAGAGACTCGGACGCCGTGAGACCTGGACCCGACCCCTACCTGCCCACCCACGGGGACGACCGCTACACCGTCGAGCACTACGACCTCACCCTCGACTACAAGGTGGCCACCAACCGGTTGTCGGCGCGCGCTGTCCTCAACGTGCGCGCCCTGGTCGACACCGAATCCTTGCGCGTCGACCTGTACGGGCTGCACGTCGATGCGGTTTCGGTCGCCCGCTCCAAACCCCGCAAGTGGACCCAGAAGGGCCGCCACGTCGTCATCCGCCTGGCCGAGCCGCTGGCCGCCGGACGCCGCGTCCAGGTCGCGTTCGCCTACTCCGGCAAGCCGTCCGGCGTCCCGGGACCCTTCGGGACCGCCGGCTGGGAGGAACTGCGCGACGGCGTCCTGGTCGCCTCGCAGCCCTACGGCTCGCCGTCGTGGTTCCCGTGCAACGACCGCGCGTCCGACCGCGCCACGCATCACCTGCTCGTCACCGTCGACCCCGGCTACGAGGCGATCGGCAACGGACGGCTGGTGGCCACGACCAGCCGCCACGGCCGCACGACGTGGACCTACGAGGAGCGGCACGCTATCCCGCCCTACCTGATGGCGCTGCACATCGGGCGCTACCGCCCCGAGCTGACACCGGGCGACGACCCTCGCATCGAGCTGTTCGGTCCCGCCGACCGCACACTGCTGGCGGGCACACCGCTGCGGCGCCTGTCGGCGATGCTGGCTGCGCTGGAACGCTGGGCCGGCCCCTACCCCTTCGAGCACTTCCGGGCGGTGGTCGCCGACGACGAGTTGGAGATCCCTTTGGAGGCGGCGGAGCTGGCGAGCTTCGGCGTCAACCACCTCGAACCGACCTGGGAGAACGAGCGGCTCGTCGTCCACGAACTCGCCCACCAGTGGTTCGGCAACGCCCTGACCGCCGAGACGTGGCGCCACATCTGGCTGCATGAGGGCTTCGCGTGCTACGCCGAGTGGCTGTGGTCGCAGGAGCGGGGACTGGAGTCGTGCGACGCGCGCGCCGCCGCGCACTGGGCCGCGCTCGCCGCCGCGGACCAACCCGCTCCGCTGGCCGATCCCGGGGTGACCCACATGTTCGACGACTGGGTCTACAAGCGCGGCGCGCTCACGCTGCACGCCCTGCGGGCGGAGCTGGGCGACGCCGGGTTCTTCGACGTGCTCGCGGCGTGGGTCGCGACCTACCGCGGCTCCAGCGTGGAGACCGCCGACTTCGTGTCTCTCGCCGCGGAGCGCTCCGGTCGCGAGCTCGGGCCGCTCTTCGCCGCCTGGCTGGACGCGGTGGCGCTGCCGCCGTGCCCGGTGGTGGGGGCCTGAGCGCTCACAGCGCGCACACCGCCGCCAGGTAGCCCGGCCCGGCGTCCACGTCCCGTCCGGACGCGACGGTTCCGTCGGGCCACGCGACGGTCCAGCCGTCCGCGCCCTCGCTCAGAAGTAGCGTCGCCGGCTCGCGCCGCAGCCCCTCCCCGGACGCCTTCAGCGCGGCCTCCTTCCGGACCCACCAGCGGGTGAGGTCGGCGTCCGCCACCGTTTCGTCCGGGTGGACGAGCATCGTCCGGATCGCATCGCGCGCCGAGCCGACCTGCTCGACATCCACGCCGACGCGGACGCCGCGGGCCACGGCCACGATGTCGATGCCGGGGGCGTGGGCCACGGAGACCTCCCAGCCGGGGAGGACGGGCCGCCCGTGGGTTTCGGCGCCGCACGCCGGGCAGCGGCGGCCGGGCAGCGCACCGGTCAGCCCCCGGACCAGGGCGTCGGCCGACCCGGCCGGGCCGAGGGCCGTCCGGGCGGCGGCCAGGCGGGCGTCCGACCCCATGGGAACCTCCTCACTCCGCGCAGTCGATCAGAGTGGGCACCCGCACGGCAACAGGACCGACCACTAGCATGCGGCCATGGCCACCCAGGAACGACCCCAGAAGATCTCGGCGTGGAGCATCCGACGCATCGTGAGCGTGGACTTCCTGGAGGACGTGCTGTTCGTGGCGTCCACGCTGTTCGCCTTCTACTTCGCGTGGCTGATCGCCACCCAGGGCGGCAACTGGGCGCTCCGACTGCTCTGGCTGTTCCTCACGTGGCCGGTGATCGCCTACCTGGCGATGCCGCGGCTCAACCGGCTGCTGACCAACCTGTACGTCCCGGACTACTTCTTCGGACGCACCCGCGCCGGCGATGGCGTCCTGGGCGACCCGGTGAACCTCGCGGTGCTGGGCACCGAGGACCAACTGCGCACCGCCATGGAGCGCGCCGGCTGGATCATGTCGCATCCCATCACGCTGCGCTCTTCGTGGGCGATCGTGGTGAGTTCGCTCACAGGGCGCAGCTATCCCGAGGCCCCGGTGAGTTCGCTGTTCCTGTTCCGGAATCAGCAGGACTTCGCCTACCAGCAGGAGGTCGACGGCAACGCCCGGCAGCGCCACCACGTGCGGTTCTGGCGCTGCCCGCCCGGATGGATCCTGCCCGGCGGGCATCGGGTCGACTGGCTCGCCGCCGGCACCTACGACCGCTCGGTGGGGCTGAGCATGTTCACCCTGCAGATCACGCACAAGATCGACGCGGATACCGACGTCGAGCGCGACCACATCGTGAAGACGGTGACGGACGCCGTGCCTGAGGCGTCCGTCGACGTGATCCGCAACTTCTCCACGGGCTACCACTCGCGCAACGGCGGCGGGGACGCGATCCACACCGACGGGGACCTTCCGGTCCTGCGCCTGGAGGGCGTGCCGGCCGAGCCGCAGCCCCCCCTGCGTCCAGCCGCCGACGACGCGGACGTCGGCGCCCGTCCGGTGTCGGTCGTGGTGGCGGTGTTGTTGTCGGTGGCGACGACGGTCCTGTCGCTGGTGAGGGCGATGTTCGAGTTCGTGGCGGTGAACCCCGATGGCGACTCCCTGGAGGTCCGGGTGATCTTGGCGGGGGTCCTCGCGGTCATGGGCATCCTGTTGGTGATCTTGGCGCTCCAGACCTACCGGGGCCGGGCGTGGGCGCGTCTGACGACGTTGGTCCTCGCGGCCCTGACGCTCGTGGGCTACCTCGGCGTGACGACGACCACCCTGCTCTCCATGGTGGACATGGGCCTGGCCCTCGGGGTGTTGTACGCCCTGACGTCCGACTCCGCCCGCCAGTGGACCGGCCGCGTCCCCGTCCCCGATCTGCCCGGATTCCTCGCCGACTGACGGACGCCGCGCCGTCAGCCCGCAGCGTGGGCCCCCGGCGTGGCTCACCGGCGACCGTCGGCCCGACACTCCGAGACGCGCCGGGTCGGCCGGTGCCGGTCGCGCGATCTTCCACCGCGCAGGATGCCGTCCGCCGGAGTCGGCAGGGGCCCGCCGAGTTGTCCCAACTCCCACTCCCCGCGCACCTCGGGCGGACCCAGGACTGAGGGGCTCCGCTAGGAACCCTGTCGCACGCCCTCCGCCTCCCACCGCGCAGGACGCCATCCGCCGGAGGCTGTCGGCAGGGGCCCGCCGAGTTGTCCCAACTCCCACTCCCCCGTGCACCTCGGGCGGACCCAGGACTGAGGGCCTCCGCTAGGAACCCTGTCGGACGCCCTCCGCTCGGCCGGAGGGTCGTGGCGGCGCGACCCGATCCCACGGGAGGGTGACCTCCCCCAATCGCCACCGGGAGGGTCCGTGCAGGACCTGCCAGTCGTCGCGGACGGACGCCACGGTCGCCAGCCACCGCTGCCGCACGCCAAGGGGGGCCAGCGGAGCGGCGAGGTCCCAGGCTCGGTCGAGCGCGTGCAGCCAGGCGTGAATCCGGGTGCCGGGGACGTGGTGGTGGATCAACGCCTTGGGTAGCCGGTCGGCGACGTCGCTGGGGCGTTGCAGGGATTCCAGACGTGTCGAGAGGGTGAAGGTGGTTGGTCCGGAGGGCCCTACGGTCACCCAGCAGGCGCGGCGTCCGAGTTCGTCGCATGTGCCCTCGACCAGCGCGCCGCCGGGCGCGAGGCGTCCGGCGACCAGGCGCCACGCGGCGTCCACGTCGGCCTCGTCGTACTGCCGCAGCACGTTGAACGCCCGCACCAGCACGGGCCTGCCCCACCCCTCGGGGAGCGGAAGCTCGAACCCGCCGCGCACGAACACCCGATCCGGGGCCGCCCACGGCGCGGCGGCCCCGACCCGCCCGGGATCGATCTCGATGCCCGCCACCCGGACGTCCGGGCGGACCCGGCGAAGCCGCTCGTGCAACTCGACGGTCGTCCATGGCCAGGCGCCGTACCCCAGGTCGACCACCACGGGGTCGGACGCCGCCCGCAGCGCCGGTGCCAGGGGCCCGACGAGATACCGGTCCACTCGCCGCAGCCGGTTGGGGTGGGTGGTCCCGCGGGTGATGCTTCCTATCGGACGCCCGCGTCCCCGATCCCGTTCGGCCACAGCCCGGAGCGTACCGGTGGGTCCGGCTCCTCGACGCTGCTCGCCCATGCCTTCGGCGCCCCGGCGGGCCCGCAAGAGGAACAGGCAACGGACACGAACCAGACCGGACCCAACCCGCAGACGCAACGAACGAGACCCAGCGGCTCCTGCCGACAGGGGAACAGGCAACGAACACGAGCCAGACCGCACCCAACCCGCGGACGCAAC